>NZ_CP061303.1:1036311-1381749 GCF_018687695.1 Polynucleobacter sp. MG-6-Vaara-E2
TGGGTTTACTTTTTTCTTACTGGCTAGGAGTACACGATCCCACACTGTTTGCGCAGCTGCAACTGAAATTTGTTGACCAACAATCGCTCTGGCTAAAGTAGTAAATGCATCACCACGCGTCACTAAAAAACCAGATCCGCATTTAGGAATGAGCTTCTTGAGAATGCGGTCATGCTTCATCAACTCTTGACAAGCCTGCTCCCAATAATCAGGGGCTACCTCTTGAAGGATAGATTCTTCTTTTACAGCTGACACTATGCTCTTCGCCATTCGGTAATACCGCCAGGTTTATCTTCTAAAACCACACCCTGTTCAAGCAATGTTTTGCGAATGAGGTCCGCTTTAGCAAAATCTTTAGCTTGTTTGGCAGCAACGCGTGCGGCAATTTGATCTTCAATTTGTGCAGGACTCAAACCAGCTTGACCCTTAGACCCTGATTGCAAGAAAGCGGTAGGATCTCTTTGCAAGAAATCAAGCACTCCACCTAAGGACTTCAGGGTACCTGCAAGTAACTGCTTTTCTTCGCCTTGTGCACGATTGACTTCACTAGCCAAATCAAACAAGACGGCAATCGCCTCAGGCGTATTGAAATCATCATTCATTGCATCAGCAAAGCGCTTGGCCCAAGGATTATTCACATCAAGGGTAAGGTTCGCAGAATGTGCTGCTTGCGACAATGCGGTATATAACCTAACCAATCCAGCGCGCGCCTCTTCTAGTTGCGCATCGCTATAGTTAATTGGGCTTCGGTAATGCGCCTTGAGCATAAAGAAACGCAATACCTCAGCATCAAAACTCTTCAATACATCCCGAATTAAGAAGAAGTTACCCAAAGACTTAGACATCTTCTCTTCGTTAACCCGGATGTGGCCGTTGTGCATCCAGTAATTTACAAAGGGGGCGTCATCCTCTTTGCGGTTTTGCCCATACATAGCGCCCTCGCTTTGCGCGATTTCATTTTCGTGATGTGGGAATTGCAAATCAGCCCCACCACCATGAATATCAAAATGCTCGCCAAGTAAGTCACAGGACATAGCCGAGCACTCGATATGCCAACCAGGGCGACCTTCACCCCATGGTGAGCTCCAACGCGTATCTGCCGGCTCTTCGGGCTTGGCGCTCTTCCAGAGCACAAAGTCGAGTGGATCTCGCTTGCCGCCACCTACAGCAACGCGCTCGCCTGCATTCAGTTCATCCAGTGTTTTGCCGGAGAGCTGACCATAACGTGGCAATAACCGCACTGCAAAATTGACATCGCCATCTTCAGCTTGATAAGCCAATTCATGCTCGATAAGCTTGCCAATCATGCCCTGCATCTGTTTGATGTAGTCAGTAGCGCGCGGCTCTTGATCTGGATGCATGAGACCCAATTCATCGGAGTCGGCGTGCATTGCATCAATAAAGCGATTCGTTAAGACTGAAATTGGTTCGCCATTCTCGATAGCGCGATTGATGATTTTATCGTCAATATCAGTGATATTGCGCACATAAAGAACCTCATAGCCACTGGATCTTAGCCAGCGAACCACCATATCAAATACGATCATGACCCTGGCATGACCAATATGGCAAAAATCGTAGACAGTCATGCCGCAGACATACATCTTCACCTTGCCCGGTACGATGGGCTTAAAAACCTGTTTTGAACGGCTAAGAGTGTTATAGATTTGCAGCATAGGGCTATAAAGGTGAGGCAAGTAGCGCCAATTTGTTAGACTGAGCGCTGAGTATATCGAATGAGCCAGTTTTTTACCCCTTCCCTTATGTTTGCAACCCTTAAAGCGCCGATCCCCATACTTTTTACGGCATTAGCCGTTGTCTCTAGCCTCTTACTAGTGACTGGGTGTAGCACCCCTGCTCAACAGCTAGCAAATGCTGAAATCGCTGCGGCTAACAAACAAGCGGCAAGCTCACCTCAAGCACAAACGCAAGCCTACTTGGGAAGTTATGGGCCAACCGATCCCCCAAGACTCTCTACCGATGCCCCATACAACCCTCTCAATCCGGAACTATCTGAGACTGTTGGCGTTCCATTCTTATCCTTCTTGATCATTGAACCAGATCCAGTCACTAAGAATGCGGTGCCATCGGATGTAGAAAAATTAGTCAAGGCACGTAAATATCAAGATGCGATTGATCTAATTAATACCAAGCTCAAAAAGACGCCACGCAATGTACAACTACGTTACGTTAAAGCGCGCTTGCAAATTGAATTGCGTGATTTTGGTAACGCCAAAAAAACTTTAATTGAAATTACTCAACAATTTCCAGAGCTACCTGAGCCCTATAACAACCTGGCGGCAATTGCAGCCAATCAAGATCAGTGGATTGAAGCGCGTGACTATTTAGAGCTTGCCCTCAAACTACGTCCCAGCTACAGCTCTGCCGCCGCTAATTTAGGCGAAGTCTATGTCCGATTGGGTGTCAAGGCCTATGAAGAGGCTGCAGCCAATACCCAGCTCAATCAACGTCTATATACCAATCGCGCTAAATATCTTCTGAATTTATTAAAGCCTCAATCTAAAGGCTCTAATTCCAATCCTGCTTTAAGCAATCCATCCACTAACCCCTCTGAAGGTAAATCCAATAATGGCGAAGGTACTACTAAAAACGAATAAGGGTGAAATCACCTTAACTCTCGATGCTGCGAAGGCGCCTAAGAGTGTTGAAAACTTTTTACAATACGTGAAGAGCGGCCACTACGACGGCACGATCTTTCACCGCGTGATTAACAATTTCATGATCCAAGGCGGCGGCATGACTGCCGGAATGAAACAAAAACCTACCGGCGCTGAAATTGAAAACGAAGCAAATAACGGACTCAAGAATGAGCGTGGCACGATTGCAATGGCTCGCACCAGCGATCCCCATTCTGCAACTGCGCAGTTTTTCATTAACGTTAATGACAACGATTTCTTGAACCATACTGCACCAAACGCTCAAGGCTGGGGCTATGCTGTATTTGGGAAAGTGACAGATGGTATGGATGTGGTTGATACCATTCGCAAAGTGAAGACTGGCAATTCTGGCTTTCATCAAGACGTTCCAGAAGAAGATGTAGTCATTGAGAAGGCTTCCGTCCTCGAGGAATGATCCCTCAGCACGCGAGCGCACTGCTCATCTCAGATCTTCACCTGACGCCGTCAATGCCCTTGACGGCGCAGCGCTTTTTTGACTTCTGTGAAAAAGATGTCTCGCAAGTAGAGGCGGTCTTCATCCTAGGTGATTTATTTGAATATTGGGTTGGCGATGACGCTGCATCCCAATCCCCTTTTCTGCAAGAAGTAAAAAGCGCTCTTGCGAACCTCTCCACCAAAACCAAAACGTATTACCTTCACGGTAACCGGGATTTCTTAGTTGGCTCGTCATTCTTGAAGAAGACTGGCATGACAGTCCTAGTAGATCCATCTCTTGTGAAGATTGCTGGCCATCAATATTTGCTTGCTCATGGTGATGCACTCTGTACAGCCGATGTGGGTTATCAAGTATTTCGAACCTGGACCAGAAAGCGTTGGGTTCAAAAGCTCTTTCTAGCTTTTCCCATCGCTTGGCGCCGTGCCATCGCAAATCATTTACGCGCTAACAGTCATGCTCAGTATCAACGCAACGCTAAGATCTCCTATCGGCAGAATCAAATCAAGGCCAATGTAACACTTGACGCCTGCGCAGCCAGCCTCAGAAGCCATGCTTGCGATAAGTTGATTCATGGGCACACCCATCTTCCCGCACACCACCAAGAATCCTCAGGTGAGCAAATATGGCAACGCTGGGTATTATCTGATTGGGACTTAGATCACCCTGAAGGTGCGCGCCCGCGAGCGAACGCACTTCTGATAAATGATCAGGGCGTCCGTTCTATTGATTTAATTAAGGTTTGCTAAAGCCTAGATAAAGTTCAAGAAGCTGAGTATTTGGAGAGGCACTGCACCATCTGAGCGTAGATGCGTGGATTAGCGGCCATCACTTCACCGCTTTTCAAAAATCCTTCTTCACCACGGTAGTTTCCAATCAAGCCACCTGCCTCAGTAATGAGCAAGGCACCTGCCGCCATATCCCATGGCTTGAGATCACTCTCAAAAAAACCATCGTAACGACCGGCTGCAACATAAGCCAAATCCAACGAAGCCGCACCGGGACGACGCAAGCCTGCGCATTGACGGCTCATCTCGCTAAAGATCTTGAGATACTTCTCTAAGTCTTGATCTTCGCGATAAGGAAAGCCAGTGCCGATTAAAGAATTCGCTAAACGATCTTGTGAACCAACGCGCAAACGACGGCGATCTAAATAGGCGCCAGCACCACGCGTGGCAGTAAAGAGTTCATCACGAGTTGGGTCGTAAACAACTGCCTGTTGAATCACGCCATTGACTGCCAATGCAATTGAGACTGCATATTGCGGAAAGCCATGAATGAAGTTGGTTGTGCCATCTAATGGATCAATAATCCATACATTCTCTGCATCGGTATTGTGTTCGCCTGTTTCTTCAGCCAAAAATCCATGGGTTGGATAAGCTTCACTCAGGGTTTCGATGATGGCCGCTTCTGCGGCTTTGTCCACCTCAGTCACAAAATCATTGTGCTGTTTGCGATCAACCTGTAGACGTTCTAAATTGAGAGAAGCGCGATTTATCACGGTTCCAGCACGACGGGCGGCCTTGATGGCCACATTTAACATGGGATGCATAGTATTGATGGACAAATTAAATAAGAACGAGCCTGTGATATTGCCCAAACTGCATGACAATACGAGGCTAATACCCTGATTCTAAACGATTTGCATTTTGTACTTGATACTCGCTAGCTAGAAACCCATGAATAACGATCAAGCTCACCTACTTCGCTGGGTTCTTGTAGAAACAAGCCATCCCGGTAATGTGGGTTCAGCAGCGCGCGCCCTCAAAACCATGGGCTTTAATGACCTACGTCTGATCAAGCCCAAAATCAGCGGAATGACTACTCAGCCTGAAGCTATTGCCCTCGCTAGTGGTGCTACTGACCTTCTCGAGGCAGCAATAGAATCAGACTCATTAGATAGCGCTGTACAAGGTTGCTCATTGGTGCTGGGCTTAACCAGCCGTGAACGTGAATTTGGACCACCGGCTTTAGATTGGAAGTCAGCCCGCCAGCTCATTGCTCAAATCGTGCAGAACAAGGGCAAGGTCGCCCTCGTTTTTGGCCCCGAGAGAACTGGCCTTGAGAATCACCATCTTTCCCTTTGCACCCATCGCGTGTGGCTGGACGCCAATCCAGACTACCCTTCCTTAAATCTTGCGCAAGCCCTCATGGTCTGTGCGTTTAGCCTCAGAGAGACGCTTTCAGAGGGCAAATCAATGAATCTAAACCCTCGTGCCGAATCATCGGACCTTGCCGATCCAGCAGCAGTGGCTGCCATGCTAAGTCACTGGCGTGAGGGCTTAGAAGCCATAGGCTATCTAGATCCTGCCAACCCCAAGAAACTGATGCCACGCCTAGAGGCCTTATTTGCTCGTAGTCACCTTCATAAGGAGGAGATTGACCTGTTACGTGGCATTGCAAAACAGATGCTCCTGAGAAAATAAGCCAGCCCCGTTAAAATCTCATAATGTTTAATTCCCTCTTCGACCAAGTCGACTCCATCATCGTTCGAGATCCTGCCGCAAGAAATCGCCTTGAGGTGATTACCTGCTATCAAGGCTTACATGCGGTTTGGTTTCATCGCCTCTCCCACTTCCTATGGAACCTGGGATTGAAGTGGATCGCTCGCGTACTTTCAATGGTGTCGCGCTTTATTACCGGAATAGAAATTCATCCGGGAGCAAAAATTGGTCGTCGCGTTTTTTTAGATCATGGTCTTGGGATTGTGATTGGCGAGACCACTGAAATTGGGGATGATTGCACGATCTACCAGGGTGTGACCTTAGGTGGTACGTCACTCTACAAAGGTGTTAAGCGTCACCCCACTCTTGGTAAAGGGGTTGTAATCAGCGCCGGCGCAAAAGTACTTGGTGGCTTTACGGTTGGTGATGGCGCACGCGTTGGTTCCAATGCAGTAGTCCTAAAAGAAATCCCCCCAGGCGCAACAGCGGTTGGCATACCTGCGCGCATTCTGCATCCAGACTTGCCTCAAAGTGCTGACAGTAAAACCAAAGAATATTTTTCTGCTTATGGTGTAACGCCAAATGTTGATGATCCTGTGTCTATGGCATTGAAAGGCTTAATTGATGCGACCATCGAGCAAGAAGCCAAAATTGCTCAGCTTGAGAAAGCTCTAGCTAGACTAAGTAATAGCCCAACCGAAACTTTAGGGAGCAGCGATACCAAGCGTGACCTTGGCGCCATCAAAGAATGGCTTAAGGAATAATTGGAGTGACTTAATGCAAGGTGCGTGGAGCTTGACCTTGCAGCCCTAAAGCCTGCTCGAGGTAATCTTCCTCATCAGCATCTTCCGAATCTTCATTAGGCATGCCAAAGCTAAAGTTCTCCCCGCCATCGGGGTGTCGATTTTCAATTTCATCCTCAGTAGCTGCACGCACATCCTCTACTTGCACCCAGAATCGTAAAGCCATGCCAGCCAGCGGATGGTTACCATCCAAAACTACTTGGTTATCTGCAACATCAGTCACTGTATAAATGAGCGGCTCATCATCGGCATCATCTGAATCATCTGCGGACGCAGAAATATCCTCCGATTCTTCATCAGCATCAGAGTCTGGAACACCTTCAAATTGCATACCCACTTCAAGAGGCTCTGGAAAGCGCGTCCGGGGCTCAATCTTGAGCAACTCTGGATCGTATTCACCAAAGGCTTCGTTTGGCTCCAATTGAATGGTTGCTTCGTAGCCAACATCTTGACCGTCTAATAAAGACTCAATCTTAGGAAAAGTACCCTCATAGCCACCATGCAGGTATACCATCGGAGAATCTGGCTCCTCGATGACATTGTTCTGTGCATCAGTCAGCTTATAGCGAAGGGATACGATGGTATTTTTTTCAATTTTCATGCGCAATTTGTCGTACATTCGTTTTTAATGAGTTAACACTAGCCTTTACTTTATGACTGCATTTTACTTGAGCAAGCCCTATCAGCCACCCCAAGCCCCTCAAAACCTGCCCCTAAAGCAGCCTTGGGCATTATTGGGGGGAATCAGCCCCGATCGGTTTATGAAACAGTATTGGCACAAAAAGCCATTGCTTGTCCGGGGCGCTATTCCAGCCTTTGCGCTCTCAGCCAAAAATGATGAAGTATTAGACAGCCCAATCTCCTATGAAGAAATAGTTCATTTTGCAGGTCAAGAGGAAGTTGAGTCACGACTGATTCAATCCAAACCATGGCACTTAGATCATGGTCCATTTACTAACAAATCAATTCCCAAAATAGATAGGTCCGATTGGACCCTACTGCTCCAAGGTATGGAAGCCCATCACCCCGCAGCAGCAAAAATACTTTCCTGGTTTCGTTTCATCCCCGATGCGCGTCTAGATGACCTCATGATCAGTATTGCGGGTATTGGTGGCGGCGTTGGCCCCCACTTTGATTCTTATGATGTTTTTTTAATCCAGATGTCAGGTAGAAGGCAATGGTGTATCTCTGAGCAGA
This sequence comes from Polynucleobacter sp. MG-6-Vaara-E2, assembly GCF_018687695.1. NCBI lineage: Bacteria > Pseudomonadati > Pseudomonadota > Betaproteobacteria > Burkholderiales > Burkholderiaceae > Polynucleobacter > Polynucleobacter sp. MG-6-Vaara-E2. Next base: position 1,043,888 of record NZ_CP061303.1, read on the forward strand.
AGGATCTTAGCCTCAACCCCAATTTACCTTTGAAGATCTTAAAAAACTTCAAACATGAACAAGAATGGATCTTAGAGCCTGGCGACATGCTCTATCTTCCACCTCAAGTGGCTCATGATGGCATCGCTTTAGATAGCGGTTGTCAAACTTGGTCAGTTGGCTTTCGCTCGCCAAGCTTTAAAGAATTACTCCAAGAAGGTTTATGGCGACTTGCAGAATCTCTAGAGCAGCTACCCGAGTTAGAAAACAAATTTGCCGACCCACAGCAATTAGCTACCGCCAATGCAGAACAATTGCCAGATGAGCTCATTAAACAATTAAAAACTCAGCTTGATACACTGCAACTTCATCAGATTGATCGGTTTTTGCCAGGAATCGCCGCCTATCTATCTGAGCCGAAGCAACAAGCATATTTTGATGGGCCTAAGAATTGTCTTTCACCAAAACAGTTTTTACTGAAATTGGCCAAGACTGCCTTACTGCCAAACCCTCAAACACGCATTTTGAGCCTTGGGAAACAGGTGTTTTGCAATGGTGATAATGTCACCAAGGGTCAGCCACCTTCGGTTGCCGCGGCCTGGAGTACCCTTTCAGCTAATAAGCGGCTGGTCACTCAACAACTAAAAAGTATTGATAAAACAAGCCTCTACGAAGCCTACCTGGCAGGCTGGCTAATTTTCGAGGATTAATAAAGGTATGGCTATAATAATTACAGGAAACTACCTAGGGATTTGCCCTCGGTACCTCCCACAACAATTATCGATAATTGGTGTTCAATATTTTTAAGAGGAAATTACAAATGAAGAAGTCACTCGTATTCGCTGCAATGTTAGCTATCGCTTTGGCCGCTTGCGGTAAAAAAGAAGAAGCAAAGCCTGCTGAAGCTCCTGCTGCTCCTGCTGCTGAAGCTCCTGCTGCTGCTCCTGCTGCTCCTGCTGCTGAAGCTCCTGCTGCTGACGCTAAGAAGTAATCTTCTTCTTGAAGAAAAAAAGCCGCTGAAAAGCGGCTTTTTTATTTTGTCCAATGCCTTACTTCGATAGCTGATCCGTCAAAATCGTGAGTAACTGAATACCTGCCGGCGTATTTTCAGGTTTACCTTCCCCATCTTGCACAAAGACAATGGCAGAGTTATCGCCCGTACTCTTTACAACTACCCGGTACTTCTTGGCTTGAAGTTTTGAGTCGTCTTTGCTGCTAAATAGATTAGAAAAGAAACCTTTTGTATCACCAACATCTTTTGCATTTACGTAGCGAACAAAATAAATACCCTCGGAACGATTGCGATCTTCAACGGTAAAGTTCGAGCGATCTAAGGCCAGACCCACGTCTCGCCAAGAGCGATCAAAACCAACGCTCAGCTCAATAAAGCCTTTATTCCCAGCCTCTTCGACAAACTTTGCTTTAGGTGTCTTCGGCCCTAAAGGAGTGGCAACCATGGCTTTAGCCTGCTCTTGCGTCATACCAAGCCGCTCCATCAAGCGAGCTAAAAATACTGCCTCTAACTCTGGATCATTAGGGCGTGGTGTCCAGATGGTCGAGAGACATGCGCCCGTAGTATCCGTTACACACTTCTCAATTGCGCCGCGCTGTGTGATGTAGATTTCCGTTTCACCAGGCTTACTCACTTCTAGGCGGGTCTTGTACTTATCTCGCTCACCAGTGTCATAAATAGAATCAATTGCGCCGCCGATTGTGGAGCGAATCCAGTCCTGTGCGATCTTGGCACGATTTTCAGCCCAGTCGGTTTCCATAATCCCAGTAGATGGTGAATCTACTACCAATAGGAAACCATTCTCTTGCCAAAAATCTTTTACTTGTGGATATAACTCAGGCGCTGGCTTTTCAACCACTAACCACCTGCGCTCACCGTCTTTTGCAATGCGCATTCCTGGAATGCCAGTCATCACATTGCTTCTCATTTGGGCCGACTTCTTGACGGCCGCATTGTACTCAGACATCGTGGCTGTACCGTCCTGAACGATATAACGACGATCTGCTTGAGCGGTAATTAAATCAGGTGGATAAGACAAATTAGGGCCACGAACTGCACCTGAACTCTTATAGTCGACTGTATCGCTGCTGGTGACAGACTTACATGAAATCAAAGTAAAGGCTGCTGTAAGCAATGCTGCCACCGCGAGGGTTCTGCGTGAGAGTAAAAACAAATTCTTCATAGTAAGTTGGCCTGTTTTAATGCTGCCTTCAAAGGCTCTCTTAGTGAGTTGCTTAAAGGGGTTAAGGGCAAACGAATACCAGCGGTAATCTTGCCCATTTCATGGAGAGCCCACTTAACCGGAATAGGGTTAGCTTCGGTGAACATCGCTTTATGCACTGTAATCAATTGGTATTGGATTTCGCGCGTGCGCTTTACGTCATCAGACATGGCAGCAACACATAACTCATGCATCAGACGTGGCGCCACATTGGCGGTAACAGAGATATTTCCCTTGCCGCCCATCAGCATCAACATAGCTGCAGTGAGGTCATCACCAGAAAATACTGAGAAATTGCTATGCCCAGCGTGCTTAAGCTCATTAATCAATAAGGTGCTGCGCTCTAGGCTACCAGTGGCATCTTTAATTCCAATCACCCCTGGCACAGCTGCTAGGCGAACCACGGTATCTCCAGCCAAATCAGCAACGGTTCGGCCTGGCACGTTATACAAAATGACTGGCAAATCTACTGACTCGGCAATCTTCTTGAAGTGTGCATACATACCCTCTTGGGTAGGCTTGTTGTAATAGGGAACGACTTGCAAGCTTGCATCAGCACCAACCTTTTTGGCAAACTCAGTCAATTCAATTGCCTCGGCAGTGGAATTACCACCAGTGCCAGCAATCACCGGAATGCGACCTGCAATATGATCAACCGTGACACGAATTAACTCGCAATGCTCTTCTACGGAAACCGTTGGAGATTCGCCGCTGGTACCAACAATAACAATCCCGTCGGTACCTTCAGCGACATGCCAATCAAGCAAAGATTTCAGGCTAGAAAAGTCCAAGCTACCATCTTCAAACATGGGTGTGACGATTGCCGGCATGCTGCCAGAAATGGTCTTTTTACTACCTTTGGAATGGGCTGTATTGATCACCGAACGTATACCGATTTTTTAGCTGTCTTAACCCTGAAATTGTAACGGAATGCGCCCTTTTTACCCTGCTTTTACAGCACATAGGCGCTGAACCATAGCTGGTTTGGGTTCGTCTGTATAAATGTCCTCGTAGGCGAGGACTTTCATGCTGTGGCGACCTGCAAAATTGAGCAATTCCCCTGTATTTAAAAGGAAATTAGGGTTAGATGGTTTTCCAAACTGGGCATTGCCCTGAGCGAAGGTTTCGTAGATCAAAATGCCTCCCTGAGCCAGCATAGAGGGCAAGCGATCCATATGGGGTTGGTATAAGTAATTCGTCACCACGATGCCACTAAATTGCAGGTTCTCTAGGGGCCATTCCTCAAGCTCTAAATTCAGAGATCTCGTCTCAACCAGGAAATGCTTGTTTTGCTCAAGTGCAGTCACATCCTGATCGACGGCCATGACCGAATATCCCAATTGCGCTAAATAGTTTGTATGGCGACCGCCCCCGCAAGCAAGATCTAGAACCAAACCATCTTTGGGGATCTGAGAAGCAAAACGCTTCACCCAAGGTGAAGCGTTTATTTGAGCATCATGATGATTCACTATGAGGGACGCCTTAATCGTATGCTAAGCCCATTGCTTCACGAACCTCGCGCATCGTTTCTTGGGCAACCTTACGGGCCTTATCGCAACCGTCTGCAATGATGGAGCGTAATAAGCTGGGGTCATCCAAATATTTTTGAGCACGTTCAAACATAGGCTGTTGCTCTGCCAAGATTGCATCAATCACAGGTTGCTTGCATTCCAAGCATCCAATACCGGCAGATTTGCAACCCTTATCCACCCACTGCTTTGTCTCTTCACTGGAATAAACGGTATGTAATTGCCATACCGGACAGCGCGCAGGATCACCAGCATCTGTTCTGCGCACACGAGCGGGATCGGTTGGCATGGTTCGAATCTTTTTAATCACTTCTTCTGGTTGCTCACGAATGCTAATGGTGTTGCCATAAGACTTAGACATTTTTTGTCCGTCAATGCCTGGCATGCGTGAGGCTGAAGTAAGCAATGCTTGAGGTTCAGGCAGAATAATTTTGCGTGCGCCCTCGAGGAAACCAAAGAGTCGTTCACGATCTGCCATCGATAAACTTTGAGCCTCTTGTAGTAGCGCCTTAGCTTGTTCTAGGGCCTCATCATCGCCACGCTCTTGGAATGCAACTCGTAACTCTAAATACATCTTGGCACGTTTACTGCCAAGTTTTTTCACAGCCTCAAGTGCCTTCTCTTCAAAACCAGGCTCGCGACCATAAAGGTAGTTAAAGCGACGCGCAACTTCACGAGTCATTTCCACATGGGGCACCTGATCTTCACCTACTGGGACATGCTGTGCACGGTATATCAAGATATCGGCAGCCTGTAGCAATGGGTAGCCCAGGAAACCATAAGTCTGCAGATCTTTTTCTTTGAGCTTCTCAATCTGATCTTTGTAGGTTGGAACCCGCTCTAACCAGCCTAATGGAGTACCCATTGAGAGCAATAGAAATAGTTCTGCATGCTCAGGCACTTTACTTTGAATAAATAAAGTTGCTTGATTTGGGTCGACACCAGCTGCTAACCAATCAATCACCATATCCCAAACGGATTGCTCAATCACATCTGGGGTTTCATAGTGAGTGGTTAATGCATGCCAGTCAGCAACAAAGAAGAAGCAGGGATATTCAGATTGCAGGCGCACCCAATTCTTTAATACACCATGGTAATGACCAAGATGCAAATTGCCCGTAGGCCGCATACCAGATAGAACACGTTCAGCAAACATCGTTTTTCTTTGTCTTTATTGTGAATTGAAATTAATGGAATACAGACCAAACTGGTGTTAGATGATCTGGCAAATGCGGCAAGGTGCCCAAGTCAATATGGCTTTCATTTGGATCATGAAAATCAGAACCGCGGGATGCCAAAAATCCATATTGCTGTGCAATCTTGGCATAGGTCTTGTATTGGTCTGGACTATGACTACCAGTAATGACCTCGATGCCAAGACCCCCTAGCTCTTTAAAGTGCTTGTACAGCTCGTCCATCTGCATCGCATTAAAGTTATAGCGACCTGGATGTGCAATAACAGCGACACCGCCTGCAGCCTTAATCCACGATACAGCATCATCTAATTTGGCCCACATATGGGGTACATAGCCAGGCTTATCTTCTACCAAATAATTTTTGAAGACATGCTCCGTGTCCTTACAAACACCCTGCTCAACCAAATACCTCGCAAAGTGCGTTCTCGAAATCAAATCATGATTACCTGCGAAATGTAAGGCGCCTTCATAAGCACCCGGAATTCCAACTTTGAGCAATTGCTCAGCCATTAACTTGGCACGATTACCGCGTCCTGCACGGGTACTGCGCAAACCCTCAATGATGCCTTGATGATTAGCATCAATACCCAGACCCACAATATGAATCGTTTGCCCCATCCAAGTAACAGAGATTTCTACGCCAGCCAAGTAGTCCAGATTGATTGCGCTGGCTGCGGCTTTAGCACGCTGTTGACCGCCTAACTCATCATGATCAGTTAGCGCCCATAAAGTTACGCCATTAGCCTTGGCACGCACAGCCAAAGCTTCGGGCGTCAAGGTGCCATCAGAGACCACAGAGTGGCAATGTAAATCGGCATTTAAGGTGGATAAGCTACTCATGACCCTATTTTAGGTCAAGCTGGTATCAATTACCCGGCGTGGCGCATCAAGGTAGTCACGAGACTGCATCTCAATCAAGCGGGACACCGTTCTTGAGAATTCTGCGGTAATTTGGCCTTCTGTGTATAAATCTGGGGCTGGGACCTCAGCTGACAAGATGAGCTTAATTTTGTGGTCATACAGCACATCAATTAACCAAATAAAACGGCGTGCTTCATTGGTCATTCTGGGTGGCATATAAGGCACTCCAGACAAAATGACCGTATGAAACTGATTTGCGATTTCTAAATAGTCATTTTGTGAACGAGGTCCACAACACAGAGTTTGAAAATCAAACCACACTACACCATCAGCCATATGAAGTGGTCGTAACTCGCGGGACTCAATATACAAGACTGGGCTGCGAGCTTCTTTTTGATTGCCAATCAGCGTTTGAAACATTTGACCCAAGGTCGCCTGCGTTTCTGCATTCACAGGCGTTAAGTAGGCCTCAACTTGTGCCATCTGTACGCGGCGGTAATCATTGCCTGCATCCACGTTTAGAACATCTAACTTTTCTTCAAGCAACTTGATGGCCGGAATCAAACGATCACGATGCAAGCCATTTGGATAGAGTTGGTCTGGGCGGTAATTTGAGGTCATCACAAATTGAACCCGATCAGCAAATAACGCATCGAGTAGACGATATAGAATCATCGCGTCGGCAATGTCATTGATGTGAAACTCATCAAAACATATTAAGCGGTAACGCTTGGATATCCGCTTTGCAAGCTCGTCTAACGGATCTGAGAGGCCCGAGAGCTCATGCAACTCACGATGCACTTCGCGCATGAATTCATGAAAGTGGATGCGGATCTTTTTCTCTAGTGGCGAGGCTGCGTAGAAGCAGTCCATCAAGAACGATTTACCTCGCCCTACACCACCCCATAAATACAGTCCGCGAGGGAGATTGGGCTTGAAGATTTTTTTCTTGAGAGTGTTGCTGCGGATTTCCTTGTATGCAATCCATTCATCCTCGCATTGTTGCAAACGCTCAACAGCACGAAGCTGCGCGGGATCGCTGTGATACCCGCGCGCTTTTAATTCCTGCTTGTAATACTCAATAGTTTTCAATTACATATTGAGTGCGCGTTGATCTGTCGCTAATGCTGCTTCGCGCATCAATTCTGACAAGCTTGGGTGCGGATGACAGATACGTGCAATATCTTCTGCTGCTGCTTTGAATTCCATGGCTACAGCGGCTTCAGCGATTAAATCAGAAGCATTTGGCCCAATGATGTGAACACCGAGAATCTCATCGGTTTTCGCATCAGCCAATACTTTGATAAAGCCATCGGAGCGGCCCATACCTAAGGCCCGTCCGTTAGCTGCAAATGGGAATTGACCTGCTTTATAAGCAACGCCTGCCTCTTTAAGTGCTTGCTCTGTTTTACCAACCCAAGCAATTTCAGGATCGGTGTAGATCACCCAAGGAATGCAGTTGTAATCAATATGAGGTTTTTGTCCAGCAATCACTTCAGCAGCCAAAACACCTTCGTCTTCTGCTTTGTGAGCCAACATTGGCCCACGCACTACGTCACCTACCGCGTAAACACCAGGCGCTGCAGTTGCGCAAGTATGATCATCAATTGGAATAAAACCACGCTCATCTACCTTGAGGCCAATCTTTTCTAGGCCTAATTTGTCAGTGTTTGGAATGCGACCTACAGACACGATCAAGCGATCACACTCTAATTTGGCAGCTTTACCAGCGCTATCGGTGTAGTTAACCACTACACCTTTCTTATCTGCCTTAACATCACCGATCTTCACACCCATATTGATGTTCAAACCTTGTTTTACGAAAAGCTTTTGTGCTTCTTTGGCAATACTGACATCGCAAGCAGCCAAGAATGAAGGTAATGCCTCAAGCACAGTCACTTCAGAACCGAGGCGACGCCATACAGAACCAAGCTCCAATCCAATGACGCCGGCGCCAATCACGCCAAGTTTCTTAGGCACAGAATCAAACTTCAGGGCACCTTCGTTATCACAGATCAAGACGTTATCTACTGGCAAGCCAGGTAGGTGACGTGCTTTAGATCCAGTAGCAATAATCACATTCTTCGCAGAAACAGTCTCTTTGTCTTTGCCATCAATTTTGACTTGATAGCCATCAGCACCCTTGCCTTCAAAAGAAGCATGACCTTTTAGCAAAGTAATCTTGTTCTTGCGGAACAAATATTGAATACCGCCAGTCATCTTGGTAACGATGTCATCTTTACGAGAAACCATCTTCTTGGAATCAATGCTGACTGAGCCAACTTTGATGCCATGATCAGCAGCATGATGACCAATCTTCTCGAATTCTTCGGAGGACGCCAACAAGGCTTTAGACGGAATACAACCTACGTTTAAGCAAGTACCACCTAAGCGTGGCTCACCCTTAGGATCGTCATAAGCATTAGATTCGGCACAGGCAACCTTAAAACCGAGTTGCGCTGCGCGGATTGCAGCGATATAGCCACCAGGGCCACCACCAATTACGAGTACATCAAAAGCTTGGCTCATGATCTTCCCTTCTTACAAATCAAGGAGAAGACGCGAAGGATCTTCTAAAGCATCCTTCATGGCAACCAATCCAAGCACAGCCTCTCGACCGTCAATGATGCGATGGTCATAAGACAAAGCTAGGTAATTAATTGGGCGAACCACAACTTGACCGTTTTCAACTACAGCACGGTCTTTAGTTGCATGAATACCGAGAATCGCTGATTGTGGTGGGTTGATGATTGGTGTGGAGAGCATTGATCCGAATACACCACCGTTAGAGATGGAGAATGTACCGCCAGTCAACTCTTCAATCGACAACTTACCCTCACGAGCCTTAACACCAAACTCTGCAATCTTCTTCTCAATGTCAGCCAAATTCATTTGATCAACGTCACGCAGAATCGGAACCACCAAGCCGCGCGGTGAGCTCACAGCGATACCGATATCAAAGTAACCGTGGTAAACAATGTCATTGCCATCAACGGAAGCATTGAGTAATGGGAATTTCTTCAGAGCATGGGTAGCTGCTTTAACGAAGAAAGACATAAAGCCTAGTTTGACGCCATGAGTCTTTTCAAACTGATCTTTGTACTTGTTACGCAATGCGATCACTGGACCCATGTTGACTTCATTGAATGTGGTCAATATGGCATTGTTAGCCTGTGACTCAAGCAAACGTTCTGCAATACGAGCACGTAAGCGGCTCATTGGAACGCGCTCTTCTGGACGGTCACCAGTTGGAATTGGTGCGCTTGGCAATGCAGCAGATTTAGCGCCGCCTGCAGAGGCATTTAATGCATCACCTTTGGTAATGCGGCCATCACGACCAGAGCCGGCAACTTGACTTGCATCTACACCCTTTTCAGCAAGGATCTTGCTTGCTGATGGTGACGCAGCTGCACCTGAAGCTTTCGCTGCTGGCGCTGCAGCTTTAGCTGGAGCGGCTGCTGGTGCTGCAGCAGGAGCAGGAGCGGCAGCGGCTGGAGCTGCAGAGGCTACTGCAGTACTATCAATTTTTGCAATCAACTGCTCTGCAACGACAGTGCCACCATCAGCCACTACGATCTCTGTCAATACACCAGCAGAAGGTGCTGGTACTTCAAGAACCACTTTATCTGTTTCGATTTCGATCAAGATCTCGTCTTGACCAACCGCATCACCAACCTTCTTTTTCCATTGCAATAAAGTTGCCTCAGCAACTGATTCTGAGAGTTGTGGAACTTTAACTTCGAAAATAGCCATGATTAATCCTGTTTATAAATATGTATGTTGAGTAATGAAAACGATTATTTCGTGATCACATAACCTTTTAATTTGGCAAATGCCGCATTGAGAAGAGACTTCTGCTGTTCTTGGTGAAGATGCGCATATCCACAAGCAGGTGAAGCAGATGCAGGACGACCTGCATAAGCCAACCTCATACTGTCAGACATGTTTTCCAAGATGTTGTGTTGCACAAAGAACCATGCACCTTGGTTTTGCGGTTCATCCTGACACCACACTACCTCTTCTAACTTTGGATATTTCTTCAATTCAGCGGTCAACGCTTTGTGTGGGAATGGATAGAGCTGCTCTATGCGAATAATCGCTGCATCATCAATCTTCTTCTCTGTACGTTGCTTGACTAAGTCGTAGTAAACCTTGCCTGAACACATAATCAAGCGAGTAACTTTCTTGGCATCAATAGCCTCATCGCGCTCACCCAACACAGTATGGAAGCCACCTTTAGTGAACTCTGACAAAGGTGAAGCAGCTTCTTTATTACGCAGCAATGATTTTGGTGTCATCAAGATCAGCGGTTTGCGGAACTGACGAATCATTTGACGTCTCAATACATGGAAGATTTGTGATGCGGTTGTTGGCTGAATCACTTGCATATTGGTATCAGCACACAATTGCATGAAGCGCTCAAGACGCGCTGATGAATGCTCAGGGCCTTGACCTTCATAACCGTGTGGCAACATCATGACCAAGCCATTGGCACGACCCCACTTTACTTCGCCAGAGGCGATGAACTGATCGATCACTACTTGAGCGCCGTTAGCAAAGTCGCCAAACTGAGCTTCCCAGATGGTCAGCGTATTTGGTTCTGCAGCAGCGTAGCCGTATTCGAAACCAAGCACAGCTTCTTCAGAGAGAATCGAGTCAATGACAACAAATGGAGCCTGATCTTTAGTGACGTTCTGAAGTGCGATGTAAGTACCGGTATCCCATTTCTCACGATTTTGCTCATGCAATACCGCATGACGGTGAGTAAAAGTACCGCGACCGCTATCCTCTCCAGACAAGCGTACTGGATAGCCACTTGCCACCAGAGATGCGAAAGCCATATGCTCACCCATACCCCAGTCGATATTCACCTCACCACGACCCATCGCAGCACGATCGTTATAGACCTTTGCAACCAATGGATGAGCTTTGAAGTTCTCCGGAATCGTCGAAATCTTTTCAGCCAAACGCTTCCACTCCGTTAATGGAATGGCAGTATCCGCTTCATCAGTCCATTTCTTATTCAAGAAAGGTGACCAATCTACCGCGAACTTCCCTTTGAAGTTACTGAGAACTGGGTCAGAAGTCTGCTTACCTTCGTCCATTGCGGCGCGGTACTCTTTGACCATTAGGTCGCCAGTACCAGCAGGCAATGCTCCTTGGGTTTCGAGCTTATCCGCGTAAAGCTTACGTGTGCCAGGATGCGCAGCAATAATTTTGTACATCAATGGCTGCGTCATGGCAGGCGTATCTTGTTCGTTATGACCAAGCTTACGGAAGCAGATGATGTCAATCGCTACATCCTTGTGGAACTTCATGCGGAATTCAAGCGCTAATTTCGTTGCAAGAACTACCGCCTCAGGATCATCGCCATTCACGTGCAATACTGGTGCATCAACAATCTTCATGATGTCGGTACAGTAGAGACTAGAACGCAAATCGCGTGGGTCAGATGTGGTGAAACCAATTTGGTTATTAATCACAATGTGAACCGTACCGCCAGTGGAATATCCACGCACTTCAGACATCGCTAACGTTTCCTGCATCACGCCCTGACCTGCAATCGCAGCATCACCGTGTACCAAGACTGGCATGACTTGTTCACCCAACATATCACCCCGACGCTCCATGCGGGCACGGGCGGAACCTTCAACTACTGGGTTCACGATTTCTAAGTGAGATGGATTAAATGCAAGGGATAGGTGAACCGGACCACCAGGTGTAGAAATATCACTTGAGAAACCTTGATGGTATTTCACGTCACCCGCAGGTAATGTCTCAGGACCTTTGTGCTCAAACTCAGCAAACAAGTCTTGTGGCATTTTGCCCAAAGTATTTACTAAAACGTTAAGACGGCCACGGTGGGCCATACCAATCACAATCTCTTGAATGCCCTTGTTGCCGGCATCACGAATCAACTCGTCCATACAGGCGATGAAGCTTTCGCCACCTTCAAGCGAGAAGCGCTTTTGACCAACATATTTAGCTTGGAGGTAACGCTCAAGACCCTCAGCTGCGGTCAAGCGATCTAGAATTTGGCGCTTTTCTTCCACATTAAATTGTGGAGTTGAGCGAATCGACTCTAACTTTTCTTGCCACCACTTCTTAATCTTTTGATCGGCAATAAACATGAACTCGACACCAATCGTGCCGCAGTAGGTTTCACGTAATGCCTGCAGCAAATCGCGCAGAGTCATTTCGTTTTTGCCGAAGAAAGTATTACTGGTGTTAAAGACGATATCCATATCGCCATCGGTAAAGCCATAGAAGGCAGGATCAAGCTCAGGAATATCCTGGCGTTCCGTGCGCTTTAATGGGTCTAGGTTAGCCCAGCGATTACCGACGTTGCGATACGCCGCAATTAATTGCTGAACTGCAACACGTTTACGTCCCATTTCTGAGTCAGCCGAATCAGAAATGGTTCTGATGGGACCTTGCTTAGCGCGCTCAGCAAAAGACGCAACAATCGGTCCGTGCGCAACGTCAGTTCGTGATGAACCATCGACTGCAGGGACTTGTTTCACGTTATCAAAATAATCTCGCCAATGATCAGCTACGGAAGCTGGATCGTGCAAGTAAGATTCGTAGAGTTCCTCTACGTAAGGGGCGTTACCGCCGAAGAGATAGGAGTTATCTCTTTGATCCTGCATCATGATGCTCACCTTTCATCGGGTTTCCCGAATAAAAACTGTGGTTATAACCATCCGCTACACGGCTGTACCGCTTCACGAATTGCTCTGTGCAAATACTGGTACTACTGCAGTAATTTAACACGAGTGCCCATAGTCATATAAAGGGCTTTCCCTGATTTATCGGCTTTTGGGGGTATTTCCCTATCAATCCAAAATGAATAAGAACTTTCCTACTGAGCTTTCAATAAATACGGACAGATTCAAATCTATTTGATTTTTATTCTCTAAATCTTCAAGTGAATTAATGAAATTAAAGGGAAATATGAAAGCGATTACGCCAGAAATGGAATATTTAAGCACCAGACAAAGCGCCAAGGTCTTGCAGGTGTCATTGGGGACGGTTCAAAAAATGGTCGAATTGGGTGAATTAATCGCCTGGAAAACCCGTGGCGGTCACCGTCGCATATTGGCTAGCTCTCTTGAGCAGCAACTGCAACGGAGAAAGCGAGCCATGCGCCAGAAAACTACCCAAAACTGCGTTGCGATGGGGATATTCAGAAGAACTGAAAACAGCGAAGAATTGCTGCAATCAATTGCCGATTGGCAACTTAAGGTAGAGATGGAGGTAGCCGTTGACAGCCTCGAGGGATTGATGAAAGCAGTTTCAATTGCTCCTGACCTGATCTTTTTAGACGCGTTAATCCCACCAGTAGAGCAAGTTCATTTGATCCATTATTTGAGTAAAAACAAGGACACACAGCGGATTCCTATACTAGTAGATGAAGGTTTCATTAAGCTTCATCCCGGGGTTGTAGCCCTAGCTGATGAAAACAATGGCAATAGACCTCAGCTAACAGAGAGCATTAAGGAAGAGCTTGAAAATGGCTTAATTGACCTTAATCCACTCATCATTGGCTACCCAGCAACGAATCCAGAACATGATTCAACACTGACACAAATAAGTCGCCATGAACTACTTGAACCCCTTTTTATAGAAGCACTATCTCGCAAGTGTGCCTAGGTAGCCAATACCTCATTGCAATAAAAAAGGCCGCTGTTGCGGCCTTTAATAAATCTAATTAAATCAAACACTTAGATCAAGAAGTTACTACGGTCTCTACCCTCAATCCACTTAGGGGCTTTACCACGGCCAGTCCAAGTCTCTCCTGTAGATGGGTTACGGTATTTAGGGGCAACCTTGCCACCTGCGCTCTTACCGCCTGCTTTACGGCTAAATAAGTCTGAAGCAGTCAAGTTGTACTGCTCAATAATCAGCTTTGCTTTTGCAATGCCATCCGCTTTTTCGCGGGCGATTGCCTCTTTAATCTGTTTATCTAATTGCTCACGTTGAGCTAAAAGCTCTTTATAAAAAGACATCTATTGGTTTCTCCGAATAATAGGTTATCTGAAATATCTAATGAATAATGTATTTCATGAATCTATTATATAGGGATATTAATAACTAAACCAATATTACTGAATTAGAAATTAAGTCCTTATTAATCAAAGGTTTATTGTATTAATAATAACTAAATATAAATAATCATTATAAATAACATTATTAATTAATGCGATTTTATTGAGCTTTTTACTTTCTCAACATAAAGGTGCCACTCGCTTTAGCAGTTATCTCACCGGCCTCATTCAGGGCTACGGCCTCACAATAATTAATCGATTTACCTGCCTTAAGTAATGTACCCTCAACCACTATTTTTCCTAAGCTAGGACGCAGGAAGCTTGTTGTCATATCGATCGTAATGGCACCCAGCTGATGATTTGAGGCTGTACGAGCTGCCGCACCCATCGCAAAATCCAGCAGAGTCATGATGAGACCCCCTTGGGCTACATGAAAGCTATTCGTATGCTCTGGCTTCACGGTATAACTGATTCGAACCTTACCGTTCTCTGCAGATTCGGGCACGACACCCAGGTGATCCAAAAACGGAATATCCAAACCAAAGTACATGGTGCGATTGTGGCCTAGATTATTTGGCTCGTTTGTATTCATGCTGACTTTCGATGATTTAAGGGGTCATCTGAGCATTGAGCTTTGCCTGACTTGGATCATGCAATTTATTCAATGCAGACAAATACGCTTTTGCAGAGGCGGCAATGATGTCAGGGTCAGTTCCAACACCATTCACAATGCGCCCACCTTTAGATAAGCGCACTGTCACTTCACCCTGAGATTGAGTCCCAGAGGTAATGGCATTGACTGAGTAAAGCAATTGTTCCGCGCCGCTCTTAGCGATTTCTTCGATGGCATTTAGGCTAGCATCAACCGGACCATTTCCCTCTGCCTCAGAACTCACTTCTTTATCGCCCATGCGAAATGTCACACGAGATTTAGGACGCTCACCAGTTTCTGAGTGCTGGCTTAAGGAGATGAAATGGTAATGTTCACCCTCCTCCGCAGCCGCTGAGTCAGACATGATGGCAATAATGTCCTCATCAAAGATTTCCGCTTTTTGATCGGCCAAAGCCTTAAAGCGAGTAAATGCATCATTCAAATCCGCTTCTGCCTCGACAGTGATTCCCAGCTCTTGCAAGCGCTGCTTAAATGCATTGCGACCAGATAATTTACCCAACACAATTTTATTGGTTGACCAACCCACATCTTCCGCGCGCATGATCTCATAGGTTTCACGGTTTTTCAAAATACCGTCCTGATGAATACCGGAGGCATGGGCAAATGCATTAGCACCAACCACTGCTTTATTTGGCTGTACAACAAAGCCCGTAATCTGAGAAACCAATTTAGATGCAGGAACAATTTGACTGGCATCGATCCCACAAACCATATCAAAGTAATCCTTGCGGGTACGCAAAGACATGACGATTTCTTCTAATGCAGTATTACCCGCCCGCTCACCTAAACCATTGATGGTGCATTCAATCTGACGAGCACCGCCTATCTTCACACCAGCCAAGGAATTAGCTACCGCCATACCTAAGTCATTGTGACAATGCACAGACCAAATAGCTTTATCTGAGTTAGGTACACGGGTACGTAATGTTTTAATAAATTCGCCATAAAGCTCTGGCGTGGCATAACCCACTGTATCGGGAATGTTGATGGTGGATGCGCCTTCATTGATCACGGCCTCTACCACTCTGCACAAGAAATCCATCTCTGAGCGATAGCCGTCCTCTGCAGAAAACTCGATATCCGCAGCCAAATTTCTAGCAAAACGAATAGAGCGCTTTGCCTGCTCCAATACCTCTTCTGGAGACATGCGCAACTTCACAGCCATATGCAATGGACTCGTTGCCAAGAAAGCATGAATGCGCTTTGCATTTGCAGCCTGCAATGCATCCGCTGCACGTGTGATGTCTTTATCATTAGCGCGCGCCAATGAACAGACTATTGAATCCTTTACTGCAGCAGCCACGGCTGATATAGCCTGGAAATCACCTTCAGAGCTCGCTGCAAAGCCGGCTTCAATCACGTCAACCTTGAGACGCTCAAGCTGACGAGCAATGCGCACCTTCTCATCCTTGGTCATGGATGCCCCAGGGGATTGTTCGCCATCACGCAAGGTCGTGTCAAAAATGATTACTTTGTCGCTCATCACTACTCTCCAGTTTGGATTACTGATTTAACCAGTTACTTCAATTAGATTTGTTACAAATTCTGTGCAGCATCTTAAAAACAAAAACCCCAGCAAAATGCTGGGGCTGGTATTGGTGGTTAATGAATATTCTTTATCTCATCAACTCAGGCCTTACCCGCCCCAAGCGTAATGCTTAGTGCCAGTAGAAGAAGGCCGGTTAAAGGTGAAAAATTCATCAACATGGAATTAATATACCCCAAAAATGCGGATTTAGCTAAAACGCTTACCGCTGAGACGCTCCCATGCCCAAATGACATAGCCTGAGATCGAATACACAACAAATAAGCCAAATAGCGTCAATGGTGGATTTGATGAGATCAGTACAAAGGTCAAAATCAAGAGGACCATGACACCAAAAGGCACGCGGTAGCGAACATCCAAGGCTTTTCCACTATAAAAGCGCGCATTAGAGACCATCGTCAAGCCAGCATAAACAGCAATTAGAAATGTAATCCAGGGTATTGCGGTATCACGCACTGGCAACTTGTTGTCATCGGCTAGCCAGATAAACCCAGCAATCAAAGAGCCTGCTGCTGGACTAGGTAGGCCTTGGAAAAACTTTTTATCTACGACGCCAGTGTTCACATTAAAGCGAGCCAATCGCAAGGCAGCGCCAGCGCAATACGTAAAAGCTGCAAGCCAGCCCCACTTGCCCAAATCTTTGAGTGCCCATTCATAAGCAACCAAAGCCGGTGCAACGCCAAAGGAAACCATATCAGCTAGAGAATCGTATTGCTCGCCAAACGCACTTTGCGTATTGGTCATGCGCGCTACGCGACCATCCATACCATCTAACACTAGCGAAGCAAAAATAGCGATGGCTGCAATCTGAAACTGATCGTTCATCGCATTAACGATGGCGAAGAAACCGCTAAACAAGGCTGCGGTAGTAAATGCGTTTGGTAATAGGTAAATGCCTTTACTACGATGGCGAGGCTTAGGAGGATGCAACTCCTCTACTTCGTAATCTACTCCATCCCCCAAAGCATCAACCCACTCGGCTTGAGTAGACTCTATTCGTTTATGAGCAAGGCGACTGCGCTCAATACGACCACGACGGCGAAATGTAGTCAATGTATTTCCGTTAAAAGATTGAAATCAATCTAAGCCTGGCACACGTGCCAAAGCGGTATTGGTTGCAAACACTTTATCACCCACAGAAACTAAAGGCTCTGCAGTTAAGGGCAAATAGACATCCACACGAGATCCAAAACGTATGAAGCCATAGCGCTCACCCGCTTTCAGGCGATCACCCACGTAGATATAGCAAAGAATACGACGTGCAATCAAACCAGCTACTTGTACCAAGGTCACGATTTGACCGTTAGCATCGATAACTACTGCGTTGCGCTCATTCTCAGTAGAGGCTTTATCTAGATCTGCATTAACAAACTTGCCAGGGAAATATTGAATCGCCTTAACCAATCCATTTACAGCACTGCGGTTAGAGTGCACATTAAAGACATTCATGAAGACGCTAATTTTGAGCGCTTCTCGTCCAGCATACGGATCATTAGCAGTCTCAACAACCACAATACGTCCATCAGCAGGAGATAAAACAAGATCGCGACCTAAGGCAGGAATGCGCTGGGGATCACGAAAGAACTGCAGAACAAAGACAAAAATTATCCAGAGTGGCCAGGACCATGCGATACCACCAAATTGGTGAACTAACAAAGTCACTACCCCCACTAGCGCCAAATAGGGCCAACCTTCTTTCGCAATAATGGGGTGCGGATACATCATCTTTGTTCTGAGCCTTTTAAGTTACTTTAATTTAGGAATCCTGAGTTCTTCACTTAGTTTTTCGTTTGATCAACTAATTTGTTCTTAGCAATCCAAGGCATCATCGCACGGAGTTTTGCGCCAACCACTTCGATGTCATGCTCAGCATTCAAACGGCGACGTGAAATCAATGTTGGAGCACCAGCTTTGTTCTCGAGGATGAAGCTCTTTGCATACTCACCAGTTTGAATGTCCTTCAAGCACTGACGCATTGCGTTCTTAGTATCTTCAGTAACAACACGTGGGCCGGTGACATACTCGCCATACTCAGCATTGTTAGAGATAGAGTAGTTCATATTGGCAATACCGCCTTCGTAAATCAAGTCAACAATCAACTTGAGCTCATGCAAGCACTCAAAGTAAGCCATTTCAGGAGCGTAGCCTGCTTCAACCAAAGTTTCGAAGCCTGCTTTGATCAACTCTACTGCGCCACCGCACAAAACAGCTTGCTCACCGAACAAGTCAGTTTCGGTTTCTTCGCGGAAATTGGTTTCAATAATACCGGCACGACCACCACCGTTCGCAGTTGCATATGACAAAGCAACATCGCGAGCTGAACCAGATTTATCTTGGTAAACAGCGATCAAATGAGGAACGCCACCACCTTGTGAATATGTGCCGCGTACAGTATGACCAGGAGCTTTTGGAGCAATCATGATTACGTCCAGGTCAGCGCGTGGCTGTACTTGACCGTAGTGCACGTTAAAACCGTGAGCAAAAGCGAGCGCTGCGCCCTGCTTAATATTGGCGTGCACTTCTTTGTTATAAACATCAGCAATTTGCTCGTCAGGTAACAACATCATGACTACGTCGGCATCTTTCACAGCTTCGCCAACTTCTTTCACTGTCAAACCTGCATTAGCAGCTTTGCTCCAGGAAGCGCCGTTCTTACGCAAACCAACAGTCACGTTACAGCCTGAATCCTTGAGGTTCAATGCATGTGCATGGCCTTGTGAACCGTAACCAATGATGGTGACTTTCTTGCCCTTAATGAGGGACAAATCTGCGTCTTTATCGTAAAAAACTTTCATGCTCTTTCCTTGTGTTGAAAAATATCGTTATTAGAGTAATAAATCAGTTAAAAAATTAAACTTTCAAGATGCGTTCACCGCGACCAATTCCAGAGCCGCCTGAGCGAACTGTTTCCAGAATCGATGCACGATCGATCGAATCAATAAATGCATCCAACTTAGCGCCATCACCAGTAAGCTCGATGGTGTAACTCTTATCAGTCACATCAATGATGCGACCACGAAAGATATCCGTAGTGCGCTTGAGCTCCTCACGCTCTTTACCAACTGCACGCACCTTAATCATCATGAGCTCACGCTCAATGTGCGGGCCTTCGCTCAAATCGAAGACCTTCACCACTTCAACCAAGCGGTTTAAGTGCTTTGTGATTTGCTCAATCACATCATCCGAACCAAAAGTTACGATGGTCATGCGAGAGAGGGATGGATCTTCAGTAGGTGCAACGCTTAAGGTATCAATGTTGTAACCACGTGCCGAGAACAAACCCACAACACGTGACAAAGCACCCGGCTCGTTCTCAATCAAGACAGAAATAATGTGTCGCATTACAGATCCTCACTACCCAAAAGCATTTCAGTAATACCCTTACCTGCTTGGACCATAGGCCAAACGTTTTCTTCTGGGTCAGTCTGGAAATCCATAAACACTGTGCGATCTTTCAAGCGAATCGCTTCTTTGAGCGCGCCCTCAACATCAGATTTTTTCTCGATACGCATACCGACATGCCCAAAGGCTTCTGCCAACTTCACAAAGTCAGGCAATGAATCCATGTAGGAACTGGAATAGCGTTTGTTATAGGTAAGCTCCTGCCACTGACGAACCATACCGAGGTAACGGTTGTTCAATGACACGATCTTCACTGGTGTGTTGTATTGCTTACAAGTGGAGAGCTCTTGAATACACATCTGGATTGAGCCTTCGCCAGTAATGGCAAATACATCCGTTTCAGGAAAAGCCTTCTTAATACCCATTGCGTATGGCAAGCCTACGCCCATGGTGCCAAGGCCACCAGAGTTAATCCAACGACGGGGTTTATCAAATTTATAGAACTGCGCGGCCCACATTTGATGTTGACCAACATCAGAAGTAATGATGGCATCACCACCTGTGAGCTCCCAAAGCTTCTGAACTACGTACTGTGGCTTCACAATTTGTGATGCCTCATCATATTTCAAGCAATCTTTTTTGCGCCATTCGTTAATCTGATCCCACCAAGCGGCAATCTTGTCACCATTCTTGCGAGGACCAGCCGCTTTTAATTGCGCAGTCATTTCAACCAATACTTCTTTGAGGTTGCCAACGATAGGCACATCCACTTTCACGCGCTTAGAAATCACAGAAGGATCAATATCAATGTGAATGATCTTGCGCGGATGACCAGCAAAGTGGGCAGTATTACCAATAACACGATCGTCAAAGCGCGCACCGATTGCAATCAATACATCGCTGTGTTGCATCGCCATATTGGCTTCATAGGTTCCATGCATACCGAGCATGCCCAAAAACTGCGGGCTGGTGCCTGGATAACCACCAAGACCCATCAGGGTGTTGGTAACGGGATAACCGAGAAGGTCAGCGAATTCTTTTAACTCCGGTGCTGCGTCAGCCAAAATGATGCCGCCACCGGTGTAGATATATGGGCGCTCAGCCTCTTGCAACAATGCAATCGCTTTACGGATTTGGCCACTATGCCCCTTGACTACCGGGTTATAGGAACGCATCTCCAAGGTTTCTGGGTATACGAATGGCGCTTTGGCTGCAGATACATCCTTAGGAATGTCGATCAACACAGGACCTGGGCGACCAGTTTGAGCAATGTGGAATGCCTTCTTCAAAACCAAGGGCAAATCTCGAACATCCTTCACGAGGAAGTTATGTTTAACCACAGGACGAGTAATACCAACTGTGTCGGCTTCTTGGAACGCGTCTTCACCAATTGCGTATGTTGGTACGTTACCGCTGATGATCACCATGGGTATTGAATCAGTATATGCAGTAGCAATACCAGTCACCGCATTCGTCACACCTGGGCCGGAAGTAACTAATGCAACACCAACCTTACCGGTTGCGCGAGCATAGCCATCGGCGGCATGCACAGCAGCTTGTTCATGGCGAACCAAAATGTGCTCGAACTTGTCTTGTTTAAAAATTTCGTCGTAGATAAAGAGAACAGAACCGCCTGGGTAACCCCAGACATATTCAACACCCTCTTTGTGCAGTGCATGCACAAGCATTTCAGCACCAATCATTTCTGGAGGAGCTGCTACGGTATTTGGATTTGATTCTTTGTTAGCTTTATTAGCTAAAAATTCGGCGCTGCTTGTATTCATTTTCTTTCGTCCTTTGCA
The DNA here is from genome assembly GCF_018687695.1 of Polynucleobacter sp. MG-6-Vaara-E2. Classification (NCBI taxonomy): domain Bacteria; kingdom Pseudomonadati; phylum Pseudomonadota; class Betaproteobacteria; order Burkholderiales; family Burkholderiaceae; genus Polynucleobacter; species Polynucleobacter sp. MG-6-Vaara-E2. The sequence goes on from NZ_CP061303.1 coordinate 1,065,098, forward strand.
ATTTTCGGCAAAAAATTGTTTGGTCTGTTCTATCTCCTGCTTATGGCCTGAGTTCGAACGGCGCTGCTACCGGAAAAACCACTTCTTGAATGAGAATCTAGGTAGTAAGCCCTATATTCTATAGCAATCCCCTAAAATGGCTCAATTCTTACCGATTCAGGTGTAATCGATTGCATGGCATCAGCCCAAGAACTATCTGACTTTTTGAGTAGCATCGAGCAGCGCGCCTTTAAGCAGGCGGTGTATGCCGTTCGCGATGACGATGCCGCCCTAGATATCGTTCAAGACGCCATGATCAAGCTGGCTGAGAAATACGGCGATAGGCCAGCTGCTGAATTGCCTCTAGTTTTCACCAGAATCTTGCAAAACCGCATCCATGACTGGTTTCGACGCCAAAAAGTCAGAAACGCCTGGGTCACACTTTTTTCTAGCTTGAGCAGAAAAAGCGATGAAAACGACGATTTTGACCCCTTGGAGTCACTTTCCGCCCCGGATGACAGTGAAATTCACCAAGATGGGTCACAAAAGCTAGAACAAAGTCAGCTTTTACAGGCTTTGGAGTCGGAAATAGCTAAATTACCTGTGCGTCAACGAGAAGCCTTCCTGATGCGTTATTGGGATGAGCTAAGCATTACTGAAACTGCCAAAGCGATGAGTTGTAGTGAAGGCAGTGTCAAAACCCATTGTTCGAGAGCAACACAAACCTTAGCTAAAGCATTGAAATTAAAAGGAATTACCCTGTGAAACACCTTGATGAAACCCTAAGCCAGATCCAAGCGGACCGATTTGGTCGAGCGAGTGCCGCCCTGTTGACCCAAGGCGCTCAAAGCCTGCCTGCCGGTATTAAAGACCGTCTTCATGCTGCTCGCATGAAAGCACTCTCTGTTCGCAAGGCTGAAAAGGTGCGTGCTCAAAAGCCTGTTTTTGCTGGCTCGATGGGCAATTTTTCCTCAGGCTCAAATGGCCTGTGGGATACCGTTAGCTGGGTAGCGCCTTTGGTCGTTCTGGTATTTGGTCTCATTGGTATTGGGCAGTGGCAAAACGATTCACGCATCACCGACATTGCTGAAGTAGATGCTGCACTTCTGACAGACGATGTTCCACCAGACGCTTATGCTGATAGTGGCTTTATGGCCTTCCTTAAAAATGGTCCTCTGTCCGACTCTGAAGATAATGCTTCTGATTTATCTCCGAGCAAATAATTCAACATTCAATGCTTTCAACATTGAAGTCTCTCGCTAACAACGCCATGGTTGCGGTGATAGCAGCCATCTTTGTATTGTGTGCGCCAATGAGCCACGCACAAACAGCTGGTGGCAGTGCGCATGGCAAAACAACCGCCATTCCCTTGAAGGCGCCCGACGGTACTTGGGATGGCTTAAATCCCGCTCAACAAAAAATTCTGGCACCACTTGAAAGCGACTGGGATTACATGCTCCCCGATAGTCGCAAGAAGTGGATATACATTGCTAACTTCTATCCCAAAATGAGCGCCCAGGATCAAGAGCGACTTCAGTCTCGCATGACGAGCTGGTCTAACCTCTCACAAAAAGATCGCCGCATTGCTCGTGAAAATTATTTAGCCAGCCTTAAGTTTCCAGCAGAGAAAAAAGCGGAAGCCTGGAGTGCATATCAAAAGCTTAGTGATGAACAAAAGAAAAAGCTTGCGGATATGGAGGCTAAGAAGAAGCCAAACGCAATTAATGCTCCTACCTTGCAGCAACACACTATCAAACAAGAAACTACTCCCCCGCCGCCGGCACCGAGACCACGCGCAGTAGTTCCTGAAGCCGCACCCGCTCCTGCGCCCGCTAGCACTGAGTCACAATAAGCATTTGAGCTACCTAGCTTTATGACGCCTGCTGAATTAAATGCTTTACCGTCTCCAAACTTTTGGCGCCGCGTATCTTGTTGTCTTTACGAACAACTGGTTTTGCTTGGTGTAGTCGCGCTGACATTCCTACTTCCCAATCTTGGCTTGGGAATTTTGTTTGGCGTAGCATTACCAAGCTGGCTCACTTTCTTATATCTCTATGCAGTGCTCGGCGTGTACTTTGTTTGGTATTGGACTAAGTCTGGTCAAACCCTCGCCATGCAGACATGGCGTGTACGTATGATTGGCGGCAATGGCTTTAACTTGAGTCGTCGTCAAGCTTTGTGGCGTTATATCTATGGATCACTCTGGATTATTCCCTGCATTATTTTGCAATGGATACTACATCTTGAGAAATGGCAAATTATTGAGATGCTATTTACAACTGCCCTCCTCTTTTGGCCACTCAGTATTTATTTGGATCGTCGAGAACCCAGCTTACGTCAGAGTCTTCCAGATCGCCTTGCAGGCTCAAGATTGGTTGAGCTACCAAAGAATCTCGTTACGCTCTCCTAAGGTACCTGGAGCACCTAGGCCTCTCGCAAACATTCCACTGCAGTAGCAGCTTGGATTCGATTCTGAAAACGATATCCCGCAGCTAGTGAAGCCACTACTCCAAAGGTTATTCCCATGAGAATAGATTGCGCAAAGGCATTAAATTCAATCTCCATCACGTAGCGACCTAAGACCCAAGCGGCCGCTCCTGCCGCAATACCTGCTAACAAGCCGGCCGCCAAACCAATTAGCAGTAACTCCATCCGAGCAATCTGACTTAATACAGAACGTGATGCTCCCATTGCTTTTAAGAGAGCAGCATTTCTGAAGCGCTCATCTTGCGTTGCTGCTATCGCTGCGATCAAGACGAGAATAGCGGCGATGATCGTAAATGCAAATAACAGACCTAGTGCTGCTGATAACTTATTCAAGACCTCTTGAATCTGCTGTAGGGATGCAGATACGTCCACTAGAGTTAAGTTGGGATAGGCTTGGCTTAACTCAAAATCCAAAATGTCTTTATTGGGGTTTTGATAGTACGAGGTGATCCAAGATGCAGGCATGCCACTGAGTTGTGCTGGAGGCATGATGACAAAGAAATTGACCCTCATCGACCCCCAATCTAATTTACGCAGCGATGTAATGGGCGCACTAACCTTCTCGCCCGCCACCTCAAAAGCAATTTGATCGCCCAGCTTGAGCTTGAGTGTCTTAGCAATTCCGGCTTCCATTGATATTTGCGGGCTTGTGCCTTGAATCCATTCACCTGAAACAATGCGGTTACCCAATGGCAATTGATCTGTGTATGACAGGTTAAATTCTCGATCAACTAAACGCCGCGCGTTTTCTTCAGAGTAATCGACTGGGGCAACTTCGCGGCCATTGACTTCAATCAAGCGGCCTCTGACCATAGGATAGAACTCAGGCTTAGTTACACCACCCTTCTGCAGCGCTTGAGTGATACCGTCTTTTTGATCTCCTTGAATATTGATCATGAAGCGATTAGGAGCATCAGTAGGGATATTGCCTTGCCAGGTGCTCAATAAATCTTGGCGCAAGAGCAAAATCATTAAGATAGCCATGATGGCTATACCCAAAGCAGTGATTTGCATCACTGCAAATCCAGCGCGACGACCCATCGCAGTGAAGGTAAAGCGTATTGCAAAGCTATTAGCACTAACTTTAGATACTAACCAAAGAATGCAACGCGCAGTTGCTGCAAAAATGAAAATTGCGGCAGCAAAACTGAAACCCACCCAAAGCGCCAACTTGCCATCCTTGGCGGCGACCCAAATTAAAATAGCGCAAGTAAACAATGACAACAGAGCAAGCCAAACCGTAGCCATAGTTGCTAATTCAAACTCTTTACGTATGAGTCGCATGGGTGAAACATTTACCAGACTTAATAATGGTGGTCCAGCGAATGCAAACAGAAATACCCAAGTAAATACGATGCTCCACAACATTGGAGTGAGTGAAACTGAGGGCAAGTTAGCTACCATCAGATTGCCAAGCAATCCTGTGAGTAGCTCCTGAATAAGATAACCAAATACTGACCCCACTGCAGCAGCAAAGACTCCAAGCGACAATAAGGTCGTCACTTGTTTTTTCAGTATTACACCCCTGGTGGCGCCAAAACATTTCAGCGCGGCACAGGCATCAGCCTGACCCACCATATAGCGTCTTGCAGATAAGGCAATCGCAACTGCCGCAATCATGGCCGTTAGTAGAGCAACCAAAGATAGAAATTGCTCTGCCCTCTCTAGCGTTTTACGCATGATTGGCTGGGCGTTTTCGAGTGTCTCAATCCGGAGACCGCGAAGGTTTTCACTTTCGATATGGGTGCTGGCCCATTTTTGATAGGCAGCGATCTGCTCATCTGGTCCAGCCAATAGCAGACGATAGGTGACGCGACTACCTAGGCCAATCAGTCCGGTCGATTGAAGATCTTCCAAGGACATCATGACCCTAGGTGCAAAATTCATAAAACCAGCACCTCGGTCTAACTCACGCATCAAGACTCCAGCAATGACAAATTGCCGGCCCCCAAGACGCACTGAATCACCCAACTGGGCATGCAGATTGTTTAATAGCGCAGGCTCTACGTAAACGGTGCCCCTCATTAAGCTGGAGGACATTACCTGCTGACTTGACTCCACTTGTAGAGAGCCACGTAGTGGGTACTTAGGGCTGACTGCCTTAATCGAGGCCAATTTACTGTGTGAGCCCACAGTTGCCATACTCGGAAATACGACCGTTTGCGCAATCTGCAGTTGTCCATCTTGCGCCTCCTGAAGAAAGCGCTCAGATAAAGGTTGATCAGATGCAATCAGGAGGTCAGAAGCAAGTAACTGGCGCGCATCAAATTCAAATGCCCGATGCATTCGGTCGGCTAAAAAGCTCACACTGGTCATTGCGCTCACCGAAGTGATGAGTGCAAGCAATAACCATTTCAGCTCTTTAGAGCGAAGATCTTGCCGCAAGCCTCGCAGAAGGCTAGTCAAGAAATAGGTCAAATTGCCTGTATCTGGCCGCCATCAATTCTCATGACAGTGCCAGTAATAAAAGAAGCATTTTGACTTGCTAAAAACGCAGCTGCATCGCCATACTCTTTAGGGTCGCCATAGCGACCCATTGGAATTTGGCGCAAGCTGGCCTTCACCACCTCTTCATAACTTGTACCTTCGCGTTTCGCTCTCGCTTCATCCAATTGGCGAAGGCGATCAGTTGCTACCCTGCCCGGCATGATGACATTCACAGTAATGCCCTCGCTTGCTACTTCTGAAGCCAGAGTCTTAGACCAGCCCAATAAGGCGGCACGTAAAGTATTGGAGATCGCCAAATTCTTAATCGGGGCAATCGCACCTGATGTGGTGCTGGTAATGATGCGACCCCATTTACGTTGACGCATACCAGGTAGAACACGATCAGTAATGGCAATCAAGGACAAGACCATATCGTTAAAGCTTTTCTGCCAAAGTGCAGGATCCTGACCAGCGGCGGGAGTTGGCGGAGGGCCGCCAGTGTTATTAATCAGAATATCAATCGGACCAAGCTCATTTTCTACCTTAGTAACTAAGCCATCAATGACGGATGGGTCTGATAAGTCCCAGTTGAGCGCTAGAGCAACACCGCCAGCAGCCTGAATCAATTCGACTGACTTTTGCAATCCCTCCGGGCTACGACCAGTCACAGCGACTTTAACGCCCTCGCGCGCAAGAGCCACTGCCATTGCCTGACCTAAGCCACGGCTTGATGCCATGACTAATGCAACTTTTCCTTTAATCCCTAAATCCATTTTGTCCCCACTATTGTTTTATTTATGACAACTTATTCGTATCGGTAATGCTAAAGCAATTTAATCCAGAACCAATTTTTGCTTAGCAACGACTTCTTTGTAAACCGTGTACTCGGCTTTAATTTCTTTCGCAAAAGCATCTGGCCCATTTACATTAATGAGGGAGCCAGTATCTTCGATGCGTTTTTTCACGGCAGGGTCGTTGACCACCACTTTCAGTGCGGCGTAATACTTGTCCACCACATCCTTAGGCAAGCCTGCAGGCCCCAGGAAACCGTAATAGGCCATGCGGTTGACCGGTGCAAGACCAACCTCAGAAAAAGTTGGTACGTTTGGCAACTGCGCTAGGCGTTTAGGCGCCGCTATGACAATGGGAACTAGCTTGCCATCCTTAATAAACGGCAAAGAGGAAGGTAAGTTATCAAAAATCATCGACACTTGACCACCCACGGTATCCGCTAAAGCAGGACCTGCGCCACGGTAAGGAATATGAACAATGAATACGCCCGTCAGGCTTTTAAAGAGCTCAGTTTGAAGGTGGCCAATACCGCCTGTTCCAGAGCTTGAGTAGGAATACTTACCGGGGTTCGCTTTTAAGACCTGCATAAAAGTTTTGAAATCTTTTGCTGGAAATGCTGGATTTACTGCAATGATGTTCGGTGTTGCAGCAATATTACTAATGGCTGTGAAATCCGCAATCGGGTCGTAGCCAATCTTCGGATTGATTGCGGGATTGGCCGCAGTGGTTGATACCGTTGCCATGCCAATGGTGTAACCATCTTTTGGCGCCCTCATTACCTCAAGCGCACCGACTGATCCACCACCCCCTGCCTTGTTCTCAACAATCACCGGCTGGCCTAGTTGACGACCTAAAGCATCCCCAACAGCGCGGGCAATGATGTCAGTACTACCGCCCGGAGCAAAGGGAACGATTAGGCGGATAGGCTTGTTTGGAAAACTTTGAGCATGGGTAACTGAACACAAAATCAGACTAGTAAATAATGTTGCGAATGCGCTTTGTAACTTAGTTCTCATAACAATCCATTTCATATAATCACTGCCCCATAGGCTTAGGTAAATTGCCAGCATATTGATAAAGCTGCTCTTCATATTGCTTCAAGATTTCAGCAAGGGCTTGCTGCTGACCCAACACAAGCGCCTCAGGAGTATTGTCTTTAAGAGCAATACGCTTGGTATAACGGTTTGCACCAATTAAGGGATTGCCTTTGCCGGCGTTAGTGACTGTAAGGAAGAATTCAACACTGACAACCGCCTCAGGCTTGACGCGATAGTCACCATAAAACTCATTCACGGTAGCTTGCAATGTGTAATAGGAGAAAAAGCTGGAATTCAGCCCCACGGTTGCCGCAAAGATTCCGGCCTTATTCAGCCAATCACGCTCTGAGTTAGCAATCATCTCTGATGGGATGGCGGCATAGACGTTATAAAAATCTTTTTCATAACGCTGATCGGAGATACGGTAAACCAAAGACTTACCGTCAAATGGTGGGGCTACGCTTACCGACCCAACCTTCAGCCAAAAGTCTGAACGCAATTTAAGAGGCGCGCCAGTGCGCTCGGGTACAACCATCCAACTAGCAGGCGTAACGGGCGCACGAGATGGAAGGGAGCACGCCATCAGGGCGCTAGCGAATGCAAAAGAAAGTAAATATTTAATCATTTAGCGGCTCCTGGTTGCGCTTGAGAGCCTTGCATTGGAGGTGTAATTTTTGGGGGTGGCTCGCCCCAAATTAAACTGGATGGCGATTGACTAGCAATGCGACTAAATTCATTCAGCTGTTCGCTAGTCTGCTTAAGATTCTCAATGGTAAGCTGCGTATCACCCTGAATACTGGTAATGGTTTGACGCAAGGCAACCATAGAGCCAACCAATTCCCGCATTAGGATATTGAGCTCTTCCTTATCAGTGACTTTTGCAATCCGCTCCATGATGATGTTCATCTCTTTCACAGATCGAATTAGTCCCTCATTGTCTTTTCCATCGCCAGCCATGAGCGTGTTGAGATTACCCAACAGTGCATCAAACTTTTTCTGAGTGCCGTCAATGTTGACTTGATTTAATCCATCAATCAACTTTTGAACGCCTTCAATAATTTGATCTGCTTGATTTGGTAAAGAAGGAATGACAGGATATTTTGATTTCCACCCATATGGCAATGGTGGGTAAGAGTCTGCAACTGGCGTGAAGTTGAACTCTATATAGTTCACCCCAGTAATACCCTGCGACTTAACCTGAGCACGCAAATTATTCTTCACAAACTCTTTAATCAGGTCTTCGTTAACGGTTTCACCAAGAATCTGCATGCGAACCACTACGTACTGATGGCGATCATGAAACGGCACATCCTGCTCATAAATATCGCCAGATAATCCAATATCAGTTACTTGACCGATCTTCACGCCTCTGAATCTGACAGCAGCGCCAGTATCTAGGCCGGTAACCGACTGCTTGATATAGGTCTCGATCATGAAGGATTTTTTAAATAATTGGCCAGAACCAAAAATCAATATCACCGTTATGAGCACACCGATAGCGGCTAGCACAAAAACGCCAAGGCGGAAATAGTTAGGGTTGGAGTTATTACTCATACTGCGTCCTTAGTCGTAATGCGATTAAAGAATTGGCGCACCCTGGGATCGGTGCTGGTATCTCTTAAAACTCTAGGATCACCTTCTGCAATGATTCCTTTGGCGGCTTTATCTAACATGATCACCTTATCTGCAATGGTGTAGATGCTGGCTAACTCGTGCGAAACAATCACAAAAGTAATGCCTAAGTTTTTGGATAGATCAAGAATGGTTTGATCTAAATCTGCTGAAGTAATTGGATCTAGGCCAGCCGAAGGCTCATCCAAGAACAAGATCTTTGGATCTAGTGCCATTGCTCTAGCAATTGCTGCACGCTTTTGCATGCCACCACTGATATCACTCGGCATATAGGTCTCGTAAGGCAATAAACCCACTAGATCAAGCTTACAACGTGCTAACAAGTTCATTTGGTCTTGCGTTAACTGGGTGTATTCCTGCATGAACAGAGTAATGTTGTCCAGCAAATTCATGGAACCAAATAGCGCTCCCTGCTGATACATAACGCCAAAGCTTGTCATAATTTTTTGGCGCTCAGCTCCCTGAGCCACAGTAATATTTTGACCCTCGATCAAGACATCTCCAGATAGAGGTTGGTACAAGCCAAAAATGTTTTTGAGAAGACTTGATTTACCGCAACCCGAGCCGCCCAAGATAACAAAGATCTCACCGTTATTGACAGTGAAATTGAGATCCTTCATCAAAATATTAGAGCCATAGCCTACGGTCAAATTTTTGACCTCAATAGCGTATGGAGAGATAGGAGCGGTTACCGGCGTACTCATCAGAAACCTGTTTTATAAGAAATGACAGCGAAGATACCATCGACCAAAACGATCATGACAATGCTACTCACGACTGCTCGCGTAGCTGAGATACCGACAGCTGCAGCTCCAGTACCTGTTTGCATACCTCGCAAGCAACCCATTGCAGAGACAACAACCCCAAACATCGTTGCCTTAACCAAACCTGAGATCACATCCTCAACACCGACAGCGCTAATCATGCCGTTATAAAAATTGATAAAAGGAATACCGTAAAGCAGCATGGTGATCATGGAGGCGACGATACTCACGATGTCAGCAAATAGTGTCAGGATGGGCGCCACCAAAATACCAGCGAGGACTCTTGGCACCACCAAGAAACGAATTGGACTCAAACCGCCAGTTACCAATGCATCAACCTCATTGTTCACAGTCATCGTGCCAATTTCAGCAGCAAAAGCTGCGGATGATCTACCAGCGAGCAAGATGGCTGTAATTAAAGGACCCATCTCACGCACGATTCCCAAAGCTGCCAAGGGGCCAACAAAGGTTGTGGCCCCAAATTGCTTCATGCCAATGGCGGCCTGAAATGAGAGAATCACGCCAATCAAAAATGAAACTAGGCCAATGATGGGCAAGGCTGCAATACCCGCTTCTACAGCTGCATTTACAAAGTCACCCCAGCGCACTTGTCTAATATGACGAATTGACCAAAATAAATCTGCGGCTAGATGGCCCGTAAAAGAAATGAGTCCACGCGCATCATCCAGCAGGTTCTGCATAGCCATACCAGTACTAACCACAAAACTTCTTTTAGGCTTAACAACTGGTACTGGAAATAAATTCGAGATCGGATCAAATTCGTGCAGCAAAGGTTGATAGCGACTCTCAAGGCCCTGCAATTCAAATTTAGCTCCAGCCTTTTGCTGTGACTCTTGAACTCCGATTAAGAAGGCTATGCCTGCACCATCTAATGAGGTGACCTGCGATGCATCAAAAACCAGCGAAGCATTTGGAAGAATGCTGGCGGGTATGTTTGCAAGCCAAGCATTTTGGGAATCCTTAATCTGCGTCCACACTCCACCTAAGGTATAGACGTTAACCACACCACTAAGCGTGATCTTGGCGTGGGAGGCATCAATTTGCGACCAAACAGCAACTGGGGTACTAGTTTTAGGGGAAACCGCAGAATTTGTCTCAGAAACGCTCATAAATAGACTATAAGGGATCTCTGTAAAGCCTTTGTGAAATTTGCAAAAATGAAAAAAGGGCCTAGTTTTTTAACTAGGCCCTATATAGGATGGTGCGGCTGGCAGGAATTGAACCCACGACCCCTTGGTTCGTAGCCAAGTACTCTATCCAGCTGAGCTACAGCCGCAACAGCCATAATTATGCCATGGAAGAGAAGAACTACATCACCCCTGCTGGTCACGAGCGAATTAAAACTGAGCTATTACAGCTTCTAAACCTTGATAGACCCGAGGTTGTAAAGGTGGTGCACTGGGCAGCGAGCAATGGTGATCGCTCAGAAAATGGGGACTATATCTACGGTAAAAAGCGTCTTCGGGAGATTGATCGGCGCATTCGCTTTCTGAATAAACGGCTCGAATTTGCCGTTGTGGTCAACAATTCTGCCCGAAAATCAGGCGACGCAGATACAGAGCAAATCTTCTTTGGTGCAACTGTCACCTACTCTCCATTAGAGGGTAAGGATGTTGGAAAAGAGACGACCATTACTATCGTAGGTGTGGATGAGGTGGATTTAGAGAAGAATCACGTCAGTTGGGTATCGCCTATTGCCAAGGCACTGATCAAAGCAAGACTGGGTGACTGTGTCACGATCCAAACACCAACGGGGCCAACGGAAATTGAAATCCTAGACGTTCAGTATCTTTAAAAAGTAGTCAGACTTTAGACTGCGCGAGTACGTGTGACTCGCATTACATCAGGATTAGTACGCAAGCTTCGCATCACCTTAGATAAGTGCAGACGATCATAGACTTGAATCGTGAAGCGAATGGTTACAGAGTCTTCCTTGAAACGATCTTCCATCGACACATTCATGATGTTCGAATCTGCTGAAGTAACGCTACTAGCAACCCGCGCCAATACACCCTTACCTTGACGAGTATCAATCGCAAGATCAACTTCAAACTCACGGTTAAGCTCTTTGGCCCACTCCACTTCAACCCACTTATCGCTATCTTTTGACAACATTCTTATAGCTACTGGACAGTCATTGGTGTGGACGTGTAAACCCTCACCTTTACCAAGATAGCCAATAATGTTGTCGCCTGGAATTGGGTGGCAACATGATTGAAAGCTAATAGAATTACCTTCCCGACCATCAACCAATATCGCTTGACGCTGGTGGTGATATTGATGTGCCTCTTGATTAGGAGCAACCCAATCAGCAGCACCAAGACGCATTTGTTCACCACCACCCTCATCGTCAATCAAGATTTTGAGACGAATCGCCAACTCTTGAGGTGAGCGGCGACCAAGGGCGATATTCACACAAGCTTCTTCACGTGTTTTGTCACCCGTCCAATGCATAAGCTTTTCCCAAATCTCCGGGGTAAGTAATGCGGCATCAACAGCCTGCTGGCGTAGACTATTAGCAAGCAGTCGCTCGCCTAATTGCAGTGATTCAGAATAATGCTTAGTTTTTAATGAATGTCGAATGGAGGCGCGCGCCTTACCTGTTCTAACAAAGGCTAACCAACCAGGATTGGGTTGTGAGTTGGCTGAGGTGACCACCTCAATAATGTCACCGTTCTTGAGCTCGCTGCGCAAAGGCAATTGCAGGCCATTAATTTTTACCGCTACGCAGTTATTACCCAAATCGCTATGAATAGAATATGCAAAATCTAGGGCTGTTGCACCTCTTGGTAACGCACGAATTTGTCCGGTAGGTGTAAAGACATAAACAGCATCAGGGAACAGATCAATCTTGACGTGTTCTAAGAACTCTTGGGAGTCGCCGCTACTATCTTGAATATCAATCAAGGATTGCAACCATTGATGAGCACGATTTTGTACCTCGCTCATATCGGGTGAGCCATCCTTATAGGCCCAATGGGCAGCTACACCAGCCTCCGCTACGGCATGCATATCTGTTGTACGAATCTGAAACTCTACTGGCACACCAGATGGTCCCAATAAGGTTGTGTGTAAAGACTGGTAGCCATTTAATTTGGGAATGGCGATGTAATCCTTAAACTTGCCAGGCATCGGCTTAAAAAATGAGTGCAAGACGCCGAGTGCGCGATAGCATTCATCAATACTCCCAACCGTTACACGGAATGCATATACATCTAGCACTTGAGAAAAACTCACATGCTTAGAGCGCATCTTGTTATAGATGCTGTAGAGGGTTTTCTCACGACCACGAAGATCTGCCTCGAGATTTGCTTTTGCAAAAGCCAGACGTGAGGCTTGCAAGATCTTCTCAACCATTTCTTTACGATTGCCACGAGCCCGTTTAACGGCGCCTTCAATAACGCGAAAGCGCATGGGCATGGAATATCGAAAACTCAGGTCTTGTAAATCACGGTAGATCACGTTAAGACCAAGGCGATGCGCAATCGGCGCGTAGATCTCAATAGTTTCGGCGGCTACCCTGCGGCGCTTTTCCATCGGCACAGCGTCAAGCGTACGCATATTGTGCGTACGATCTGCTAGCTTGACCAGAATGACACGCACATCACGGGCCATGGCCATAAACATTTTGCGAAAGCTTTCTGCTTGCGCTTCTGCATGACTCTGAAACTCGAGCTTGTCGAGCTTCGTTAAGCCTTCAACCAGCTCTGCAACTTTGCTACCAAACTTTTCGACTAAGTCTGCTTTAGTACAACCTGTGTCCTCAATCACATCATGTAATAGTGCTGCCATGATCGATGGCGCATCTAAACGCCAAGTGGCACAAAGCTCTGCTACTGCAACTGGATGGGTAATGTAAGGCTCACCACTATGACGGTACTGCCCTAAGTGGGCTGCATCTGAAAACTGGAAGGCTTTTTTGATCTGCGTTATTTCGTCAGGCTTGAGATAAGCCAATTTTGCAATCAAACCTTCAATTGATACAACTTGATGCTTTAAAGGAAGGCTTGGGGCTGAAGTCGGCCCGAATAAATGGCGACTTGATTGCGCTAATAAAGTAGCAATGATGGATTTTTTTCCATCCTGCTTTTTAAAACCGCCTGAGGTGTCTGAGGGTGTATCTAGTAGATCTGCTTGGAGATCATTTTTTACTGCACTCAAAGAGGTCTCCTTGGACGAGACCCCTCCTACTAATTCCGATGTCTTGGTCGATCCTAGAGGGAGCTCCACACCGGAACTCCTAAATTACAAAGGTACTTTGGTCAACATATCACGGTCAGTCACACCAGCGGCTACTTCGCGCAATGCAACAACCGTAGCTTTGTCTCGGGACTCAACACGTGGGGAGTGACCTTGAACCAATTGACGCGCACGATATGTCGCAGCCAGCACTAGTTCAAAACGATTTGGAATGGTTTTAAGGCAATCTTCTACAGTAATACGGGCCATGCTGAACTCACTTAATTTAGCTTCAATACCTATAGGATAACTGATTAGACCCCGAGGCGCCTCAAAAGGGCTGGATTTCGGGCCATACTGGGTCCAGAACGAAGACGACTGGAAGCCAATATGTGTTTCAGATCAACTAGAGCCTGATCAAAAGAATCGTTGACCACAATGTAATCCGCTTCATGGGCATGCAAAAGCTCCACATGTGCTGCCGCTAATCTTCTCTGAATTGTCTCTACATTATCTTGACCACGCTTACGCAAGCGCTCTTCAAGAGCCTCAATGGATGGTGGAAAAATAAAGATCCACTGGACTGACGGAATGAGTTTGCGAATTTGTTGCGCACCCTGCCAATCAATTTCAAGCATCACATCATTGCCCGCTTGCATTTGAGATTCGATCCAAGGTTTTGAGGTGCCATAAAAATGGCCATGAACCTGAGCCCACTCCAAAAAGTGACCTTGATCTCTCTCGGCAATAAACTCTTCTTGAGTGACAAAACGATAATCTTTGCCATCAACCTCACCTGGCCTAGGAGCACGTGTAGTCGTAGATAGCGAGAGCTTTAATCCGGCATCCTCTTTCAATAGTGCATTAACCAACGATGACTTACCTGCACCTGAAGGTGCGACGATCATGAGCATGCTGCCCTGATATGAAGTGGTTGAGATTGGCTTAGTCATAGATCAATTGTACAAAGGGCTAATTACTCCAAATTTTGTACTTGCTCCCGCATTTGCTCTATCAATAATTTGAGCTCTAAAGCAGCCTGAGTGCACTCCTCAGAAACCGATTTAGAACTTAAGGTATTAGCCTCACGATTTAATTCCTGCATGAGGAAATCAAGGCGCTTACCAACCGGTCCCTTACCAGCTAGGGCGGTATCGACTGCTTGTAGATGGGTTTTTAAACGCGCAAACTCTTCAGCAATATCAATCCGAACTGCGTAGAGAACTACTTCTTGCCGAATGCGCTCCATCAGCTCGGCACCCGCTTTGGCTTGTTCTTGAGCGACCAAAGCTTCTGCCAAGCGTTCCGTTAACTTCTCTTGGTACTGCGCCACATATTCTGGAACCTTAGGCTCAATGGCCTTAACAATCTCGCGCATTTTGGCAGTAATACTGCCCAGCACACCAACCAATGCCTTGCCTTCAGCATGGCGACTTTCCATCAAGGCATCTAAAGCTGCGCGCCCTGCTTCAACAGTTGCCACAATCCAACCCTCCTCTTCGCCTCTGGGTTCAGAAACAATTCCAGGCCAGCGCAATACTTCAGCAATGCTTAATTCTTGCGCTTTCGGAAAAGACTCTTGGGCTTTTTCTTGAAGGGTATAGAGCGCATCTAAACGATCTTTATTTAAAGCACCCAATGCATGGGGATTACTCTTCGATGCACCCGCAGCTCCACTATTGACCCGCCAGGCTGCCCGAAACTCGACTTTTCCCCGCGATAGGTTTTGAGTGACCATCTCCCGTAAGGCAGGCTCCGCCCCTCGGCACTCATCGGGAAGACGAAAGCCTAAATCCAGAAAGCGGCTATTTACAGCCCGACATTCCACCTGCAGATCAGCAACTACGCCCGCTCCTAGGGAGACTTGGCAAGAAGCGCTACCATAACCAGTCATGCTCGATATCATATGAACATTGTAGATTCTTTATAGTCACTTCAGGACAAACCCATGAGCAGCCCAAATTCAGCCAATATCACCCGTCCCAGCGGTCGTAAGCCAAAAGACTTACGCCCTGTAACCATCTCCAGAAGCTTCACCAAACATGCCGAAGGTTCTGTACTGATTGCCTTTGGTGATACCAAGGTTCTGTGTACTGCCAGCATTCTCGATAAAGTTCCTCCTCATAAGCGGGGTTCTGGCGAAGGCTGGGTTACCGCTGAATATGGCATGCTTCCACGCTCCACTCATACCCGTAGCGATCGTGAGGCAGCACGCGGCAAGCAATCGGGTCGCACCCAAGAAATTCAGCGCCTCATTGGTCGTGCGATGCGTAGCGTGTTTAATTTAGAAATTCTAGGTGAGCGTACGATTCACTTGGATTGCGATGTTTTGCAAGCCGATGGTGGTACGCGTACCGCCTCCATTACAGGCGCATATGTTGCCGCTCGTGATGCGGTCAATCAATTGCTCAAAAGTGGTGTCCTTACTCAAGACCCGATCATTGATAGCGTAGCTGCAATTTCTGTTGGTATTTATCAAGGCGTGCCAGTCTTAGATTTAGATTATCCGGAAGATTCTTCCTGCGATACCGATATGAATGTGGTTATGACTGGTAAAGGCGGCATGATTGAAGTACAAGGCACTGCTGAAGGAGCAGCTTTCTCTCGAAGTGAGTTGACTGCTCTATTAGATTTGGCTGAGCAAGGCATACGAGAGCTGACCCAATTACAAATTGATGCTTTGAAATAATTCAGGGGAAGTATTGATTATGCAAAAGCTCGTGCTCGCCTCTAATAATGCTGGCAAAGTTCGAGAGTTTCAGGCGCTCTTGGCGCCTTTGCATTATCAAATTATTCCTCAAGGCGAGTTAGGTATACCCTCTGCAGAAGAGCCCCATCACACCTTTGTTGAGAATGCGCTTGCCAAGGCGCGTCATGCTAGCGCAGCTAGCGGTCTTCCAGCACTGGCAGACGATTCTGGAATTTGCGCACATGCTTTAAATGGTCAACCTGGGGTGTTATCTGCCCGCTATGCAGGCGAGCCTGCAAATGATGCCGCTAACAATCAAAAGTTAATTCACGAACTCAAAGGTAAGGAAGATCGTAGTGTTCACTACGTTTGTGCATTAGTTTTTGTTGATAGCGTAAAAGACACCGAACCCATCATTGTGCAAACACGCTGGTATGGAACTTTTATTCATGAAGCAAAAGGCTCAAATGGTTTTGGCTATGACCCGCATTTCTTTCTACCCGAATTAGGTCTTACTGCTGCCGAGTTAGAGCCCGTGAGTAAGAATGCCATTAGCCATCGTGGCCAAGCACTACGTGAACTGATTGAGCAACTGAAATTACGTGCCTAAGCTGCAAGCAAAAGCTGTTTCTTTAACAGCGCTTCCCCCTCTTGCTCTGTATATCCACTTTCCCTGGTGCGAAAAGAAGTGTCCCTATTGCGACTTCAATTCACATCAAATTAAAGAAGGTGTCAGCAAAAGATCTGGATTTGATGAGCAACGTTACATCAAAGCATTAATTGCAGATTTAGAAACTGAGCTTCCCAATATCTGGGGAAGACAAGTCCATAGTATTTTCATTGGTGGCGGTACTCCTAGCCTCCTTTCACCGGAGGGTGTGGATCAGTTGCTCTCTGCAATTCGCGCCAGAGTAAATTTAGAGCCCAATGCTGAAATCACTATGGAGGCCAATCCCGGATCAATTGAGGCTGACAAGTTTGCCGCCTTTGCAAAATACGGCATTAACCGTGTATCGATTGGCGTGCAGAGCTTTCAAGACGAACAACTAAAAGTCTTGGGACGCATACATAATGGCGCAGAGGCGAAGCGCGCTATACAGATTGCCTTGGAAAACTTCACGTCCGTCAATTTAGATCTCATGTACGGCTTACCCAATCAGACCTTGCAAGCTGCTAAGGCCGATGTCGAAACTGCACTCTCGTTTAAAACACCGCACTTGTCCTTTTATAACCTCATGCTTGAGCCCAATACTTATTTCGCCAGCTTTCCTCCGAAGCTACCAAGCGAAGATGAAGTAGATGCCATCTTTGAGCAAAATTTGGATTTGTTAACAAAAGCTGGTTACAAACGCTATGAAGTATCCGCGTATGCCAAGAAGAATCAAGAATGTAAACACAATTTGAACTACTGGCGCTTCGGAGATTACATCGGCATTGGCGCCGGTGCTCATGGCAAGATTTCTTTTCCAAACAAGATCACTCGTCAAGTTCGTGAACGCCACCCAGAAACTTATATGTCCTTAATGGAGAGTAAAGGTAATGCCTTGATTGAGTCAAAAGAGCTTGATTCAGAAGATCTGCCTTTTGAATTCATGCTCAATGCTTTGCGATTACGCGATGGGGTTGACACCAGCACTTTCAGCGAGCGCACTGGGCTACCATTAAGCATCATCAGCAAAGGCTTAGATGAAGCAAGCAAAAAGGGCTTGTTAGATGAAAATCCGAGCAAACTTAAAGCTACCGATCAGGGTTTACGCTATTTAAATAATCTACAAGAGATATTTCTCAGTTAAAGTAACTTGCTGAAAAATATATCAATCCGCCCCGGAGACAACCAATGATTTATCGTAATTTGTATCAGCAGCACTGCGCTCGTTTGCTAGCTTGCCTAGCCATGTCATTAAGCGCCCTACTGACCTCGCCAGTTGCTTTCGCACAAGCAAAAGGTTGGCCAGATAAACCAGTAAAGCTCTATGTTGGTTTCCCACCAGGTGGCGGCTCTGATGCTATTGCTCGCATCATTGCTATTAACCTCTCACAAATGTGGGGTCAACAGGTCATTATCGATAACCGTGGTGGCGCTGCAGGTACGATCGCTGCTGATTTAGTTGCTAAATCTCCTGCTGATGGCTATACCCTTGGCCTTGCGCATGTGAATGCCCTTTCTATTATTCCGGCACTTGGACAAAAAATGTCCTATAACGCCTCTACCGATTTCACACCAATAGTATTGTTAGGTATCACCCCTAATATCTTGATTGCAAATATTGATGCTCCAGCAAAAAATGTGAAGGATCTGGTTGCTTATATGAAACAAAATCCAGGCAAGGTCAGTTTTGGCTCGGCTGGCAATGGCAGTACACAACACTTAGCATATGAGCTCTTTATGCACATGGCGGGTACAGAAGCCTTGCATATTCCATACAAAGGTAGCGGTCCTGTATTGGTTGATTTAATTGCTGGCCACATCACTTATGCATTTGAAACCATGGGTGCCGCAACGCCCCATATTCAAAGTGGCAAAGTGATCCCTCTGGCACAGACAAGAACTAAGCGCTCACCTGCATACCCCAACGTTCCAACCATGGAGCAACTAGGCTACGTGGGTTTTGAGGCAACGGCTTGGTATGGCTTAATGGGTCCAGCAAAGTTGGATCCCAAGATCGTTGAAAAAATAAATGCTGACGTGAACACCATTTTGCGTAAACCAGAAATTCAGGCAAAGTTAAATGAAGTTGGCGCAGAAGATGGCGGCGGCACTCCAGCAGCGTTCAGTAAATTTATCCTTAAAGATCGTAATCAATGGGCTAAATTAGTTAAAGATGCCAAGCTACAAGTAGATCTGAATTAACACCCCAACCATTATTTTGGCCAATAAAAAAGGGTTTCGTACGACCCTTTTTGTTGAGCAATGCAATCTTAATGCGGCATTGGCGCCGACTCTACAGGCAATTGAAAAATAAACTTTGCCCCGCCATCAATAGAATTCTCATACCAAATGGTTCCACCATGTCTTGTGATGATGTGTTTGCACAACCACAGACCGAGACCCATCCCTGATTTTTTAGTAGAAGAAAGTAACTCAAATAGGTGCTCTTGAACTTCTGGTGAGACTCCCTCACCATTGTCAGCAATAGAGATCTGGATACTGCCATCAATGTGACGCCCTTGAATAATCAGGGCTCGATCAGGGCCACTAGAGGCTGCCAAAACCTGAATAGCGTTGTTAATCAGGTTTAAGAGAACCTGCTGAATTTCGCCAGCAGTAACATTGGCGATTAAGTTGGGCTCCAGCTGCAGGGTAATCTGAATTTTTTGGCTAGTAATTTCTGCCTTAGCGATATTTAAAACCGTTTGCAATAACTCACCTACATCTACTTTTTTTGATACTACTTTTTCCTCTGAAAAGATGGATCGTAGGGAACGAATAATATTTGCTGCTCGCTGATTATCAGCAAGTAGGGTATCCAAAATTTCTTTTTCAAGCACAGGACTAATCTCACCTTCAGCTAATTTCTTTTGCAGAAATTGAATATTGAGACTTGATGCTCCAAGCGGCTGATTGAGCTCATGGGCAATAGAAGCTGATAGTGCCCCAGTACTAGCGGTTTTATTGGCCTTGAGCAATGAGCTAATCAAGCTCTCTCGTTCGGCTAAGAGTGCTTTAATTTCCCGATTCTCAAGATTCGACCGAACACTGGACTTGGCAATCTGCTCCGCCCAAAAGCCACCAATCGCAATATAAGACAGGGTGTTCATTACCAGTTGGGCAATCGTAAATAGAATCAGAATTTGCGGGATCTGACTCACCTCGGTGATGGTGAAAGTAGACGCAACTAGAATGGCAATGCGTCCGATTGCAAAAAATAATTCTCCATACGTTGCGTATTGCAAGTATGTCAACTGACTTGAGGGGGTCCTTTTTCTTGTCTTTGTTAACTCAACAATTTGCCATATATAAAAGAGACAATAAAAACTTGCGACAAGTACAGTTCGTATTTCAAAATTACCGTTGATGCGCAAGAATTCAAATGCAATCACAAAGATGATTGTTGAAACGCAAAAGGCAAGCTGTATCCTCTTAGAGACTGTTTGATTTAGCGATAAACAGAAAAGTGCTTGCAAAGTAATTGCAACAACAAATAAAGTATTGGCAATAGTGAAATTAAAGCCAGGGTTAATGATGTTGTCTAAGGTTAGGATCCCACCACCAAAAACAAATAAAGCCAACACGCTAACTAGTAATGAGCCCATCCAATAAGGATTGGGTTTTAACAAGCTTTGAGAGCGGTAGTAGTGATAAATGCCAAACAACAGCCCCATCTGAATGATGGCGATAATGAAAAAATAGATGGCTAGCAATAGCTTCATAGGTCAAATCGTACAACGATCTATCGCTTTTATATGGGCTTGATCGAATAAAGAAAAACCCCAGTCCAAGAACTGGGGTTTGCTTTTTGGCGGAAGAGGTGAGATTCGAACTCACGGAGGACTTTCATCCTCGCCAGTTTTCAAGACTGGTGCATTCAACCGCTCTGCCACTCTTCCTTTGCGATTTCAGCCCTAGATTATAAGGAACTTTTGATTAGTCCCTCTAAATGCTTAGCAATCGCAAGGCTAGAGGTGAGTCCTGGGGACTCAAAGCCATATAGGTTGTAAAGCCCCTGTAGACCATGATCATGCGGACCATTAAAGCTAAAGTCCCCTGCTGGTGAGTTAGGTGGGACGATTTTTGCCCTCACTCCTGAATAATCAGGCTGCAAGGAGTTGTCCTGAAGGCCAGGCCAGTAACGTCTCACAGCTTCATAAAAGCCCTCACCTCGCTTTGGGTTGACCGTGTAATCAATCTGCTCTTCAGTTTCAATATCAAGCCACTCGACATCCGGGCCAAACTTAGCTTGGCCACCCATGTCTAAGGTGAGATGCACACCTAATCCACCTGGCTCTGGAATCGGATAGATCAAGTGGGTAAATGGTGATTTTCCGGAGAGGGAAAAATAATTGCCTTTTGCAAAATAGGCTTTTGGAATTTGATCTGCTGTTAATCCTTCGATTTTTTGCGCAACCGCTGGCGCACTCATACCAGCGCAATTAATGAGCCATTTTGTCTGAATTTGCATGCCATCAGGTCCACCGATCGTTAATTCATAGCCACCCTCAGCCTTATTACTAATTGGCTTGGCACTGATTAATGGAGATTGATAAGCAACCATGCCTCCAGCATCCTCAAACCCCCCGAGTAGGGAAAGCATATATCCATGACTATCTACAATGCCCGTCGTCGAAGACAGAATTGCTGCTACGCATCTGAGATTTGGCTCCAAGGCTTTTGCCTCCTCCCCTGAAATCATCTTGATTTCAGGTACGCCATTATTTTGTGCTTTATACAAAATAGCTTGTAAATCATCAATCTGGGTCTCATCAGCAGCAACAATGAGCTTGCCATAGGGCTGGGTTGCAACTTGATGACTACGGCAGTATTCGTAGAGCAACCGATTGCCCTGAACGCAAAGTTTGGCCTTTAATGAATCCTTGGGATAGTAGATGCCAGCATGGATTACCTCGCTGTTGCGGGCACTGCTCACAGTACCAAAGGCGCTTTCACGTTCAAGCAAGATTGTTTCGCGACCTTGAAGCGCCATCTCACGGGCAACCGCTAGCCCGACAACGCCGGCACCCACCACAACACAATCAACCTGCTCCATCTATCTCCGCCCGTATTTAGTTTTACTGATTGTTTTTGCTTATTTACTGCAGCACTAGTCTCTTTTTTCACTCATTGTGACTATTTGATGACGCCCAATATACCGAAATCCTAACATTTTCAGTGTTTTAGGGGATTTTGACCCCCTTATTGATAAAATCCAAGGATGTCTTCAAACACTGTTTCTGACAAACCGAACGCTATAAATAAGCTATCTGGCAATATGCCCAATGGCGCTCACACTGCCGTAGATGTTGTTCTAGATACCGCTTACCAAGGTATTGATCAGAATGGCTGGTCTCAGTTATTTGAAACAGCTCGTAAGGCAAAACTCTCAGAATTTATTTCTGATATGTTTGCGGGCAAACATATTAACCAGAGTGAGAATCGTCCTGCCCTGCACTCGGCGCTGCGCAACCTCTCAAAATCCCCTGTCTTACTCGATGGCAAGGACGTCATGCCAGATATAACGGATGTATGGCGTCGCATTGAAGCACTTTGCAATAAATGGGTTGGCGTAACCGATGTGATTCATATTGGTATTGGCGGCTCAGACTTTGGTCCACGCTTATCCATTGAGGCCTTGGCTCACGTTCCCGATATTGATAGCCGTGGCATGCGGATGCATTTCTTGGCCAACATTGATACCGCTGAATTAGCCCGGATTCTTGCGCGCGCCTTACCCCATAGCACCCGAGTGGTGATTGTTTCTAAGTCTTTCACCACTTTAGAAACAACCATGAACGCCAAGGCAATTGTGGCTTGGCTCAAAGCCTCTGGTTGCACCAAGAGCCAAATCAATAAGGCTCTATTCGCAGTGACAGCAAACGTTACTGGCGCTAAAGAGTTTGGCATTGAGGAGGATCATATCTTTCCCTTTTGGGATTGGGTTGGTGGCCGTTACTCTGTATGGTCAGCTGTTGGCCTACCAATTGCCTTGCAATATGGATTTAAGACCTTCGAAGAATTTTTAGCTGGCGCTCATGCCATGGATTTGCATTTTAAGAATGCGCCTCTAGAAAGCAACCTGCCAGTCATCATGGCTCTAGCGTTACTCTACCAACAAGAAAAACATGACATTAAAGCCTATGCTGCCATTCCTTATGCCGATGCTCTAGATTGGTTTCCGAAGTGGTTGCAACAGCTTGATATGGAAAGTAATGGTAAGAGTGTTGGTAAAGACGGAAAGCCAGCAAAACACTCTTCCCCAGTAGTGTTTGGTAGTGCTGGTAGCAATGCTCAGCATTCTTATTTTCAGCTGTTTCACCAAGGCCCAGAGATTATTCCAATTGACTTTATTGCAGTCAGAAAACCCATGAGTGATCGACCCGAGGCTGAGGCACATCACCGTATCCTCTTATCCAATTGCTTAGCCCAAGCCCAAGCCTTGGCGCACGGCAAGGTAGATAGCAATCCCAATAATGTCTATCCAGGCAAGCGCCCCAGCAGCCTACTGCTCCTGCCCGAACTAAACGCCTTCTACTTAGGCGCTTTGCTAGCACTTTATGAGAATCGTACTGCCGCACTAGGGGCACTATGGAACATCAATAGTTTTGATCAGCCCGGCGTCGAGTATGGCAAGGTTCTGGCCAAACCAATTGAAAAAGCACTTGCCAGCGGTTCTGATCATGTGGCAGCCGACGATAGTGTTGATGCCATCACTGCGGCCCGCATTAACTTTCTCAACTCTTAATTTCTTAAGCGCCAAGCGCTTTCTTTCATTCAAGGTCTTACATGCAACTCTCCCCATCTATTTTTAAAGCCTATGACATTCGCGGCATTATTGATGAGACTCTGGATCCATCGATTGCCAAATTGATTGGCCAAGCATTTGGTACTGAGATGCGTGAACTTGGCGAAACAGAAATCGTTATTGGTCGCGATGGTCGCCTATCTGGACCGAGTCTGATTGAGGCATTAACAGAAGGCCTGCTCTCTACAGGTATTCATGTGATTGATCTTGGGATGGTTGCTACACCTATGGTGTACTTTGGTGCCAATCAAATCCTAAACGGCAAGAAACCGAAGTCTGGAATCATGATTACCGGCAGTCATAACCCGCCAAATTACAACGGCTTCAAAATGGTTCTAGGTAGTGCAGCAATTTATGGTGACCAGATTCAAGCTTTACGCAAGCGTATTGAAGCCAAGCAATTTGCTACGGGCCAAGGTGTCCGCTCGACTTTCGATATCTTCCCAATGTATCTCAAACATATTGTTGGCGATGTGAAAGTCGCTCGCCCCATGAAGATTGCAGTTGACTGCGGCAACGGTGTTGGCGGCGCATTTGCCGGGCAACTATTCAGAGCATTAGGTTGTGAAGTAGAGGAACTCTTTTGTGAGGTAGATGGTCATTTTCCGAATCACCACCCTGATCCAGCACATCTTGAGAATCTGCAGGACCTCATTCATAACCTCCAGACCACTGACAACGAACTCGGCCTTGCCTTTGATGGTGATGCTGATCGCTTGGGAGTCGTGACCAAAGATGGTCAAGTGATCTTTCCTGATCGCCAAATGATGCTCTTTGCTAAAGATGTGCTCGCTCGCAATCCTGGTGGTCAGATTATTTATGACGTCAAATGCACTCGTAACTTAGCTACTTGGGTTAAGCAACATGGGGGTGAGCCTTTGATGTGGAAAACAGGTCACTCTTTAGTCAAAGCTAAGCTCAAAGAAACTGGCGCTCCCCTTGCCGGTGAAATGTCTGGTCATATCTTCTTTAAGGACCGCTGGTTCGGCTTTGATGATGGTCTTTATACCGGCGCACGCTTACTCGAGATCCTCTCCAAAGAAAAAGATCCCAGTAAGACATTAAATGACTTACCAAATGCAATTTGCACACCTGAATTACAACTAGCTTGCGCTGAAGGTGAGCCTTTTGCCTTACTAGAGACCATTAAGGCAACCGCTAAGTTCCCCACTTCTGAGTCAATTAACACGATTGATGGTGTGCGAGTGGAATACAAAGATGGATTTGGCCTAGCAAGGCCCTCAAATACCACGCCAGTAGTTGTTATGCGCTTTGAGGCAGATAGCGAAGAAGCCATCAAGAGAATACAGGCCGAATTTAAGGCTGTATTGTTAGCAGTCAAGCCTGATGCAAAGTTAGCTTTTTAGAATTCAGTAAACTTACTAGCACTCGTTTATGATTTCTTATGAACTCAACTGTTAGCGCACCAATTGCATTTGACTACCCTCAGCAAGACTCTGCTGGGATTACCTGCACCGCCCAAGCCTGGGCAAAAGTACCAGTCCACTTAGCCGAAGCTGAGAAAAATGCAGTTATTGCTCGCATTAAACAGCTTCTCATTGAAAAAGATGCCGCCTTAGTTGCCCACTATTATGTTGATGGCGATATCCAAGATTTAGCACTTGAAACCGGTGGATTTGTTGCCGACTCATTAGAGATGGCGCGCTTTGGCAAAAATCATCCTGCCAAAAATCTCATTGTTGCAGGCGTACGCTTCATGGGTGAGTCCGCCAAGATTCTCAGTCCTGAAAAGCACGTCTTCATGCCCGATCTTGATGCAACCTGCTCTTTAGATTTGGGCTGTGATGCTGCTGACTTTGCAAAATTTCGCGCAGCACATCCTGATCGCGTTGTAGTCGTGTATGCCAATACATCGGCAGCAGTTAAAGCTCAAGCAGATTGGATGGTGACTAGTTCATGTGCATTAGCTATCGTTCATCAACTCAAAGTTGAAGGCAAGAAAATATTATGGGCACCTGATCGTCATCTTGGTAGATATATTCAAGAACAAACTGGCGCTGATATGCTTTTGTGGAATGGTGCTTGTATTGTTCATGATGAATTCAAAGCGGCTGAATTAGAGACCCTAAAAGCATCCCACCCCAATGCCATGATCTTGGTTCATCCTGAGTCTCCTCAAGCAGTGGTGGATCTAGCAGATGTTGTTGGTTCTACCTCAGCCATGATCAAAGCCGTAGTTGAAGGTCAAGCTACCGAATATATTGTTGCGACTGATAAGGGCATCTTGCATCGCATGCGTCAGCTTTCTCCAAACAAGAAACTGATTGAGGCGCCTACTGCTGGCAATAGTGCCACTTGTAAGAGCTGTGCTCACTGCCCTTGGATGGCCATGAATGGTCTTCAAGGAATCCTAGATTGCCTTGAAAATGCCTCCGGTGAAATCTTCATTGATGAGCCAATTCGTGTTGAGGCGCTTGGCTGCATCGAGCGTATGCTCGATTTCACAAAAAATCATCCTGATCTTCTTGCTAAAGCACAACATGGCTTTGTGAAGAATATTGGCGCAGCTTAATTAAGTTATTTCTTTTATAGATAGATATTGTTTTTCATGTTTGATTACAACGAAACCTTAGAGCAAGCACGTCAACGCAATATTCATGATGCACTCATGGAAGATATTGGTATGGGTGATTGGACTGCTAAGCTCGTTCCAAGCAAGCTGGTTCAAGCACAACTGATCGTTCGTCAAGAATCCGTGCTCTGCGGCGTAGATTGGTTTGAAGGCACCCTCAAGAAGTTAGACCCCAATGCGAAAGTCACTTGGCACTACATTGAGGGCGACCTTATGAAACCCGATACCAAGGTTTGTGATATCCAAGCTGACTCGCAAGCGCTACTCTCTGCGGAGCGTACCTGTATTAACTTCCTGCAAACCCTATCTTGGACAGCAAGCATTACTCGCCAGCACGTTGATGCGATTGCGAGCGCTAGCCCAAACCCAAAAGGCTGTGCAGTTCTAGATACCCGTAAAACGATTCCGGGATTACGTCAGGCACAAAAGTATGCAGTACGAGTGGGTGGTGGGAAAAATCAACGTCTTGCTCTATGGCACGGTATTTTGATTAAAGAAAATCATATTGCCGCTGCAGGTAGCGTAACCGCTGCCCTTAAGAATGCGCAAGCACTGAAATCTGGAGTAGATATTCAAATTGAAGTAGAAAACTTTTCTGAACTAGAAGAAGCTTTAGCTGCTGGTGCTCAGAGCATCTTAATTGATAACTTTAATACCGATCAAATGAAACAAGCCGTTGCTATTACTGCAGGTCGTGCGCTCTTAGAGGCTTCTGGCGGGATCAATTTAGATCAGATGCGTGCAATTGCGGCTACTGGAGTTGATCGCATCTCGCTAGGTAAGTTAACCAAAGATGTGAATGCAGTGGATTTCTCAATGAGAATTCTAGGCTAGAAACTGTTCTCTAGCTTTCTGCTTTAACTTTCCTGCGGATTCTCGCCTCCCTCGGATTGAGGAGTCAAAATCGTTGGATATGAAACTGCCCATGTGCCTGGGTAGTCGCGACTGTAATGCAATCCCCTACTTTCTCGGCGCATAAGCGCTGATCGCACGATCAGTTCAGCGCACTCAAGAAGATTGCGTAACTCAATTAAGTCACGGGTAACCTTAAAGTTTGCGTAATACTCTTGGACTTCATATCTGAGAAGCTTGATACGATGTAAGGCACGCTCTAGACGTCGATTAGTTCTTACGATGCCAACGTAGTTCCACATAAGTGAGCGTAATTCATCCCAATTATGGGCAATGACCACTTGCTCATCGGCATCTTCTACTTGGCTCTCATCCCAAAGTGGCAACTTAGGCATTACTGGAGTCTTCAGTGCTGAGATATCCTCAGCTGCGGCCTTACCAATGACTACGCATTCCAGTAAAGAGTTACTTGCCAAGCGATTGGCGCCATGCAAACCAGTGTAAGTTGCCTCACCTACCGCATATAGTCCAGGTAAGTCAGTGCGGCCCTTCAGATCAGTCACAACACCACCACAGGTGTAATGCGCTGCAGGTACCACCGGGATTGGCTCTTTAGTGATATCCAAACCGAGACTTAAACAACGCGCATAAATCATGGGGAAATGTTCTTTTACAAATGCCTCACCCAAATGAGTAGCATCGAGATGCACATAATCCAAACCATGCTTTTTCATTTCAAAGTCGATAGCGCGGGCGACGATGTCGCGTGGAGCCAATTCATTACGCTCATCATGATCGGGCATGAAGCGCATGCCATCGGGCAGCTTTAACAAACCACCCTCACCACGCATGGCTTCAGTAATCAGAAAAGTTCGATCACTTGGGTGATACAAACAGGTTGGATGAAACTGGATAAATTCCATATTACCCACACGACAGCCTGCACGCCAGGCCATGGCAATACCATCGCCTGTAGCTGTATCGGGGTTACTTGTGTAGCGATATACCTTACCTACTCCACCAGTAGCAAGTACTACTGATTTCGCCTCAATGGTATCTACACGATTGTTTTTAATATCCAAGGCATACACACCATAGCAACGATTAGGCTTTGCGCGTTGAGTCTTGGCATCTAATTGACGATTGGTAATGAGATCAAGAGCAATCCAATGCTCCAGAATACGAATGTTTTTATGAGACTTGGCTTTATCTAGCAATACTTCATGAATTGCCTTACCAGTAGCGTCGGCAGCATGGGCAATTCGCCGATGACTATGGCCACCCTCGCGAGTTAAGTGCAAACCCATCGGTCCAGATTTGTCTTCAGTAAAAGGTACGCCCTGCTCAACTAACCATTTAATTGCTTCAGCACTTTCTTCGGCAATATAGCGCGCAGTGGATTCCACAACGAGACCAGCACCAGCATCCAGCGTATCTGCTACGTGCGAATCAATGCTGTCATGCTCCTTATCTACTACCCCGACAATGCCACCTTGGGCCCATGCTGTAGCTGCTTCACCTAGGCCACGCTTAGCCATGAGAATCACGGGCTGGGTTTCAGCCATATGCAGGGCAACAGTCAAGCCAGCTAATCCAGCACCAATGATGAGAACTGGTAACTCAGCTTGAGCTTGGGAGGGTGTTGGTGTGGAACTTGCCATAGAGGGTTCATTCTAAAGGGCAATTCAAATTCATGAAGCGGATGTAAAAAGGCTCCATTTCTGGAGCCTTTTGGGTTTGCTAGCTCAGTACTAGGTGAGCAATTAGACGTTAGACATCACCTTTGATCCGCCAGGTGCATTGGTACCGTATCCCATGATCTTGGCAACATCTCCACCTTTGGCGAGTTTGACAGCGCAATACTTAAATTCTGGGATCTTGCCAAATGGATCAAGAGCAGGATTAGTGATCAAATTTGCCGCAGCTTCGTAGTAAGCAAACGGAATGAAGATCACTCCTCTTGGCGTACCGTCATCTCTGCGCACATGAATACCAACTTCACCACGACGAGACTGCACGGTAATCACATCGCCAGCAGTCACACCTAACAGGGCCATATCTTCACCATTCATCGACACGGTTGCCATTGGTTCAATCGCATCAAGTACTGTTGCGCGGCGCGTCATACTGCCAGTGTGCCAATGCTCTAGCTGCCGGCCCGTAATCAATACAAAAGGATACTCAATATCTGGACGTTCATTTGCAGGAATAATGTCTGCGGGAACGAGCTTAACCTTACCATCTGGCGTAGCAAAGCTGTCATCAAACACAATTGGGCGCCCTGGATCTTCAGCAGAAAGACATGGATAGGTCACGCTTGATTCTTTTTCAAGGCGCTCCCATGTAATGCCGTTGATGGCACCATGCATTGCTTGACGCATTTCATCATAGACTTCTGCAACACCATCATCTGGCCCTTGATAGTTCCAATTGAGACCCATACGCTTGGCGATTTCCTGAATGATCCAAAGGTCGGGCTTTGCATCACCTGGAGGATTGATTGCCTTCTTGCCCATTTGCACCATACGATCAGTATTGCTTGCAGTACCAACCTTCTCTGGCCATGCACTTGCTGGCAATACTACGTCTGCCAACAATGCTGTTTCAGTCATGAAAATATCCTGTACCACTAAATGCTCTAGAGATGCTAAAGCATGACGGGCATGATTTAAATCAGGGTCACTCATCGCAGGGTTTTCACCTTCCACATACATGCCACGAATCTTGTCTGGATCGCTATCTGGTGCAGTGATCTTGTGCATGATCTCCACTACGGTATATCCAGGTTTTTTATCCAACGGTGTGCCCCAGAACTTCTCAAACCAAGCATGCGCTTCTGGATTGTCAACGCGCTGATAGTTCGGGAACATCATTGGAATCAAACCAGCATCGCTCGCACCCTGAACGTTATTTTGTCCGCGCAGTGGATGCAAGCCTGACCCTGGTTTACCAATTTGGCCAGTGATACTCACCAATGCGATTAAACAACGTGCATTATCGGTGCCGTGAACGTGCTGGCTAACCCCCATGCCCCACAAAATCATGGCAGATTTTGTAGTGGCAAATTCTCTAGCAACTTCACGCAAAGTCTCTGCTGTAATACCGCAAATTGGCGCCATTGCTTCTGGACTATAGCCCTTGATGTTGTCTTTAAGCGCTTCAAAGTTATTGGCACGATTGGCAATAAAGTCCTTATCAGCCAAACCTTCTTCAATAATCGTATAGATCATGGCATTGAGCATTGCCACATCAGTATCTGGCTTGAACTGCATGGTGCGCCAGGCATGCTTGCTGATCTCGGTTATACGTGGATCACACAAAACAATCTTTGCGCCACGCTTAGCGGCATTCTTAAACCAAGTTGCAGCTACAGGGTGATTAGCAGTTGGATTAGATCCAATCAAGAAAATCAAGCTGGAGTGTTCGACATCATTAACCTGATTGCTTACAGCACCAGAGCCAACACCTTCGAGCAATGCTGCTACCGATGATGCATGGCAAAGACGGGTGCAATGGTCAACGTTATTGCTACCAAAACCAGTACGCACTAGTTTTTGAAATAAATAAGCTTCTTCGTTACTACCCTTAGCAGAGCCAAAGCCAGCCAATGCTTTGAGACCATGTTGATCTTTGAGCTTCTTAAGACCGCCGCCCGCAAAATCAAGCGCCTCTTCCCAAGTCGCCTCACGGAAAATATCAGACCAGTCCTGCTTACCTTCGAGGATAGATTCATCCTTAGGTACACCTGGTTTACGAATTAAGGGTTTGGTTAAGCGCTGTGGGTTATGGATGTAATCCATACCAAAGCGACCTTTAACGCAAAGGCGGTTGTGATTAGCCGGGCCATCACGACCTTCTACGCTGACAATCTTTTCATCTTTCACGTTGTAAGTGATCTGACAACCTACACCGCAGAATGGGCAAACAGAATCCACTTTACGATCCACTGTTTGTGAACCAATTAATCCCTTTGGCATCAATGCACCAGTAGGACAGGCTTGCACACACTCACCACAGGCAACGCAAGTGCTATCACCCATTGGATCGTTTAAATCGAAAACGATTTCGCTGTGTGCGCCACGCATAGCGTAGCCAATCACATCATTAACCTGCTCTTCACGACATGCGCGTACACAACGATTACATTGAATACAAGCATCAAGATTTACCGCCATTGCTGGATGAGAAACGTCATTTGCAACCTTATCGCGACGCAAAGCTTTGAGCTGCGGACGCACTGTGACATCCATGCGAGTCGCCCAAGTACTAAGCTCACCATGTTGTTGCTTCTGCTCTTCTGCCTTGGTGTCACCTACCCACTTAAAGCCTTCATCAGGCATATCAGATAGCAACATCTCCAGAACCAGCTTTTGACTCTTGACTGCACGCTCGCTATTGGCTTTGACTTCCATGCCTGGAGTTGCACTTCTGCAGCAACTTGGCGCTAGAGTACGCTCACCATTGATTTCGACTACGCAAGCACGGCAGTTGCCATCAGGTCGATAGCCATCTTTAAAACAGAGGTGTGGAATATCGATGCCATGACGTTTTGCTGCCTTAAGAATGGTTTCACCTTCATAAGAAACAATGGTCTTGCCGTCTAGCTTGAACTCAACAGTTTGTAGTTCGAGTTCTTTTAGATTAGTTGGTGCGTTCATATAGTCTCGTTCTTCCCTATTCTCTTATTAAGGTACTTCCTTATTGAATCTCTTCTGGGAAATATTTATGAATACAGCGAATCGGGTTTGGTGCTGCTTGGCCTAGGCCGCAGATCGAAGCATCAACCATCACCGTTGCCAAATCTTCGAGGGTGTCTTGATCCCAAGATTTAGCTTGCATGAGTTTGGCGGCTTTACCAGTACCAACACGGCAAGGCGTACATTGACCACAACTCTCATGCTCAAAGAAGTGCATGACATTTAAGGCCATATCGCGCGCTTTATCTTTGTCACTAAATACCATCACCGCTGCAGAACCAATAAAGCATCCATAAGGTTGCAAGGTATCAAAGTCAAGCGGAATGTCGTTCATCGTCGCAGGCAAAATACCTCCTGATGCACCACCAGGTAAGTAGCCATAGAACTGGTGACCATCTTGCATGCCACCACAGTACTCATCGATTAATTCTTGAATAGTAATACCCGCTGGCGCTAATTTCACGCCAGGTTTTTTGACGCGCCCGCTCACGCTATAGCTACGCAAGCCTTTACGATCGTGACGCCCATAAGAACTAAACCACTCTGGGCCACGAGAAATAATGTCGCGCACCCAGTAGAGGGTCTCAAAATTATGCTCAAGGGTTGGTCGGCCAAATAAGCCAACCTGGGCAATGTAAGGAGGTCGCATACGTGGTTCACCACGCTTGCCCTCAATACTTTCAATCATGGCAGATTCTTCACCACAGATGTAGGCACCAGCACCACGGCGCAATTCAATATTCGGAATCGGAAATGGCGGGTTCGCTTTGAGTTTAGCCAATTCTATTTCGAGCAACTCACGGCAACCGTGATATTCATCACGCAGATAGATGTAGCAAGCATCAATACCAACAACGTTTGCTGCGATCAATAAGCCTTCTAAGAAGCGATGGGGGTCACGCTCTAAATAAGTACGATCTTTAAATGTTCCCGGCTCGCCTTCGTCAATATTGACGGCCATTAATTTAGGCGCCACTTGGTCTCTCACGATGCGCCATTTGCGACCCGCTGGGAAACCTGCACCCCCTAAGCCACGTAGACCTGAACTTTCCATCGCCTTGATGACACTCTCAGCGTCTTTCTTACCTTCATGAATTTCTTTTGCCAAGGCATAACCACCTTGAGCACGGTAAGCTTCATAACCTACATAGTCTGGCGAGAGTGCTTGGTTTTCACCTTGTGGTGATACGCCCTGCTCTGCTAATGCCGCTGGATCAAAGCTAGCATTAGCTTTTGCCATAGGTTGAGTAGTTAAGCCATTGCTAACAGCAGCTTTGACTTTATCCGTTGTCGCAAAGAGCACCGGATACTGATGAACCACAGCTACAGGAGCTTGCTCACAGCGCCCTACGCATGGAGCGGCAATGACTTTAACCTTGGGGTTGCCCAAAATCGCAGGAAGTTTAGCGAGCAAGTTTTGTGCGCCAGCTAATTCACAAGCTATGCCATCACACACACGCACAGTGATGTCAGCAACTGGATCATTTCCGCGTACCACCTCAAAGTGGTGATAGAAAGTAGCGACTTCATAGACTTCGGCCATCGGCAAATTCATTTCTTTTGCCAAAGCAACTAAATGACGATCATGCAAAGCACGATACTCATCATTAAGTTTGTGTAAATGTTCAATTAATAAATCACGACGATGTGGCGCATTGCCAATCAGCTGTCGCACTTCTGCAATCGATGCGTCATCCGCTTGACGACCCTTGAGCTTGCTTTTGCGACGAATGGTCTCCCTCAAATCATTTGCTGTTGCTATGGCAACTGCTTTGATTTCCTTAGTAGGTTTTGGGTGATTCATGGTCTCTAGTCTCTAATATTTATGTATGCGTTTGCGCAAACCCTAAAATAAGGGGAAAGGCAAAATAACGCTTGATTTTGGGTTATTTCAACCCCTAAGTCCTTGACGGCGCTCAAGGGATTGAATTACGGGTAAACCCTAATTTAGAGAAGGGATGGAGATGGCTTATCTCCAGGGGGCAAGGAGTAATCCAGCTTACGCTCATAGAGCCTTGCCTTGTAGCAATCTTCATAGCCTTTGCTACCGATATTCCAGCCAATAGAGGTGCAATCATCCTGGGCCGCTTGCTCAATCGAGCCACAACCTGCCAAAGAAATGCCAGCTAAAAGGGCTGAAATAAGGGAGAGGCGAAATTTCGTTGAATTCATGGCTCAAGTCTACTTGATTCTGAGCTCAACATCGAGGGAGAGCATCTACTTGTCTTTACGGATCAATATCAGTCACAATGAAAATGATTGCAGACGAAATAATCTAAACCCACTGGAGACCTCATGAAATCACCTTTAAAGAAGATTGCTTCACTTGTTTTTTGCCTTCATGCCGCCTTATTTGGCAGCTTGGCTATCGCTCAAAATCAAGATGGTTACATAGACTTGATTGATGGAGTAAGCCTTAATGGCTGGAATATTATTGGTGATGCCAATTGGATCATCGGCAAGGGCCTAGTTGAAAGCAACAAACCAAATGGTTTTTTGGTGAGTACAAAGTCTTACAAGAACTTCATCATCAAAGCAGAGTTTTGGGCAGAGTCGAACACGAATAGCGGTATCTTTATTCGCTGCCAAGATCCTAAAAAAGTTTCTGCGGCCACATCTTATGAGGTGAATATTTGGGATACCCGCCCTGAGCAAGCATATGCGACTGGTGCAATTGTGGATGTCGCTAAAGTCAATCCCATTCATAAAGCTGGTGGACGATGGAACACCATGGAAATTATTGCAAACGGCTCACACTTTAAAGTCATCCTCAATGGCGTAGTCACCGTTGAAGATGGGCAAGACAGTAAATTTGCAGAAGGTCCTATTGCTCTTCAGTCTGCTGGAGGCGTGATTAAATTTAGGAAAGTTCAGATCAAGCCAATTTGAAGTCTTTCCCCACAAGATGAAAGCCACCCAAGGGTGGCTTTTCTTTTGACTGCAGTATTGAAGACTTATGAACTTAGGCCGGTGGAAATCCGACCTTCTGCGCCCACATATTATTAAATACATGAATCACGGGTTTTTCATAAACACCCGCCTTAGTAAAGGGCTCATCTTTTAACCAAGCATCAACAGCGGCTCTATCCGGAAAGTCCAATGCCAATAAGCTACCAAGCACTGTTTTGCCATCCTCTGAAGTGAGCGGACCAGCAAAAGCCATACGATCTGCCTGCTGCGCCAAATAAGCGCGATGCTCTGGACGCACTTGCACCCTCAAATCAGCAGTGCCAGGGCGATCCATTAATAGAATTGCAAAAATCATATTTTCTCCATGTCTTTTTATTAGTGATCGGATGTTAATCGATTAGCCTTACCAAGCCTGCCTCTTGCCATCAATCCAAGTTTCTTTTACGCCAATGCTACGAATTTTCTCAATCGGCGTTTTTCTAGGATTGTCAGAAAGCACTACTAAGTCCGCTTGCTTGCCGACCTCCAAGCTACCCAATTTATCATCAGAGAACATTTCATAGGCAGCATTAATCGTTACCGCACGAATTGCATCATCAACGGATACTCTCTCGTCAGGTCCCAATACTTTACGAGGCGCCTTTTGCCACAAACGTCCTGCACCTTCAGAAATGTAATTCAACGGTCCTACGTTTGATACCGGGGAATCACTGTGATAGGCAAAACGTGCACCCTCTTTTTTGAATGATGCTGAAGGGTCGATACGATTAGCGCGCTCTGGACCAACGATGTGATTGTGAAAAGCCTCTCCCCAATAGTCAACGTGACCAATAGTAAAGCCTGGAATCACTCCTAACTGCGCCGCCTTTTTGACTTGCTCAGGAGTATTGATCGTGAAATGCTCAATACGCAGACGGCGAGCTTTAGGATCGGGTGAGTTGGCTAGCAACTTAGCGTAGGTGTTGAGCGTTTGCTCTATCGTGCGATCACCATTTGCATGTGTGGCAATTTGCCATCCTTGATCAAAAACGGGTTTAGTCATTTTGTAAATTTGATCATCGGCATAATCTAAGTGGCCAAGAAATTGAGTTCCCTTAGGATAAATATAGGGCTCACTTAATGCGGCCGTAATGCCTTGAGTAGATCCATCCGAAACGAACTTCACTCCCACATACCGCAACTTATCGTCGCCATCGTTAGGCTTGAGTCCGTTAGTACCCTTAGCCAACAAGGGTCCATACAAATATGCCCTGACCCGCAATGGGAAATCCTGGTTATGAACAATATTGTTAAAGAGTTTGATTTCATTATCCAAGCCCAGCATCAAACCCAGAGTAATTTCCGCAGAAGTGGTTACCCCTTTTGAGGCAATCATTTTTGCCGTCTTTTGCATCGCTACTGCCAATTCTGCTTCTGTTGGAGCGGGTGCATGTTTGAGGATAGATAAAATCGCGGATGGCTCAACTACCACGCCAGTGAGTCGACCTTGAGCATCGCGCATGTAGATTCCACCATCACCTGGATTTGGCGTTTTATCGTTAATGCCAGCAACTTCAAGAGCCTTGTGATTCACATACAAAATATGGCCCGATTGATTCATAACTGCAATAGGCACCTCAGTAGAAACTTTATCCAAAATATCTGCAGTTAATTCAGCCATAAATGGTTGAGTGCGAGATGGATCTACTCCAAAAGCACCCAGCCATTGACCCTTTGGTAATGTATTTAATCTTTCCTTTAGCTTTTGACTGAGGGTATCTAAAGTGTCATATTGGGGCGTGAAATTTGACAGGTTGAGCCAAAGCACCTCTGTCATCGCTGTCATCACAATATGAATATGAGGCTCAACAAATCCGGGCATGAGTGTTTGACCCTTGAGGTCAATCAACTGTGTTGTATTGGCTCTCCACTCTTTCAGAACAACATCCTTCTTACCAACGGCGACAATCTTTCCATTTTGTACAGCTAATGCCTGCACCTCTTCGTTCTTCTGGTTGACTGTCACGATCGGACCGCCAAAGAAAATGGTGTCAGCGACTTGAGCTGCGGCCACAGAAAAAGCTGTTGCCATGAGTCCAGCAGAAATCAGCGTTGTTTGAATAAAGCGTTTCATTGGGAACCTTATGTTAAAAGTTGCTAATAGGTGTCAAGCTTAGCTGATATTAAAGTCAATACCTATTAATTGATTCCCTAAAGAAAAAACCACCCGCAGGTGGTTTTAGCAATACTTGGCGGAAGGGGCGGGATTCGAACCCGCGGTAGGCTATTAACCTACGCACGCTTTCCAGGCGTGTGACTTAAACCGCTCATCCACCCTTCCGGAACCGTTAATTATACGATTGCCGAAAGGGCTTTACTCCAAACCCTGATAAAGACTGCTTAGAGAGACTCTTTGAGCTGCTCCAAGATATGGGGATTCTCTAAAGTGGATGTATCTTGAGTGACTTCCTCGCCCTTAGCGATTACACGTAATAAGCGGCGCATGATCTTGCCCGAACGGGTCTTCGGCAAGTTATCGCCAAAGCGCACATCTTTCGGTTTAGCGATTGGGCCAATCTCTTTACCAACCCAATTACGCAACTCAGTCGCCACTTTCTTAGCATCTTCACCTGTTGGGCGTCCACCCTTGAGAACTACGAATACGCAAATTGCTTCTCCAGTAAGCTCATCTGGACGGCCAACCACCGCTGCCTCAGCAACCAATGGATTGGCTACCAAGCAAGATTCAATTTCCATGGTACCCATGCGGTGACCAGAAACGTTCAAGACATCATCGATGCGACCCGTGATGGTGAAGTAACCAGTATCTTTGTTACGGATTGCGCCATCACCAGCAAGGTACAAAGTGCCACCCAACTCTTCTGGGAAATAAGACTTCACGAAACGATCGGGGTCATTCCAAATCGTACGAATCATAGAAGGCCATGGACGTTTTACCACCAAGATACCGCCTTGGCCGTTTGGAACATCAACGCCCGCTTCATCCACGATTGCTGCCTGAATACCAGGCAATGGCAATGTGCATGAACCTGGAATCATTGGGGTTGCGCCTGGCAATGGTGAAATCATATGGCCGCCAGTTTCGGTTTGCCAGAAGGTATCAGCGATTGGGCAACGTGAGCCGCCAACATTTTCGTAGTACCACATCCAAGCTTCTGGATTGATTGGTTCGCCTACAGACCCCAAGAGACGTAGTGAAGACAAGTTATAACTCTTTGGATGTACTGCTTGATCATTACTAGAAGCTTTGATCAAAGAACGAATCGCGGTTGGCGCAGTGTAGAAAATGCTTGCCTTGTGTTTTTGGATCATTTCCCAGAAACGGCCAGCATTTGGATAGGTTGGAACACCTTCAAACACAATCTCAGTAGCGCCGACTGCGAGTGGGCCGTAAGTAATATAGGAGTGTCCAGTTACCCAGCCGATATCTGCCGTACACCAGAACACATCGTTTGGCTTGATATCAAAGGTCCACTTCATTGTGAGAATGGCCCACAAGAGGTAACCGCCTGTAGAGTGCTGAACACCCTTTGGCTTACCAGTAGATCCCGAGGTGTAAAGAATAAACAATGGATGCTCAGCGCTAACCCACTCTGGCTCACAAGTTGTCGCCTCATTAGCAACGATCTCTTGCATCCAAACATCCCGGCCGGCCTGCATAGGAACATCAGTGCCTGTGCGCTTACTGACGATGACGTGCTTAACTTTAGGGCACTCACCGGTAGAGAGTGCTTCATCGCAAATTGCCTTTAATGGCAATGCTTTACCGCCACGGTACTGTCCATCAGCGGTAATCACGGCAACTGCGCCAACGTCCATAATACGATCGCGCAACGCTTGCGCAGAGAAGCCGCCGAATACAACAGAGTGAATTGCGCCAATACGAGCACACGCTTGCATCGCCACAATGCCTTCAATGGTCATTGCCATATAAATGATGACGCTGTCACCAGACTTAATGCCCATCTTGCGTAATGCGTTTGCCATTTTGCAAACGCACTCGAGCATCTCTTTATAGGTAACTTTAGTTACAGCGCCGTCATCGGCTTCAAAAATGATGGCCGTCTTATCACCCAAGCCAGCTTCAACTTGGCGATCTAAACAGTTATAAGAAGCGTTGGTTGTGCCATCCTCAAACCATTTGTAGAACGGTGCTTTCGATTCATCCAAAACTTTGGTAAATGGTTTCTTCCAATAGATATTCTCTTTTGCAAGGCGACCCCAGAAACCGTCATAATCTTTTTCGGCTTCAGCGCAAAGCTTCTTGTAGGCATCCATACCTGGAATAGCCGCACCCTTTACAAAGTCTGCAGGTGGGTTAAATATGCGGTTTTCTTGTTTTAATGGTTCCATGCTTCACAGCCCTCTATCAAATAATCAACGATCTTTACGTCTCATAATGCGCAAAATGTCGCAAAATGGCGGGTTTAGACCCTTAAGACCTTCGAAGATAAGTGAAAACACTTGGGATTTGCTCTATGGCAAACCCTTAAAATAGGGGAAACCTTACTAATTATGTGGAAATTAGCCTAAAACCATGACCAATATCAAACAAAACGATCTCATCCAAAGTGTTGCTGACGCCTTCCAGTTCATCTCTTACTACCACCCAAAAGACTTCATTGATGCCATGGGCAAAGCCTATTCCCTTGAAAAAGGTGAGGCGGCTAAGGATGCGATTGCGCAGATTCTGACGAACAGCCGGATGTGTGCTGAGGGTCATCGCCCGCTTTGCCAAGATACTGGTATCGCCGTGGTTTTCCTCAAGATTGGTATGAATGTGAAATGGCCCGATGCCACTATGAGCGTTACTGACATGGTGAATGAAGGCGTCCGTCGCGCTTACCTCAATCCTGAAAATACCCTACGCGCTTCAGTCTTGTCTGACCCAGCAGGTAAACGCAAGAACACCGGCGACAACACTCCAGCGGTTATCCATTACGAAATCGTTCCCGGTGATGATGTTGAGGTCATCTGCGCAGCCAAAGGTGGTGGCTCAGAAAACAAAGCCAAGATGGTTATGCTCAACCCTTCTGACTCGATTGTGGATTGGGTTCTGAAAACCGTTCCAACGATGGGTGCCGGCTGGTGTCCACCTGGCATTCTCGGTATCGGTATTGGCGGCACTCCAGAAAAAGCAATGTTGATGGCTAAAGAAGCGTTGATGGGTCCCGTTAATATTCAAGAACTCATTGAACGCGGCGCGAAGAATCGCGTTGAAGAACTGCGTCTTGAACTCTACGAGAAAGTAAACAAGCTGGGTATCGGCGCTCAAGGCTTAGGTGGTTTGGCTACCGTGCTTGATATCAAGATTTTGGATTACCCAACGCATGCAGCCTCCTTGCCTGTAGCAATGATTCCGAACTGTGCCGCAACGCGTCACGTGCATTTCCATTTACATGGTGATGGCCCTGCTAAGTTGGAAGCTCCTTCTCTGTCTGATTGGCCAGATGTCACTTGGACACCGGATGTTCAAAAATCGAAACGCATTAATTTAGACACCTTAACTGCTGAAGAAGTTGCTAGCTGGAAACCCGGTGAGACCTTACTGTTGAATGGCAAGATTTTGACTGGCCGTGATGCTGCTCATAAACGCATTCAAGACATGCTCGCCAAAGGTGAAGAATTACCTGTCAGCTTTAAGAACCGTGTCATTTATTACGTTGGCCCAGTAGATCCAGTGCGCGATGAAGTGGTTGGTCCAGCAGGTCCGACCACTTCTACTCGCATGGATAAGTTCACTGAAATGATGCTGGCTAAGACTGGTTTGATTTCGATGATTGGTAAGGCTGAGCGTGGCCCTGTAGCAATCGAGGCGATCAAGAAACACCGGTCTGCTTACCTTATGGCCGTGGGTGGCGCAGCTTACCTGGTATCGAAAGCAATTCAGACCTCTAAAGTGGTTGGCTTTGCGGATCTAGGTATGGAGGCGATCTATGAGTTTGATGTGAAAGATATGCCTGTGACTGTTGCCGTGAACTCTGAAGGCATCTCCATGCACGAGACTGGCCCCAAAGAGTGGCAAGCGAAGATTGGCAATATTCCAGTCAAGATTGCGTAATAGGCTTCGCGTTGCCCCTCATAGGCGTTTTTGATTCTGGCGTAGGTGGCTTATCCATCTTGGATGAGGCCCTGCGTCAACTCCCGCAACACGACTATATTTATCTAGCAGATTCTGCCAACACGCCTTATGGTGAGAAGTCTGGCTCTTGGATTGCTGAGCGCAGTTTAAATTTATGTAAGTACTTAGCGGACTCAGGATGCGACGCCATCGTAGTTGCTTGCAATACCGCCACTGCTGAAGCAATCAAACAGATTCGTGAGCAATTACAAATCCCGGTTATCGGGGTAGAGCCTGGTATCAAGCCTGCCGCAATGCAATCTCAAAATGGAGTTGTTGGGGTCTTAGCAACTGAGGCAACACTCAATAGCGATAAGTTCAATGCACTCTTGGCGACTTTGCCAAGTAATTGTCATTTCATCAAACAAACCGGTGCAGGTTTAGTTCCCCTGATTGAGGCTGGTAAAGCCGATAGTGAAGAGACTTTAGATCTACTCGCGAAACATTTAGAGCCTATTCAAGATGCAGGCTCAGATACCTTAGTGCTGGGTTGCACCCACTACCCTTTTCTTCGAAAAGCGATTCGCAAACTATTAGGCGACTCCATCACACTCATTGATACCAGTGAAGCCGTAGTAAGACAACTCAAGCGCCAACTAGAGCAACTAGTATTCGATGACATGTCAGCTATTCAGGATCATGGATCCGTAAACTTTGTGAGCAGTAAGGATGATGCAGTACTGCTACAAATGGCGCAGGATTTAATGCATAGTGACCTTGAGATGCACAAGGTCAGATCTCAGATGTTGGGCAACATACGATGAGTAGGTTTGTAGATAAGCTCGATGCTCGCCTGCCGTTTACGAAAACGGAACGGATCATTATTGGAATCGTTCTTCTGATGCATGCTTTACCTGCTTTAGAGTTCTTACATTTTTCATCGCGGCCTACAAAAATGGATGATGAGCGTGTGATGGCGAATTTAGTGAGCCCCGACACCGCCTCAAGCAAAAGTCAGCAACCACCTGCACCTCCTCCAAAACCAAAGGAAGAGCCTAGGAAAAAAACGGTAGAAGAAAAGTCTTCACAAAAGCCGACTCCTCCTCAAACACAAAACACGCAGCAGCAACAAAAGAGTGAATCCCAGTCGCAAAGCCAGATGCAAAATGCAGCTGTAGCGCCCGCTACGTCAGGTGGAGCCAGCGGCACGCCGATTCAGACGGACATTGGTAAACTGGTTGTCGTATACCAGCCCGATGCAGATGCCTACTACCCTTCTTTCTCTAAGAGATCAGGTGAGCAAGGTACCGTAGTTGTGCGTTTGATTATTTCAGAGAATGGAGAAGTTGAAGATGTGGCTATATTGCAATCTAGCTCCTTTCCAAGACTCGATCGTGCGGCAACCGATATCGGCAGACGCTACCGCTTTAAACCTTTTTTAGTAAATGGCTCGCCTCAAAGAATTTCTACCAATCTTTTAATTAAATTTAATCTCAAGAATTAACGACTATGAATACACCATTTGGAATTGCAAATCTTTGGCTTGAGGGTGATGCCATCACTCGCTTTGTAGCTATTGCCTTATTGCTGTGCTCTATCGTTACCTGGGTCATCTTGCTCACGCGTTTTTGGGAGCTACGCAACTTACGCAAATTTAAACCTGAGCTAGAGCAATTCTGGCGTGCCACCTCTTTTGAGCAGGGCCTTCATTCTTTTAGCGATCATGCGCTCAACCCTTATTACCAAATTGCAAAATCAGCCAGCGGCGCTTCCGTGCATCATCAGAGTCAAGCGAGTAATCATCGTGAGCTCTTACAAACT
Organism: Polynucleobacter sp. MG-6-Vaara-E2; assembly: GCF_018687695.1. Taxonomy (NCBI): domain Bacteria; kingdom Pseudomonadati; phylum Pseudomonadota; class Betaproteobacteria; order Burkholderiales; family Burkholderiaceae; genus Polynucleobacter; species Polynucleobacter sp. MG-6-Vaara-E2. Next base: position 1,107,496 of record NZ_CP061303.1, read on the forward strand.
CTAAACTACTCTGAGTGGATGGCGCGGAGTATTAAGAATGGCATTGATAGTATTGCTGCCAGCCTCCAAAAAGGGCTCACCTTTCTAGGCTCTACTGGTGCTACTGCCCCTTTTATCGGCCTATTTGGAACTGTGTGGGGCATCTACCATGCTCTGATCTCAATTAGCAGCTCAGGTAGTGCGCAGATTGATCAAGTGGCTGGCCCTATTGGCGAAGCGTTGATCATGACCGCTTTAGGTCTTGCTGTAGCGATTCCTGCAGTACTTGGCTTTAATGCCATCAATCGTGCCAACAAACTTCTAGTGGCTGATCTCAATCGCTTTGGCAATGACTTGCTGGCCTATTTTGTGACTGGCGCACGCGTGAAGTCTGGGGAATAAACATGTCTTTCCATATGCAAGACGATCAGAGTGATGACGCCATCATGGCAGAAATCAACATGACTCCGATGGTGGACGTCATGTTGGTCCTGCTCATTATTTTTATGATCACCCTACCGGTGATTCAGCAGGCAGTAAAAGTTGAGCTGCCAAAAGCCAATAGTGTTCGTAACGAGATCAAGCCTGAGTCTGTTCAACTGACGATTGATGCGAAGGGTCAAATCTTTTGGAACAGTACCCCTATCGAACTAAAAACGTTTGATGGCTATGCTCAAAAGGCTGCTGAAAAAGATCCGCAACCAGAAATTAATCTGCGTGCCGATAAATCAGTGAAATATGAATATGTCGCCCAAGTATTAGCGGCTTCGCGCCGAGCGGGCTTAACAAAGTTGGGCTTTGTAACTGAACCAGACTAGGCTGACATAAGTGCTTGTGCCTACTGTGTTTTATAAGGCATTTTGGAAAGCAGACAACTTTCTTCGCTGATATAAGTTCCATTGCCCATCGTTTCACCCAAAATACCACCTTGAATTTTTTCTACCTTTTTGAGTTTGCCAGTAACTGGGTCCAGTGTTATTTGGGTTGATACCGTTCCTGCGGGGTACACAACTCCCATCAAATTCTCTGGCTCAAAACTAGCCTCTATTGCAATCACGATATTGGGTCGCGCCAGCGTCACACTTTTAACAACTTGCTTACCGTAATCATCAGATTGATCAAGGTCTCGATTATCTAAATACACTTTCGCTTTCTGAGTGCCAGCAGCTAAAGTAATCTTCATATCGTACTCTTCGATATAACCATTCTCTGTACGCTTACAGTTAAATTCGAGAACATCAATAGGCCAAGCAAATATAGGAACCAAGCCAAGAAGTAAGCTGATAAGGATTTTGAATAAATTCATATGAGGTGAATCTTGAGGAAAAACAGTGGTGGTGCCCGAGGCCGGAATCGAACCGGCACGACTTTTTTGAGTCGGCAGATTTTAAATCTGCTGTGTCTACCGATTTCACCACTCGGGCTCGCACATGCAGTAACTGCCGCGCTATATAAATCAAGACAACTCTAATTTTAGCATGTACACCCCCAACCCCCTCAGAAGGCCTGATACTCCATAGATTCTGGGTGAGTCAGTTTCAAAAATACTAAAATGTGGTCATGAAATCCGCTGGCAATTTGGCAAGACATGGCAAGCTACTTCGCCCCTTGATTTGGGTGGTGGGCGTCACTCTGCTAACCATTTTCAGCGCAACGCTGATTTACCTATATTCAGCACAATCAAGTCCATCAGGCAAGCGCAGCATCAAAGGTCTGGGTGATGGAGTAGTGATTACCTTTGATGAATCTGACATTCCCCACATCAAAGCCAATAGTCAATCTGACGCATTGTTTGCTCTAGGCTATCTGCATGCGACTGAGCGTTCTTGGCAGTTGGAAATGAACCGTCGCATTGCTAGTGGTCGCCTTTCTGAAATTTTAGGAAACGAAACAATCAATATTGATCGCTTCATCCGCACTCTTGGAATTAAGCGCGCAGCTGAGCAGCAATTCGATAAATACCCTGTCTCAGCCAAGCGTTTACTACAGGCTTACGCAGATGGTGTAAACGCAGGTAATGCGCAATTAGGCTGGGCTCTACCAGTCGAATACTTTCTAACTGGCTCAAAGCCAGGACACTGGTCTCCAACTGATAGTGTTGCTTGGATGCTCATGATGGCTTTAGATTTGGGCGGCAACTGGCACAAAGAACTACAAAGGCTGGAGCTCTCTCAATATTTAACAACTAAACAAATCTGGGAAGTGCTTCCGCCATTTGAGGTTGATGAACCTGTGACCAAGATGGATTTTGCCAAAATCTATCGGGATCTTGACGTCTTTAATCCCAAGACAGGCCCCGCTCACAAGCGCTCAAAAAAACTCCCTGCGACTGAACACTCTAATATTGATCTTCCTGGCGGTAAAGATGGTATTGGCTCCAATAATTGGGCTTTGAGCGGCAAACTCACTGCAAGCGGCAAGCCACTGCTTGCAAACGATCCTCACCTGGGATTATCTGCACCAGCAATTTGGTATTTTGCTCATCTAGATGCGCCCGGCTTAAATGTTCTTGGAAGCACCCTTCCTGGTATACCAACAGTGGTTCTGGGTAGAGCAGAAAAGTTTGCCTGGAGTTTTACAAATACCAACCCTGATGTGCAAGATCTGTATATCGAACAGATAGACCCGAACAATCCAGGGATGTACCGCGGGCCTGATGGCCTTTTACCGTTCAAAGTTCGTCAAGAAATAATTGATGTCAAAGGGGCTCCATCTGTAAATTTCATTGTGAAAGAAACACGCCATGGTCCCGTGATATCAGACTCTTATGCACGTGCAAAACGCGCAATTGACACTGACCGCTTCGCTTTGGCTCTGCGTTCGACCGCTTTGGATATTGAAAATCAATCGGTAGCAGGATTACTCGACCTCAATCGCGCTAAGGACATGGATGCTTTTAAACAGTCCTTACGCAAAAATTACGCCCCGATGCAAAATGTCGTCATGGCAGATATTGATGGCAATATTGCTTATCAAGCTGCCGGTGTTGCTCCTAAGCGTTTACTACATCACGGACTATATGGTGTTGCTCCAGCGCCTGGTTGGGAAAAGCAATACGACTGGAATGGCTACGTGCCATTTGAACAACTCCCAGCTAGCAATAATCCAGAGCAGGGATGGATTGCAACGGCCAATCAAAGAATCATTGCGAGTAACGATCCCAATCCCCTGACGAGTGACTGGGACTTATCAGCCCGTTACGATCGGATTGTGGATCTCATTAAAGCCAGAAATAGTTACGATCTCGAGTATATGAAAACAATGCAGGCCGACACCCTCTCCCTGACTTCGATTCCTCTGCTAGAGCTCTTTAAATCCAGCGTGCCAAGCCACCCACTAGGCGCTAAAGCATTAGAAATATCTAAAGATTTCAATGGTGACATGCGAGTTGATAGCGCCGCTGCTTTGATTTTTAATGCCTGGGCAGATCAACTAACGCGTAATTTATTTTCTCGCTTGAGTTATATCTTCTCTGAAACCTACGGCGATCGCAATTACCGTGGCGCACTGATTGCGCAAATGAAAAATCCGAATAGTCCTTGGTGCGATAACCCCAAGACTCAAGCAATAGAAACTTGTGCCGAGGCTTCTAACGACGCCTTTAATAAAGCGCTGGAGTTTTTAAGCAAAGAGTACGGTAATGACCCCAGCAAATGGGCTTGGGGCAAAGCGCATATTGCAATCTCTGCGCATCGCCCATTAAGCAAGATTCCTGTCCTTGGGAAACTCTTTAACCTCGAGACTCCTTTCCCAGGCGATAGCAATACGATTAATGTTGGTCGATTAGAGCTGCTTCGGTCGGAGCACCCCTATGAAACTCTTCAAGCACCAAGCTTGCGAGCAATTTATGACCTTTCTGATCTAGAGAAATCCCTCTTTATCTTCCAGTCCGGACAATCAGGCTGGGTGCAAAGCAAGCTCTATCGGAATATGGTTCCTCTTTGGGCAAAGAATGAATATCTACCCCTGCAGATGAAGCCCGATTCCAGCAAGCGCACTCTTGAATTAAGCAATAAGTAATTGATTAAACATCTGAGGTGTTTAAAATAGCCTTAATGTATTTACGCGTCCGCGTCATTATTGAAAGCCGCTCTATGAAAAAAATCCTTCTCGCTAGCTTAACTACAGCAACCTTATTGCTTTCTGCCGGCAATGCTAATGCTGCATGGAAAGAATTAGGTTCAAATCAACTAATGGTGGTGTATGTAGATCTTGATACTGTTCAAACTCAAGGTGAAAAGACCCAAATCATTTCGATGCTTGACTTCAAAAAGCCTGGCGTAAATCCAACGAATAAAGAGCCCGTGAATTCCATCGTTGGCCTCAATGAATTTGACTGCCCTACAGTCAGTTACCGCCCAATTGCTTTTAAAGAATTTTCCGGCAACAAGGGATCAGGAAAAGTGGTGTCAGATAACAATACCCCTGATAGCAAATTTGAGCCTGTACCAAGTGGTGACTGGGTGGCTGGTGTCTTTAACTCCGTTTGCAAAGCTAAGTAATTCATTATTACTCTTGACTGAATGCCCTTAAAACACTGGGTTTGGTTTACATCCATTCTGGGCTTTGCCTTGTTGCAAGGCTGCGCAGCTCCTTTAGCAGCACTCGGCACTAGCGGTACTGCAGCAGCAAGCTCTGCTGGTACAACCGTAGTTACTGCTGCCGCAGCAAATCCTATGACAGCCACAAGTGTTGCCTCAACTGTTGCCACTGGAAAATCACCTTTGGAGCATGCAGCTTCTGCGGCTACAAAAAAAGAGTGCAACTTTACCAATATTATTGGCCCCAAGCCCATCTGTGAAGATGTCGTTCTGCCAAAAATCATTGACAACAGCAGCCCCCTTCCAGGCCCAGCTGACAAGCCCAAAGAGACCATCAAACAGTAGCGGTCGGCATTCCCTGTCAACAATGCTGTGGGGGATTAAAATCAACTGATCTTGCAATATTGAGCATTTACGCCATGACTACTGAAAACTACTACCTCACACTCACCTGCCCCAATAAACCTGGCATTGTTGCCGCAGTATCAACCTATATTTTTCAGGCGGGCGGTGATATTGAAGAAGCTCAACAGTTTGATGACAAAGCCTCTAAACGCTTTTTTATGCGCGTCAGTTTTAGCTGCCCTACTGATGGTAATACCTTGCGGTCCGGCTTTACAGAAATTGCTAAGCGCTTTGAACTTACCTGGAATCTGCGTGCTGTAAAAGATTTGAAGCGTGTGTTGATCATGGCCTCTAAGCTAGATCATTGCCTAGTTGATCTTTTATACCGTTGGCGCATTGGTGAACTACCCATGATCATCAGTGGCATTGTTTCAAATCACCCTCGCGATGTCTATGCAAGCATTGATTTTGCGAACATTCCTTTTTATCATTTGCCGGTTACCCCCGAAACTAAGCCCGCTCAAGAAGCTAAGCTACTTGAGATCATTGCTGACTCTAAAGTCGACATGGTGATTCTTGCGCGTTATATGCAAATTCTGTCAGATGACCTATCCACCAAATTATCTGGTCGTTGCATTAACGTGCACCACTCATTCTTGCCAAGCTTTAAAGGTGCCAAGCCCTATCACCAAGCCCATGCTCGCGGCATTAAGCTCATTGGAGCAACCTCACATTTTGTGACTAGCGATTTAGATGAGGGTCCTATCATTGAACAAGACGTCACCCGCGTCACTCATGGTGATACTCCAGAGGATTTAGTGCGTAAGGGTCGTGATTTGGAGCGTACCGTCTTATCTCGTGCCCTACGATACTATCTGCATGATCGCGTCTTAATCAACGGCACTACCTCGGTCGTATTCTCAGACTAATCAGGGCAATAAAAGTAGTTAGGGCCTTACCCCTGGGGACTCCAGAGGTAACCCACGAGCGCGCCAAGCCAGAAACAACTCCAGCTGAGCCATTTCTGGTGAGCCATATTCATATTGTTGCGCTCTTACCCCGCTCATGCAGTTACGCAAGCGACGTTGTAAAGATCCTAGAGTCTGCCACTCTAAGCGATAGATTGGATAAGAATTAGGATGACCTTGTGGGATGGGGCTACCACCCAATTTAAGTCCAGCTCGGTCCTCATGACATTGAGCACAAGACAAGTTTAGCTGCCCCATTCGCTGGTAAAAGGATTGGCGTCCTTTCTGCATCGCGGATTTGTTCTCTGGGGTTTCTTTTATTGCGATTGGCATCCCTTTGGATTGATATGCAATATAGGCAGTAAGCGAGAGAAGATCTTTGCTTTCATATGCCAATGCAGATGCGCCCTGCGCGCTAACGCGACATTGATTAATCTGACCTTCTAGAGTTTGCAACTTCCCTTTCATCATTTTTGGAAATGCTGTTGCAATACCACGCATTGATTTTTTGGCATCGCCATGACAACTGGCACAGGATTGATTGTTCTTTTCAGGCTTATTCCATAAAACTTCGCCATCACCTACCCAAAACATCGCCGGGTTGAGGCTAGGATCATCTTGCATGGCTTTATTTTCAGACGACATTAGCTCGTAACTTGACTGAGGTTTTGATTTGCTGCTATCGCTAGCCGCCAACAGCGTGGCAGAATTCAAGATCATCGTGGCAGCAAGAAACCACAAGAACTGTGGCTTACTCATGAAACCGTGATGTTGGCTTGGTTCACCGCCTCATAGCCATTATCACCAGACCATTTAAATTCTAAGACACCAGTTTCTGTAGCGATGGTAGTAAAGATGATCAATGGATTAGCGCCGATTCCAGAGTAAAAGTCCGCTTTAAAAATTTCGACATCGTTATAGGTGCAAGTGAATACCCGAATAATGTCTCTCGGGATTAACTTGCCGCTTTCGGTATAGCGAAATCCTGATTCCATATCGTGCTGAGCAATTGCCCGAATCTCGATGATCGAGCCCTTCTTAGCACTCGATGGCATGGTGATAGAGGTACGAGAAGTTTTACTCATGATTCCTCCTCATACCAACTCAGTACAGGCTGATAGCGTCACCAAGGTTTCCGCTTGTCCTTGATAAAAACTACCATTACTCATCTGCGCAATAGCCCGCACAGTTTGGCTATCGGCTAAACGAACGCGAGTAGTAATAGTAGCCGTGCCAGAGCGCGGCGTTAAGTAAACCGTAAAAATATTGGGCAATGGATTGCCCTCAGCAATCACATGGATTGATTTCACGTAATCATTGGCTGTCATTGGGCTATCCACACTGACCTTGAGCACGACGAGGTTGCCGTTTTCCACCAAGGGTGGAATAACGAGTTTGACTTTTCCGTCTATCACAGGCTTTCCACCAGTAATTTCTTGAATGGCTTTTGCAGCGTCTTCTGGTTTTGCAAATACAGTCGCAGGACTAAACCAAGCTCCGACAGCAATCAAGCCGAGCTGTTGAATTTTCTTGAGCCAAGCACGTCGACTCTTTTGAAAAACAAATTCTTTATGCATCATTTGTTATTGGTATTTAAGGTCAGTAAAAATGTCAAAACATCTTCAATCTCTTGACCACTCAGAATCGTTTGCCCTGCAAACTTTGGGGCAACCCGATTGAGATGATCAGTGCGGTAATACGCTGGCATGATGGTATTGGGATTAAAGTAACTGGCATCCACGATTCTGGCTCTTAATTGAGGTGTTGTATACCGCGCCACACTACTACTGAGCTCAGGAGCTAGGTTGCCCTGAAAACGCCCCTCTGGAAACGGTCCACTATGACACAGCAGACACAATCCCGTTTGACGACTAGCCACAATGGCTCTTCCACGAAGAGCATCACCTGGCAATGCAGTGAGCGGTTGATCTATCGCGCCATTAACAATCGTTTGTGCAGCAATCGGATGGAGATTGAGGGCGCCTAGCAAGAATATTGCTAGAACGCACCCCTTTCTCATAAACGCTGTTTCACAAAGCTTTAATGATTAAACGAGCTTAATGCCGCTATTTTTCAAAGGTACAGTGCGGTAACGCTTGCCTGTTGCACGGTAGATGGCGTTGAGCACTGCTGGGGCAGCCACTGCAATCGTAGGCTCACCAACGCCACCCCACTCTTTACCGCCACCCTGAATCACAATAGTTTCAACCTTTGGCATCTGGGATAAACGAATGGAATTAAATGTGTCGAAGTTCTTCTGCACGACGGCACCATTTTCAATCGTAATCTCTTCTTCAAACAAAGCAGATAAGCCGTATACGAAAGAGCCAGAAACTTGGCGAGATACCTGAGCTGGATTAACGATATAACCTGGATCGGTAGCAGCAACAATACGATGTATCTTCACTTCATTGCCATTGGTCACCGAGAGTTCACAAGCAGCGGCTACATAACTACCGAATGAGCGCATTTGTGCTACACCACGGTAAACGCCTGGAGCAGCAGGCTTAGTCCAACCAATACCATCAGCTACTGCATTGAGAACGGCAACTGCACGCGGAAACTCTTTCATATGCTTGCGACGGAATTCCACCGCATCCATACCTGTTGCTTCAGCCAGCTCATCCATAAATGTTTCAATAAAGACGGCATTTTGGTTAACGTTCACACCACGCCAGAAGCCTGGTGGAACATGGGTATTGCGCATTGCATGATCAATCGTCAAATGAGGGAAGCTATAAGTAATACCGTGCTCGCCACTAGGCTCGACACCCTGGAATGCCAATGGATCTTTACCTTTATTAGCAGCAACTACTGCAGGACGAACCGCCGCCAAAATTGACTGGCCAGATAAACGCATATTCAGACCGGTGACATTTTTCTTGTCATCAATAGCCGCGGTCATCTTGCACATCATGACCGGATGGAAGCGGCCCTGTGTCATATCCTCTTCACGAGTCCAAATCAACTTGATCGGAGTACCAGGCATTTGCTTAGCAATGTTGACTGCTTGAGTTGTGTAATCCTGGAATGCACCACGACGACCAAATCCGCCGCCAAGGTTTACCTTGTAGACATTACATTTCTCAGCAGGCAATCCAGAAGCTGCAATGACTGCAGCCAAAGAAGCTTCACCGTCTTGTGTTGGAACCCATGCTTCGCATGAATCTGCAGTCCACTTAGCAGTAGCAGTTTGTGGCTCTAGAGTTGCATGGTTCAAGAATGGATAGAAGTAAGTTGCCTCGATCTTCTTAGATGCACTAGATAGCGCAGAGTTCACATCGCCATTGGTGTTATGAACAAATGCATCATCCGCAGTCAAGCCTTCCTCCAACATTTTCTTGATGGAAGCGCTCGATACATTACCATTGGCGCCGTTATCCCAAACGATATTGACTTGATCTAATGCAGTCTTAGCCTGCCAGAAAGTTTCTGCCACAACAGCAACAGCAGAGTCACCCACTTGCACGACCTTCTTCACACCCTTCATCCCTTGGGCTTTAGCAGCGTCGTAGCTCTTAACCTTGCCGCCAAAAACCGGAGACTCTTTGATATTGGCAACCAACATGCCAGGCATCTTCAAATCAATCGCATAGACCTGACGCCCAGTCACTTTGTCTGCAACGCCATCGATACGATTAACAGGTTTACCAATTAACTTCCATTCTTTTGGATCTTTCAATGGCACTTCAGTAGGTACGGGCAGCTGTGAAGCCGCTACAGAAACCTTGCCGAAAGTAGTCTTGCGGCCAGATGGCGTATGTGTAATCACGCTATTGGCTGCAACGCACTCAGAGGCTGGAACGCCCCATTGATCTGCAGCTGCCTGAACTAACATCATGCGCGCTGCTGCACCACCTTTGCGAACATATTGTTCGGATGTACGGATGCCGCGGCTACCGCCAGTGGAGTAGCTACCCCAGGCTTGCTTACGCTTGAGACTTTCGGCAGGCGATGGATATTCGTAGCTGACTTTTTTCCAATCGCATTCCAATTCTTCTGCAACCATTTGCGCCAATCCAGTAATAGTGCCCTGTCCCATCTCGGAACGAACGATACGCACAATCACATCATCATTCGGCTTAACCACAACCCACACACCAATCTCTGGGGTAGCTAGTGGCGCCATAGATGTTGTGCCAGTACCCATTGCAGCATTTGCTGCTGACATAAATGTCAGATCAAAGCCGATTGCCAAACCGGTGGCAATAGCAGTCGAGCCAACGACAAAATGACGGCGGGAGCTATTAATAGTAGTAGTCATATGCCCCCCTTAAGCCTTGCTAGCAGCATGAATCGCTGCACGCACTTGTTGGAATGTGCCGCAACGGCAGATATTGGTAATCGACTCATCGATTTGCGCATCGGTTGGCTTTGGGTTGTTACGCAACAAAGCAGTTGTTGCCATCACCATGCCAGACTGGCAGTAGCCACACTGTGGCACTTGGTTATCAACCCAAGCTTTTTGTACTTTAGAAAGTTGACCGCTCTTCTCCAAGCTCTCAATGGTTTCGATCTTCTTGCCTTCTGCTGCAGAAACTGGCACTGAGCAGCTACGCAATGCCTGGCCTTCAAACAAAACCGTACAGGCGCCGCATTGGCCCACTCCACAACCATACTTAGTACCAGTGAGACCAATTTGCTCACGTATGACCCAAAGTAATGGGGTATCTGGATCTACATCCACCTTGTATTTCTTGCCATTGACATTTAACTCAGCCATGAGTGGTCTCCTATTTATCTCTGTTCTTGTTTTACTTTGTTACTTTTTTAACAAAGGTCTTTTAGCAAAACCCCCATTAATTTCGTGCATTTATCTTACTGAAGAATTGATTTATTGCTATGCAACATAAATTAGAGCCTGTAAGATCGAATCATGATTTCTGGCTTAGTACAAATCCTGCTTTTTCAGAGCCTTGGGGAGTTGGTTTCCAAGCTTCTCTTACCTACCCTACCCGGCCCAGTGATTGGCTTAGTTCTGATGGTTGGGTGGCTAGTCATCCGTAAGGGGATCAATGCTGAACTAGCGATGGTCGCCGATGGTTTTAGCCAGTATCTTGGCTTACTCTTTGTACCCGCTGCCGTTGGTGTGGTGCTATTTCTACCGCAACTCAAAGCCAATGCCTTGGCCATCATATCCGCACTAGTTGCCAGCGTCATACTCACGATTGGTTCAAGCGCATTAGTGGTTCGCTTCTTAAGCCGAAAGGCTAGTCATGAGTGAAAAGCATTCCATCGTCGAAATTTGGGTTTATTTATCGGGTAGCCCCCTCTTTGCACTCTTCATTACGCTGGCCGCCTACCAAATAGGCCTAACCATTTACAAGCACGCCAAGCAAAATCCTTTAGCCAACCCAGTAGCAATTGCCATCTTGATTGTTGCAACTAGCATTCAATTCATTGAAATGCCCTACTCAACTTATTTTGAGGGTGCTCAATTTATTCACTTCTTGCTTGGTTCCGCAACTGTATCTTTAGCCATTCCGATTTATCGTGGGCTGAGCAGCCTCAAAGGAAGATCACTGCCCTTGATTGCAGCGCTGTGTACTGGCGGTTTAGTGTCAATTGTGAGTGCCGTAGAAATTGCTACGCTTTTAGGGGCTGATAGAAGTATTACTGGTGCCATGTATCCAAAATCAGTGACTGCGCCAATTGCGATGGGTATTGCTGAGCGTATTGGCGTGTCACCTACTTTGACAGCAATTTTTGCGGTGAGCACTGGAATACTAGGCGCTATCTTGGCACCCTTTGTTCTGAATGCCCTAGGAATGAAAGCTTGGTGGCAAAGAGGATTTGCAATTGGCATTGGCGCGCACGGAATTGGTACCTCACGCGCATTTAGCATTCACCCAGAGGCGGGAACCTATGCAAGCCTTGCAATGGGAATGAATGGCGTTATTAGTGCCGTTGCCATTCCCATCATCTATCACTTATTCAATAAGTGAATTAGCAACCAACCTGGTTTACTCAGATTTGATTTGAGCAGCTTTGACAATCGGCGCAAATCTGACCAAGTCACCTTTAATTTGTTCGCCAAATTTTTCAGGGGTGCCGGGTGATGGGAATATACCCATAGATAGCAACTTTGCTTTGCCTTCTGGTGAATTCAGAATTTCATTTAATGCCTGATTCAACTTGGCAATAATTGGTTTGGGTGTTTTGGCTGGTGCCAATAAACCAACCCAATCATCAATTACAAAATCTTTCACGCCACTCTCGATAAAGGTTGGCACATCAGGCATGCTTGGACTATGCTTTGCACTTGATACCGCAATTGCTCTAATTCTTCCGGTTGTCACGTATTGATTTGCTCCAGCAACTGCGGTGTAGACCAGCGGAATATTCCCACCCAATAAATCTAGCAGAGCTTGACCACCACCCTTATAAGGGACATGAACGAGGTTGGCGCCGGTCTTTTGTTTAAATAATTCCCCCGCAATATGCGGTGTGCCACCAGATCCAGAGGTGCCATAGGACAGTCCATTGGGATCCTTTTTAGATATCGCGATGACATCCGACAAAGTTTTTCCCTGAAAATCATTATTAGCAACGATGATCAAGATGGCATCACCAATCTTTCCGATTGGCGCAAAGTCTTTCACACTATCAAATGGCACTTTGTCAAAAAGTGAAGGATTGATTGATAAGGTACCTGCGTATCCCAATAGCAAGGTATAGCCATCAGGTTCAGCAGTTGTAACCATTTGAGTGCCAATATTGCCCGATGCGCCAGGTTTATTGTCAGCAATCACCTGTTGACCAAGCTTTAATGACAATTGTTCGGCAATAAATCTACCTGATGTATCAGTTACACCACCTGGGGTAAATGGAATAATTAAACGAATGGGTCGATTCGGATAGTTTGATTGAGCGTAGGCATGCGAAGCACTAAATACCGCAAGGAATATCAGGCCTGTTGCTAGGTAACGGTGTAATTTCATGAAAAACCTTTATCTAATTTTATTTAGTCTCAACGAAACGCTTCTCAAACTCCCAAACATCTTCGAAGCCCATTAGCTTAGATAGGTCACCGAAGTCATACAAATCGACTGGATTGTTAATCGAGGATCCAGAGTCCTTGAAGTGTTCGTACACCTTGGTCATAGCCTGCACTGAAGCCAGTAAAGCGGTTACAGGGAAGATAGCGATTTTGTATCCCAACTGTTCTAACTCAGCCTTTGATAGAACAGGTGTCCTTCCCTTCTCTACCATATTAGCAATCAAGGGATGACCTGAAAAGGTCTTGCCTATGCGTTGCATTTCTTCTTGCGTCTCAGGTGATTCGATAAACAAAATATCTGCGCCCGCCTTTGCATAGGCTTCACCGCGGCGCAGTGCCTCATCCAAACCTAAGGTAGTTCTCGCGTCTGTTCTAGCGATGATCTTGAAATTGGGGTCCGTGCGTGAAGCAACAGCCACCTCAATCTTTCTAACCATATCTTCCATGGGAATTACTCGGCGCCCAGGAGTATGTCCGCATTTTTTTGGAAACTCTTGATCCTCTAATTGAATCGCTACTGCACCTGCAGCTTCATAGCCACGAATGGTGTGACGAACATTTAATAGCCCACCATAACCCGTATCACCATCAGCAATCAAAGGAGTCTTGGCCATGCCAGCCATTGCAGTTACTCTGCCTACCATTTCGGTATAGGTTGCCATACCAGCATCTGGTAAACCCATTAGAGAGGCAACCGTGCCGTAACCAGTCATATAGAGAGCATCGAAATTCATCCGATCCGCTAAACGCAATGACACCATCTCATAAACACCAGGCGCAACAATTAATCCTGGCTTACTGAGTCGTTGATTAAATAAATTTCGTTGAGTGGTCATAAGTCTCCTACTATTTATGTGCTTATTTATTAATTATTTTTTAGATTGCTACGATTTAATTTGCATCACTGCATCTACCGCATCACCCAAAACGCTGCACAAAAACTCTACCTCTTTTGGCTCCGAAATAAATGGAGGGCCTACAGCAATCACATCTCCCGCAACACGCACAAGTACGCCCCTTTCAATACATGCCTCTAATGTTTTGAGCGCACGCAGACCAGGCTTACCAGGGACGGGATCAAGCTCTACCGCCCCAGACAAACCAAAGTTACGAATATCCAACACTCCAGATTTACCTTTCATGGCGTGTAAACCATTCTCTAAAATTGGCTCTAGCGCTTTTGCACGATTAACTAAGTCATCAGATTCAAAAATATCGAGTACCGCATGACCAGCAGCAGTTGGTATTGGATGTCCTGAGTAGGTATAGCCATGGAAAAACTCAATAGCTTGTTCTTGACCACCATTAGCAATAATGTTGTCATAAATATCGCCACGGACAATCACACCACCTAGAGGAATCACGCCATTAGTAATGGCTTTTGCAAACGTAATCATGTCCGGTGTCACTCCGAAACGGTCAGCACCAAAGTTTGCTCCCAAACGCCCAAAACCTGTAATGACCTCATCAAAAATTAACAAGATGCCGTGCTTCGTACAAATCTCGCGAATCTTTTGAAGATAACCCTGTGGTGGAACAATCACTCCCGTAGATCCTTGTACGGGTTCAAGAATAACGGCTGCAATCGTATTGGCATCATGAAGGGCAACAATTTTCTCTAGCTCATCTGCTAGGTGTGCGCCCCAGGTTGGCTGTCCTTTTGAAAAAGCCATTTGCGAAAGATTGAGGGTATGCGGGAGATGATCAACACCGGGCATCATCATGCTGGCAAACATTTTGCGGTTAGCGACCATGCCGCCCACTGAAATACCGCCCATACCAACGCCGTGATATGCGCGATCTCGGCCAATCATGCGAATGCGCGAAGCATTTCCCATAACACGGTGATAACCAATAGCAATTTTCAGCGCAGTGTCGACGGCTTCTGATCCAGAGTTGGTGAAAAAGACTTTATCCAGCCCTGCAGGCGCCATGTTGGCAATGCGAGTAGCTAGGCTAAAAGTGGCCTCGCTTGCCATCTGAAAGGCAGGACAATAATCCATGGTTTCATACTGTTTAGAGATTGCTGCACCAATGCGTGGATCAGCATGCCCCAATGGTGAGCACCAGAGCCCAGAAAGACCATCAAATAGCTTACGACCATGATCATCGTAGTAGTAAGCTCCCTTAGCAGACTGCATGATCTTGGGATTCTGATGAAAATAGCGATTTGGAGTAAACGGCAGCCAATACGCTGACATATCTACACCGTTCAATGTTTTATTTGCTGCCGTCATGAATGTCTCTTGTAGTCTGTATGAATCTGTTTTATGAATATCCAATACTATATTACCCATTGACCTGTTTGACTCTACGGACCTTGAAATGACTATCCTCAAATCCTTACTTTTCAGCACTTGCACCCTACTTAGCTTGTTGAGTACTGCGTTCGCTGCTCCAGAGGCTGATTGGCCTAAGAAACCCATCCTCGCAATTGTTTCTTTTCCAGCTGGCGGATCTACCGATATTTTTGCGCGTAGCGTAACTGCCCCTCTAGCGGATTTACTTGGCCAATCAATTGTGGTGGAGAACAAACCTGGCGCAGGTGGCATGATTGGTCTGCAAGCAGCCGCCAAGGCCGCTCCAGATGGCTACACCATTCATATCAGCGCACTCACTAATCAATCGATTTCATCTGCTTTATTTAAAAATCCCCCCGCTGACTTGCAAAAGGATTTTGTACCTGTTGCTCTCATAGGTACCATTCCCCATTTGATTGTGGTGAACCCAAGCGTCCCCGCAAAAAATCTTCCTGAACTGATTGGCTTCATTAAATCTAAAAAAGGTGATTTCAATTACGCATCTCAAGGCAACGGCAGTCTCTCGCACTTAGAATCTACCTTGTTTATGCAGCGCATCGGTGCTGCTGGAACTCATATTCCTTATAAAGGTAGTAGTTTTGCATTACCCGACCTCATTGCTGGCAACACTTTAATGATGTTCGACAGCGTAACAGCTTCCCTACCTCACATTCAGAGCGGAAAGCTAAGACCCATTGCGATTGCTGCTGCCGAACGTTCGCCACTGATGCCCAATGTACCAACGCTGGGACAAGATGGCATGAAGCAATTTGATGTTGAGAACTTTTATGCGGTATTTGTTCCCAAAGGAACCTCCCCAGCCATTGTGAGTAAGTTAGAGCATGAGATACGGAAGATTTTGACCAATCCAGACTTTAAATCACGCATGGCTGCTCAAGGTATTCATCCGCAGTTTGCCAACTCTGAGAAGTTGGCTGAAATTACAGCCGAAGAGGCAAACAAATGGACCAAAGTTGTAAAGTCAGCGAATGTTAAAGTGGACTAATGTGTCTTCAATCTTTAAGTAAGTAAATCCATGATTATTTCCCCTCCCTTTGGTGGCGGTCGTGCCCCAGTGCTTGCCAGAAATACCGTTGCCAGCTCCCAACCTTTAGCAACCCAAGCGGGTATTGAAGCTCTGCAAAACGGTGGGAATGCAGTCGATGCGGCGCTAGCAACTGCTATCACCCTCACTGTTGTAGAACCAACCATGAATGGTCTTGGTGGGGATGGTTTTGCAATTTTGTGGGATGGCAAAAAAATTCATGGTCTGAACGCTTCAGGTCGTGCGCCTGCCGCATGGAAGCCAGAGTATTTTGTTGGCAAATCCGCAATGGATTTAATTGGTTGGAATACGGTTACCGTTCCGGGGATGGTGGCCGGTTGGATTGAGCTCTCCAGAAAATTTGGCAAGCTGCCTTTTGCGCAACTTTTTAAACGTGCAATCGACTATGCAGAAAATGGCTTTCCAGTATCTCCAGTCATTGCTCGTCAATGGCGTGAAGCAATTCCAATTTTGAAAAATCAACCGGGCTTTAGTGAATCCTTTTTAATTGATGGCAAATCTCCACAAGCTGGACAGATCTGGAAATATCCTGCGCAAGCTAAGACCTTGAAAGAAATTGCGGCAACTGAAGGCGAATCTTTTTATAGAGGTCCGCTTGCCCAAAGTATGGTGGACTTTGCCCAGAAAACTGGTGGTTGCTTCACCATGCAAGACTTTGCCGATAACAAGCCGGATTGGGTTGAGCCACTTGCATTTGATTATGGCGAATACACTCTTCTAGAAATCCCACCGAACGGTTCTGGCATCGCGGCGCAAATGGCTTTAGGAATTTTGCAAGCCGCTAATGTCAAACAATATCCAGCAAATTCTGCGCAGCGCATTCATCTTCAGATTGAAGCAATGCGTTTAGCTTTTGCTGATGCGTATGCTTATGTCAGTGATGCACGTTCGATGCAAGTTCCAGTAACCAGTTTGTTAGATCGCACTTATCTCGCAAGTCGAGCTGCACTGATTGATCATGGCAAGGCGGGCAACTACGGGGCCGGTGATCCTCACTCTGGTGGTACCGTATACCTTTGTGCCGCAGATGAATCGGGCATGATGATTTCTTATATTCAGTCAAACTTTAAAGGCTTTGGATCTGGTGTGGTCGCTCCAGGTGGCATTGCTTTCCATAATCGTGGCATGAGCTTTAGCTTAGTTGACGGACACCCCAATCAAGTAGCTCCAGGTAAACGTCCTTTCCACACGATCTTGCCTGCTTTCTTAACGAAGAACGGTCAGCCAGCAATGGCATTTGGCGTGATGGGCGGCAATATGCAACCTCAAGGCCATATTCAATTTGTAATGCGCTTTGTTGATGAGTATTTAAACCCACAAGCTTGCTCTGATGCTCCTCGCTGGCGTATTGATGATCTGGGCAAACTGACGGTTGAGGCATCTATGCCGCAGAGTGTTGTTGATGGACTTAAAGCGATGGGCCATGAAGTGGCTGTGCAGCCTGCTAACAGCTTAGATTTTGGTAGCGCGCAAGCCATTGCCAAACTGGGTGATGACACTCACTCTGCCTATATTGCTGGTAGTGATCACCGCCGCGATGGATTGGCAGCCGGGTTTTAATTCTTTGGCAGGCAATTCATATAAAAGCGCTTGATCTCTTGATCGCAGCTGACATCTCTTGGCTCAATTGGCCTTTGTAGAGAAATGCCCTCTATCGTTTTGCAGCGACTGAGCGCTACATAGACCTGACCTGAGGCAAAGGCACCGGAAGAAAGGTCAACCTTCACCTTATCTAAGGTCTTGCCTTGACTCTTATGGATGGTGACAGCCCAAGCTAGCATCAGCGGTATCTGCACATAAGTGCCAATGATGCTCGGTGAAATCTTGCCTGACATCATATCGTGATCGTAGCGATACGATTCCCACTGATGACCCGTTACCTCAACAGTATTGGAGTAAGGTCCGTTTTGCACCATGACTTTGACCTTGTCTGGTAATAACTCACGCACCACTCCAATCGTGCCATTCACCCAGCGCTTCGGAAATCCAGGATCCGTTGCGGTAAACATCACCTTAGCGCCGACCTTGAGGACTAAATTATTTGGCGATGGCAGGTTGCGCTCATCGACATTGAACTTACCAGTTGTTTTACCTGTGTACACCTTGCCCTCAGTGGTAATGGCGCGCAGTCCTGCTCCATTGATCTGATCAGCCCGAGCGTTAGTCGTTGTTAGTGTGATAGTTTGTTCATCCACTTGTTCGTCTTGGCGATAACACTGTGCATTGAGGGTATCAATCGCTTCATCTACGTCTTGGTTAATACGGATACGATTGAGCAGACTAGCAAAGTGCTCATCTTTTTGACGGAAGATCTTGGATAGCTCAACCATCGTGACGTCTTTACGATGTAACGCCATGGCACAAAAGAAATAAGGACCTTCGTAACCTCGATCTGATAGTACCTGCATATCTGCACTGGAGACTACCGGAGGCAGCTGAAATAAATCACCCACAAACATCACCTGAATACCGCCAAAGGGCTTACCTTTTTGTGGACCATTCTCACGCAAGAATAAATCCATCGCATCCACCACATCGGCGCGCACCATCGAAATCTCGTCAATGATCAGCAAGCGAATGTCTTTATAGAGACGTTTGTCGCGCAGTGGCTTGATGTCTTCTTCAGGGAAAATCAGGCGTGGAGGCAATCTAAAGAACGAGTGGATTGTGACACCCTTTACCTGCAATGCAGCGATGCCAGTTGGGGCAACTACAACGACGTTGCCAGGAATCGTTTCACGGAGGTGACCTATTAAGGTTGTTTTCCCCGTGCCTGCCTTACCACTCACAAAGATATAAGGGTCATGGCGCTCGATAGCTTCAATCACCGCTTGGTAATCAGGGGTGATTTCAATATCAGATGATTCGATGTATGGCTTTGTCATTCTCTATTATTTTGCACTGTACAAGCCAAGTGAAAAGGCTCCAATTGAGGAGCCTTTTATGAATATTGTGGGGCGAACGACGGGGCTCGAACCCGCGACAACCAGAATCACAATCTGGGACTCTACCAACTGAGCTACGTCCGCCGTTGTAGAAGGTCAGATTATAGCCTTTTTGACCAAAAACCTGCCAAAAAGACCCTAATCGGCCGTTCCCAACTCAAAAGCAGCCCAATCGCCAAGGCATAGGCTGGCATCCAGAAAGAAGTCGGCGATGGCAGCTTTGCTCTGTACTTTTGCTAAAGCATGGTGATCAGAAAGTCGTTGACGCCAATAACGTGAGCCTGCCCTTCCATGCGCCAATCCCAGAATATGTCTTGTAAATGCGCCGATATAAAACGGTCTTTGCTTTTCTTTGCATTCATCAAACCAAGCCCATACCTGCTTTACTAAAGCTATCTGGATACGATGCCACTCAGTCTCACTAAAAAGATATCCTGCCGCATCACCATTAGTGCTTATTAAATCATCCCACCCTAATAACAATGCTGGAAAATGGTATGCCGCTCTGCCGACCATGAAACCATCAAAATCATTCCAGTGCCCTGCAATTTGTTCATTGGTTTCTAAGCCACCATTGAGTAGGACTTTGAGCCTGGGAAACTGCTTTTGTGCATCAATGCGAAGCTTTGCTGCTACCTCATAACGCAATGGAGGCTTGCTACGATTTTCTTTAGGAGACAAACCTTTGAGTACTGCATTGCGCGCATGAATAGTGACTTGACTTGCACCCGCATCGGCTACAGCAAGAATAAAGTCCAGAGCAAATTGATAATCTTTTTCTGAGCTTGCAGCATCCATAAAATCTAGACCCAAGCGGTGCTTGACTGAAATCGGGATATTGACTGCATCCTTCATTGCCTTGACACAATCAGCTACTAACTTTGGCTCAGCCATCAGACAGGCACCAAATGCTCCACGCTGTACACGTTCAGATGGGCAACCGCAATTGAGGTCAATTTCGTCGTAACCCCATTGCGCAGCGAGCTCAGCTGATCTCGCTAAATCATTTGGCTCAGAGCCTCCAAGCTGTAACACTACGGGATGCTGATCTTCTGAATAATCTAAATGACGGGGAACATCTCCGTGCATTAATGCCCCAGTAGTTACCATCTCTGTATAGAGAACTGCCTGTTTGGTCAGTGTGCGATGAAAAGAACGGCAATGGCGATCCGTCCATTCCATCATGGGTGCGACCGCCAAGCGTTTTTCTGTGGGAGTGCTCATAAACATCTATACAAAGGCATTTATCTTCCATTCTAAATGGATAAGGGCAACCGAAGTTGCCCTTACGAGACTGATTATCGATATAACTTACTTAGACAGCTTTGCTTCTAAGTCAACAGCCAAATCAAGCGCACCCATGTAACCAGACTTTAGGTGGGCCGGCAAGTCAGGGTCACCAACCATGGCTCCTAGAGTTTCTACAAGACTATAGACAATACCCTTTGCTGCGCTGATGGCAATCGTTTTGTTGGCTACGGCCTCATCAATATGGTTTACCGCATCCAAGAAGTAATCATGTCCTGGCAAGCCATCTGGCCCTAGAGTTTCTTTAGTCATTACTTGGTCCTATTTAAAAAATTACAACATTCGATCTACTTTATAGAAAAACTTGCATGCTTACGCAAGGATTTTTCCACAATCTAAGCGTCATGGTGATGAGTATGCTGAATTGGCTCGAGTTTTGCAGAGCCTGGAACAAGCACTAAGATCTCCTTAGATCCAGCATACTCCTACCATTCAGAGGATTCGTGTCAGAATTTGACCTAAATCACAATAAAGCTTACATATTTACTGTCTATACTGCGTTCAGACCCAATGGAGCCAAGTATCCTTTATGAATAAATCATCTCGCCCTATTCTGCCCATTCGCTTAAGTACCTTTGCCATTTGTATTGTTGGCACCCTCATCAGCGGTATTGCCTTGCTGATGGATGCTTCTAGCTGGCTCCTCTTTATAGCTTTTAGCCTTCTTAGTTTGCTAGGTATTTATGACCGCTTGCAAACTAAACATGCCATTTTGCGGAACTACCCGATTCTGGGTCACATGCGTTTCTTGCTGGAATTTATTCGTCCTGAGATTCGACAATACTTTATTGAGGGCGATAACGATAAGACGCCCTTCTCGAGAGAGCAACGCACTTTAGTGTATTCGCGCTCAAAAGCGGTTGCCGATGAGATTCCTTTTGGCACAACTATAGATGTGATGGCGCCGGGATATCAATGGATCAATCAATCCCTGGTGCCTACCCATTTACCAAGTCATGATTTTCGAATAGAGATTGGTGGTAAAGACTGTACGCAAAAATACTCGGCCAGTATTTTTAATATCTCGGCTATGAGCTTTGGATCACTGAGCGCTAATGCCATCTTAGCTTTGAACCTAGGAGCTAAGAAGGGAGGCTTTGCGCACGATACAGGTGAAGGCTCGATATCTCATTATCACCGCGTACATGGTGGTGATCTCATTTGGGAAATCGGTTCAGGCTACTTTGGTTGCCGCAATCAAGACGGCACTTTTAATGCTGATAAGTTTAAAAAAAATGCCCTTGATGCTCAAGTCAAAATGATCGAGATCAAATTAAGCCAAGGGGCTAAACCAGGCCATGGCGGTATCTTGCCAGGACCTAAAGTTACCGCAGAGATTGCTGCCGCTCGTGGCGTTAAAGAAGGTGAAAGCTGCATCTCCCCTTCATCACACAGCGCCTTCTCCACACCCCTTGAGATGATGCACTTTATACAACGCTTACGCGATTTGTCTGGTGGTAAACCGGTTGGCTTCAAGTTGTGCATTGGCCATCCTTGGGAATGGTTTGGGATTGTTAAAGCCATGCTAGAAACCAATATTCATCCTGACTTCATCGTAGTGGATGGCTCTGAAGGTGGCACTGGTGCCTCCCCAGTGGAATTTACGAATCACGTTGGTACGCCACTGCAAGATGGTTTACGTTTAGTCCATAACACTCTAATGGGTGTGAACTTACGCGATAAGATCAAAATTGGTTGCTCAGGCAAGATTATTAGCGCCTTTGATATGGCAGTGGCCTTTGCCTTAGGTGCGGACTGGTGTAATAGTGCCCGTGGTTTTATGTTCTCAATCGGCTGCATTCAGGCACAAGTCTGCAACACAGGCTTCTGCCCTACTGGCGTAACCACCCAAGATCCTGAGCGCCAAAAAGCCTTGGTGGTACCTGATAAATCCGAGCGCGTTTATCACTTTCATAATGAAACTCTCAAGACATTAAAAGAGTTAGTGGAGGCAGCGGGCTTAGATCATCCAAATGAGATCGATGCTTCCCATATTGTTCGACGGATTAGCAAAAATGAAGTACGCCTCCTGTCCTTCTTGTTACCAGAAATGCCAGGAGGACTTCTTCTTCAGGGGGGTAACATCGATCCAACTCTGAATCTACCGAAAGTATTTGAGCTCTACTGGAATAAGGCTCAGGCCGCTAGTTTTGCAGCCCTCAAAGACTAATAAAACTCAACCCTCAAGATCTCGTTGACTGCAGAAAGAGTGCATCTCACCCGTAATGGGATCTTGAAATATGATTTTTTTTGCTAGAAGTTGTAAGGGTTTAGAAAAATCCAGGTCGTATTCTTGATACGGAGTCAAATCTGGGTAGATCTGATCAAACTTGATTGGGATTCCCAATGCGTTGAGATGACAACGCAGTTGGTGCTTTTTGCCACTACCGGGCGTTAATTGATATCTAGCCCAAGCAGCCTTTTTTTCAAGTAACTCTATCAAAGTATCGCTATTAGGATCACCCTCCACCTCTTGCATCTGCAAAAAGTGCTTTGATTCTTCCAATCTACTTTGATACGTTATGGGCAATTGCGTAATCAGATCTTCTGAGTAAGGAGCGATTGCTTCGTATACTTTTTTTACCGCACGATCTCGAAAGAGATTTTGGTATTTAGCTCTCTCCTGAGGATTAACTGAGAAGATGACTAAGCCTGCAGTATCTCGATCAATACGATGAATAGGGCTGAGTGTTGGAATACCCGTCTTTTTCTTTAAACGGTTGAGTAAGGTTTGGTGCAAATATAAGCCGCTTGGTGTCACTGGTAAGAAATGGGGCTTATCCGCAACCAGAATATGTTCATCTTGAAAGAGAATCTGCTCTTCAAACGGAATCTCGGGTTCGCGCTCCAATCTCCTGAAATACATCAGATGAATGTTGGGTTGATATGGATCATTTGCTGCTAGGGGTTGACCTTCGATATCTAAAATGAGGTTGTCATTAAATCGCTGCTCCCACTCACCAGGATTGATATGGGGAAATTGAGCAATAAAGAAATGCAACAGGTTTGGATGTGATTGATTCGCAGGCAAAAATACCTTCGATGCCGATACCCCCTCTGCATTAATCTTAGTCATACCTAAAAATAATAATCACTCAAGACTACTTCTTTAACTTTGCTAAGGCCATCGCCATCGCATTATTGATGGGTGCAGCCTGTCTTCTATCATCTTGAGGTTTTCTAGGCTCATTCGATTTAGGACGACTTGCAATCCTTTGCTCAGGCCTAGCGCCTACAGTTGCTTTTGGTGCCTCATCAGATAGACGCATCGTTAGCGCAATGCGTTTACGCTTCTCATCTACCTCAAGCACTTTGACTTTGACGACCTGCCCCGCCTTGACAACAGAATGCGGGTCTTTGACAAAGGTGTTTGATAACGCGGAGATATGCACTAAGCCATCTTGATGAACGCCAATATCTACGAAAGCTCCAAAGGCCGCGACGTTAGTCACAACTCCCTCAAGAATCATATCAGTCTTGAGGTCGCTCATTTTCTCAACCCCATCTTTAAAAGTGGCGGTTGTAAATTCTGGACGCGGATCACGACCAGGCTTTTCTAATTCTTTCAGAATATCTGTAACGGTTGGTACACCAAACTGGCCATCTGCATATTTTTCTGGTGAGAGTGATTGAAGAAGATTAGTATCGCCAATCACTTCTTTCACACCCTTATTAATATCTTTCAGAATCTTCTCAACTAATGGATAGGATTCTGGGTGTACTGCTGAAGCATCAAGTGGATCATTACCATTCATGATGCGCAAGAAACCTGCCGCCTGTTCAAAAGTCTTTTCACCGAGTCGTGGCACGCTCTTGAGATCCATTCTGGATTGAAATGCCCCCTTATTGTCGCGATAGGCCACGATACCTTCTGCTACTACGCTCGATAAACCCGAAACCCTTGCTAATAATGGTGCTGAGGCAGTATTAACATCTACACCTACCGCATTTACGCAATCCTCTACCACTGCCACCAATGATTTAGCCAATTGGGTTTGCATAACATCATGCTGATATTGGCCAACGCCAATTGATTTGGGATCAATCTTCACTAGTTCTGCTAGTGGGTCTTGTAAACGTCGGGCGATGGATACTGCGCCACGCAAAGAGACATCCATTCCTGGCAATTCTTTTGAGGCGTACTCTGATGCAGAGTAAACCGAGGCTCCTGCTTCTGAGACAACAATCTTAGTAAGACCTAGCTCTGGCTTTGCCTTGATTAAATCCTGTGCAAGCTTATCGGTTTCACGTGACGCCGTGCCATTCCCAATCGAAATTAAGGTCGCCTTGTGTTTCTCAGCCAACTTGGCAAGCGTTAGGAGCGAACCCGTCCAGTCATTCTTGGGCTGATGTGGATAGATGACATCAGTGTCAACCACTTTACCCGTTGCATCGACTACTGCAACCTTCACACCAGTGCGCATTCCAGGATCAAGGCCAATGGTGACTCTTGGGCCTGCAGGCGCTGCCAGAAGAAGATCTTTCAGATTGCGCGCGAAGACGTTGATGGCCTCGGTTTCTGAGCGTTCACGCAAGGCAGTCATCAGCTCTGACTCTAAATGCAATGAACACTTCACTCTCCATGTCCAACGCACTGTATCTATCAGCCAGCCGTCTGCTGGTCGCCCTTCATTCTTGATCTTAAAATGATTGGCAATACGGTTTTCACAAGGATTGTGCGGCGCATCCCACTTGGGCTTCTCTGCTTCGCTATCTAAGCGCAATATCACCATCAAGATTTGCTCACGACGACCTCTAAAGAGCGCTAGTGCACGATGTGATGGTATTGCCTTAATGGGTTCAGAGTAGTCAAAGTAATCAGCAAACTTCTCACCCTCTTGTTCTTTCCCGGCAATCACCTTGGACTCAACTACACCATGGTCTTGTAAATAGGTACGCAATGACTGAACAAGAGCTGCATCTTCAGCAAAGCGTTCCATCAGTATTTGGCGGGCGCCTTCTAAAGCTGCCTTAGTATCAGGTACCCCAGGATTTTCAGTTTCATCGGCTTTGAAAGCTGGCTTAATATATTTAGCGGCCTCAGCCTCTGGATCCAGACCTGGATTAGCCAATAAGTCATTAGCGAGTGGCTCCAATCCAGCCTCGAGCGCAATCTGTGCTTTCGTTCTACGCTTGGGCTTATAGGGTAGATATAGATCTTCAAGACGCGTCTTATCTTCAGCCATCATGATCGCCTTAAGCAACTCAGGAGTCATCTTGCCCTGCTCTTCAATTGAAGTCACGATTGTCTTGCGACGTTCCTCCAGCTCACGCAGGTATGTCAGCCGCTCTTCTAATAGACGTAATTGCACATCATCAAGGCCGCCAGTGACTTCTTTACGGTAGCGAGCAATAAATGGAACTGTGGCTCCCTCATCCAATAAAGAGATTGCAGCTGCTACTTGGTTAGGTTTTGCAGAGAGCTCTTGGGCAAGACGTTGTTCTATGGATGGCAGCATGTATTGGATTCTCTAATACTGGTAAATGGTGATATTTTTGGAAGATTGCTAATGTCTGAAGAACAAAAGCCACCCAGAGGTGACTTTTGTTGTGTAGCCGTTAGATGCTTACTCGCGTGAGGCTTTTTTGCGCTCATGCTCCTTGAGGTAACGCTTGCGAATACGAATACTCTTCGGCGTTACTTCAACCAATTCATCATCGTCGATGAATTCCACTGCGTACTCCAGGTTCATTGCAATTGGGGTTACCAAACGCACTGCTTCGTCGGTACCAGAAGCACGCACGTTGGTTAATTGCTTACCTTTAATCGGATTCACAACCAAATCGTTATCACGGCTATGTATACCAATCACCATGCCTTCATATAAAGGATCGCCAGGGCTCACAAACATACGGCCACGGTCTTGTAACTTCCACAACGCATATGCGACTGCTTCGCCATCATCTTGACTAATTAATACGCCGTTATGACGCTCGCCCAAAATACCGTCTTTAGCTGGCGCATAAGAATCAAACGTATGACTCATCAATCCATTACCGCGGGTCATTGTCATGAAATCGCCTTGAAAGCCGATCAAGCCACGCGCTGGAATACGGTACTCAAGACGAGTACGGCCTTTACCGTCACTCACCATATCAAGTAATTCACCTTTACGTTTACCCAAGTCTTCCATCACGGCACCTTGAGTGGTGTCTTCAACGTCAACAGTTAAGTTCTCGTATGGCTCCATCTTCACACCATCTTCTTCGTGGAACACTACGCGTGGACGAGAAACAGCCAATTCGTAGCCTTCGCGACGCATGGTCTCGACCAAAATAGTAAGGTGTAATTCACCGCGGCCAGATACTTCAAATACGGTGTCGTCGTCCGTATCTTTAACGCGTAGGGCCATATTGGATTTCAATTCACGATCTAAGCGCTCACGAATCTGACGGCTCGTCACAAACTTGCCTTCACGACCAGCCAATGGGCTAGTGTTTACCATAAAGTTCATGGTCAGGGTAGGCTCATCAATCTTGAGCATTGGCAATGCTTCCGGAGTATCTGGCGCACAGATTGTTGTTCCAATTGCTAAGTCCTCAATACCATTTACCAGAACGATATCGCCCGCTTGAGCTTCTTCAACAAACTCACGCTCTAAGCCACGGAATTTCAATACTTGATTGATACGGCCCTTACGTTGAACACCATCCGGACCATCCATAAAGACCACATCCATCAATGGCTTCACCGTTCCACGATTAACGCGGCCTACACCGATCTTACCTACGTATGTACTGTACTCAATAGAGGTAATTTGTAATTGCAATGGGCCCTCTGGATTGTCATCACGCACTGGAACGTGCTTCAGGACAGTATCAAACAAGGGGCGCATATCTCCTTCTCGCACATCATCAGTCAAACCGGCATAGCCATTCAAACCAGATGCATAGACCACCGGGAAATCTAACTGCTCTTCAGTAGCACCCAACTTATCAAACAACTCAAAAGTCGCATTGATAACGTAATCAGTACGCGCACCTGGACGATCAACCTTATTGATCACCACAATAGGCTTTAAACCTAATGCCAAAGCTTTCTTGGTTACGAAACGGGTTTGCGGCATTGGGCCTTCTACCGCATCAACCAACAGCAACACACCGTCAACCATAGACAGCACACGCTCTACCTCGCCACCGAAGTCTGCGTGCCCTGGGGTATCAACGATGTTGATATGTGTGCCGTCATATTCCACCGCACAGTTTTTAGACAAAATGGTAATGCCGCGTTCTTTCTCAAGATCGTTTGAGTCCATGACGCGTTCGGTCATTTTTTCATTGGAGCGGAATGTGCCAGATTGACGCAAAAGTTGGTCAACCAAAGTAGTTTTGCCGTGGTCAACGTGAGCGATGATGGCGATATTACGAAGTGCGCGTTTAGTCATGTGAAGCTTCTAAAGTTAAAGATAAGTAAAAAGGGTTGTAAATAATGTGTTTAGTGAGCCTGCGAAATCAACCGTTTTGGATGTAAAACTCCAGAACGCCAATCGGCAGTTCCAATAAAGTTATGGGGAGCGGCGGTAGCGCGATAAATACGTACTAGTGCTTCTATCGAAGGAAGATTCAATGGAACCCGTTGGCCCATTTCCAGGCGCTTGGCTTGTTGCTCGTCCACGGTTAAGTGCGGCAATGATTGCAAGAGAGCATCAACTGGAAGAATGTAGTTGGAGCTATCGTGCAAAGCATTTTGAATCGATTCAATCGTAAATGACTGCTCAAGACTTAAATGCCCTACTTCGGTTCTACGCAACCCGACTAAATGAGCACCACAGCCCAAAAAATTACCAATATCTTCAGCCAAAACACGAATATAGGTACCTTTACTACAAGTGACTTCTAGGGTTGCTTCAGGCCATTGAATATTGATCCAGCGAATTTTGTGAATGGTAATCTCACGTGGGGTGCGCTCTAACTCAACACCAGCACGCGCATATTCATATAAAGGCTTGCCATCACGTTTGAGTGCCGAATACATTGGTGGCACTTGAGTAATCACCCCAGAAAAAGCTGGTAACAAAGCATCTAGTGCTTTTTGCATTGCAGCCATATTTTCAAAAGTGGGTAATGGTAATTCCTCAATTGTGAGGCCTTCAGCATCGCCAGTATCTGTTCGGGAGCCAAACTTCACTTGAGCAATATAAGTCTTGTCTGCTTCAAGCAAGTCTTGAGAATACTTAGTAGCCTCACCTAAACAGATTGGCAATAAACCAGTTGCCATGGGATCTAAAGTCCCAGTATGCCCTGCTTTGTCAGCATTAAATGCGCGCTTTACAGCGGTTACCGCACCCTGGGAACTCATTCCTGCGGGTTTATCTAGCAACACTACGCCGTCGATACGCGTGGACATGTTTATTTATTCTCGCCTGATTGATCGCTCTCTAGAGCTTGGTCGATCAATCGAGACATTTCTATGCCATGCTCTACGGAGCTGTCATAGTGAAAGTGTAAGGTTGGCACTGTGTGAATATGCAAACGCTTAAACAACAAAGAATGCAAATAGCCTGCCTTATCCTGGAGCGCTTTTAATGCAATCTCAGGCTCAGCACCCAATACAGTGAAAAACACTTTTGCATGCGCCAAGTCAGGCGAGAGTTCGATACTTTGTAAAGTAATCAAACCCACGCTAGAAGTACTTAGCTCACGAGGAATCAGCTCGGCCAGGTCTCGCTGAATTTGATCGGCGAGACGCTGGTTACGATGAGGGCTAGTTTTATGCATGCCGATTGGATTCGAGTAATTAGAGTGAGCGAGCTACTTCAGTAACTTCAAACACTTCTAATTGATCGCCTTCTTTAATGTCGTTGTAGCCTTTTAATGACAGGCCACACTCAACACCGGCTCGTACTTCTTTAGCATCATCTTTGAAGCGCTTGAGAGAGTCCAACTCACCCGACCAGACAACCACATTGTCACGCAAGAGGCGAACGCTTGAAGTACGCTTAACGATACCGTCAATAACCAAGCAACCCGCAATCGCGCCAACTTTAGATACCAAGAAGACTTGGCGGATCTCAACTAGACCTGTGATTTCTTCTTTCTTATCTGGAGTCAACATACCGCTCAGGGCAAGCTTCACTTCATCTACTGCGTCATAAATAATGTTGTGATAACGAATATCCACACCATTATTCTCAGCCAACTTACGCGCTGCAGCATCTGCACGTGAGTTAAAGCCAATGATGACTGCTTTAGAGGCTACAGCTAAGTTCACGTCAGTTTCAGTAATGCCACCCACAGCAGCGTGGACGATTTGTACTTTGACTTCTGGTGTAGAGAGTTTCATTAAGGACTGTGACAAGGCTTCTTGAGAACCTTGTACGTCTGCCTTGATGATCAATGGCAATAACTTCGCTTCAATAGCGCCCTCACCCATGTTTTCCATCATGGTTTCAAGTTTGACTGCTTGCTGTTTCGCCAACTTCACATCCCGGAACTTACCTTGACGGAAGAGTGCAATCTCTCGAGCTTTGCGCTCATCGGCAACCACTTGCACGGATTCGCCAGCGGCAGGAACTTCTGCCAAACCTTGAATCTCTACTGGGATGGATGGGCCAGCCTCATTACATGGCTTACCGTTTTCATCCAACATAGCGCGTACGCGACCAAAGGTTGATCCGGCCAACAACATATCGCCACGCTTGAGAGTTCCAGACTGCACTAAGACGGTTGCAACTGGACCCTTACCTTTATCCAAACGCGCTTCAATCACGAGACCTTGTGCAGGAGCATCTTTAGGTGCTTTGAGCTCTAAAATTTCTGCTTGGAGAAGTACGTTCTCTAGCAATGCATCAATACCCTCACCTGTTTTAGCAGACACCGGAATAAATGGCACATCGCCACCGTATTCTTCGGGAACCACTTGCTCAGCCACTAATTCAGTCTTCACGCGCTCTGAGTTCGCTTCTGGCTTATCAATCTTATTGATTGCAACTACCAAAGGTACGCCACCTGCAACTGCGTGGTGAATCGCTTCTTTGGTTTGCGGCATCACGCCGTCATCTGCTGCAACGACCAAGATCACGATATCGGTTGCCTTAGCACCACGAGCACGCATTGCGGTAAACGCTTCATGACCTGGGGTATCTAAGAAAGTAATCATGCCACGTGGAGTTTCTACGTGATATGCACCGATATGCTGAGTAATACCGCCAGCTTCGCCAGAGGCTACCTTCGCTAAACGAATCTTATCGAGCAAAGAAGTCTTACCGTGATCAACGTGACCCATTACAGTCACTACTGGAGGACGTGGTAGTAACTCTGCATCATGACCATCAGTACCAAGGTCCAAATCTGGATCATCTAATTTTGCTGCATGAGCTGTATGACCCATCTCTTCAACGATGATCATCGCTGTATCTTGATCTAGCACTTGGTTAATAGTGACCATTTGGCCCATACCCATCAGGAGCTTAATTACTTCAGCACTCTTAACTGCCATAGCATGGGCAAGCTCGGCAACCGTAATGGTTTCTGGAACATGAACATCACGTACTACCGGCTCCGTAGGCACTTGGAAGTTAGTGTCGACGTTTGCCTCAGCGATTTGACGCTGTTTCTTACGACCGCCACCTGAACGCCAACCACCAACACCACCAGAGGTATCGCCGCGGGTCTTGAGACCGCCTGGTTTCTTGGCGCCTTCTTCTTGCCAAGTAGATGATGTCTCAGAAGACTTAATTGTCTTACCGCCAACTTTAGCTGGGGATTTTTTCTTATCGTCCGCACCTTCTGCTTTTGCAGGTTTATGTAGAGTACCCTTTTTCGCTTCTTCAGCCGCAACTTCGCTTGGTGCCTTTAGAACTCGAGCAGGCGCACTCATCATGTCGCGAATAGCCAAAGCCTCTGCCTCCGCAGCAGCGCGACGCACACGAATATCTGCCAACTCTTTTTCTTTGCTTGCAGCCAATTCTTTGGAAGCCTTCTCGGCCGTAGCTTTTTTCTCAGCTGCTGCTACATCAGACACTTCATCGGTAGCTTTAGCTTCAACTTCAGGAGCGGCGAACTCTTTTTGACGCGCTTCTTCAGCTGCCTTCATTTCTGCTTCTTGACGGGCCAATAACTCGGCCTGTCGTGTTGCTTCAGCTGCACGTTTTTCTAATTCTTCTTCTGAGAGAATTGGCTTAGCAGGTGCTGCTGGGGCAGTTTCTTTTGCCGGCTTGGCTTCAGCTGCCTCCGGAGTTTTATCCCCAGCCTTAACGAGTACACGCTTTTTACGAACTTCCACTTGCACAGTTCGAGTCCGCCCTGCAGAGTCTGCTTGACGAATCTCAGAACTCTCACGCTTGATCAAGGTGATTTTTTTGCGAGCGCCAGTGTCAGCACTGCCGTGAGCTTTTTGCAAATGCTCAAGCAAGGCAGTCTTATCCTTTTCGGTAATGCTATCGTCCTCAGAACTTTTTTCGATACCGGCCGCCTTCAACTGCTCCAAGAGGTCTGGCGCGGTACGTTTTAATTCTTTAGCGAGTACTTTTACTGTTGTTGCCATGCACTACTTCCTCTCATGAAGTAAACCAATGTTCGCGCGCTTTCATGATGAGCGTTTTCGCAGTTTCTTCGTCAATTTGTGTCGCCTCAACTAGCTCATCAACAGCTAGTTCAGCAAGGTCGTCACGGGTATGTACTTGATTGTCAGCAAGCTTAGCAACCAAGTCTTTGGTCATTCCTTCTAAGGAAAGCAAGTCTTGGGATACTTCCCCAATACGCTCTTCTTTTGCCAACTCCATTGTTAACAAAGAATCACGTGCGCGGGTGCGCAACTCATTCACAGTATCTTCATCGAATGAATCGATTTCCAACATTTCAGACAATGGCACGTAAGCTACTTCTTCTAATGTATTGAAACCTTCTTCAATCAAAATATCAGCCACTTCTTGGTCAACGTCCAATTTATCCATGAACAATTGACGTACAGATGAAGCTTCTTTCTCGGTTTTCTCAGCAGACTCTTCAGGAGTCATGATGTTGATCTGCCAACCAGTCAAATCGCTAGCCAAACGAACGTTCTGTCCGCTGCGGCCAATTGCAATTGCTAAGTTCTCCTCATCAACCACCACATCCATCGCGTGACGCTCTTCGTCCACCACAATTGAAGATACTTGCGCTGGGGCCAAAGCGCCAATGACAAACTGTGCTGGGTCTTCTGACCACAACACAATATCTACCGCCTCACCAGCAACTTCGTTACGTACTGCAGTAACACGGGTTCCACGAACACCGACGCAGGTACCAATTGGATCGATACGCTTGTCATAAGTTACAACGGCAATCTTTGCGCGGATACCAGGATCACGGGCAGCACCTTTAATCTCGAGTAAGCCCTGCTCCATCTCAGGCACTTCGTTCTCAAACAATTTAATCAAGAAATCTGGGCAAGTACGGGAGAGTTCGATTTGTGGACCACGGGCTTCACGATCCACCTTAAGGATGTATGCACGTACACGATCACCAGAACGTAAATTCTCTTTCGGAATCATTTGGTCGCGACGCAGCAAAGCTTCAACACGGCCCGATTCAATAATCAAACCATTTTTATCAGCACGCTTAACGGTACCAGTCATGACTTTTTCGCCACGCTCGAGGTAGTCATTCAAAATCTGCTCACGCTCAGCATCACGGATGCGTTGCAAAATAACTTGTTTTGCAGCTTGCGCACCGATACGGCCGAAAGCTAAAGATTCGATTTGCTCTTCGATATAGTCTCCGACTTCCATATCCGGAATTTGTTCTTTGGCCTCGAATTGCAAAATCTCTTTATCTGGCTCTTGCAGACCGGCTTCATCAGGAACAACCAACCAGCGGCGGAATGTCTCGTATTCGCCTGACTCACGGTCAATCGATACACGAATATCCACATCTTCAGTTGCATAACGCTTTTTAGTGGCTGATGCCAACGCCATTTCAAGCGCCTCAAACACAATCGCTTGATCAACGTTCTTTTCACGCGCTAGCGCGTCTGCCAACATGAGAACTTCTCGGCTCATGACTTTCTTCCTTTGAAATCAATAACAGGGACCAACCGAGTCTTATCGACCTCGGCTAAAGAAAACTCCAATTGAGACGGCTGACCATCAGCTGCCTCGAACACCAAACCAAATTTCGCATCAGGTGAATTCAAATCACCACTCAGCAAACCTTGCAACACACCACGAAAATTCTTACGGTTGCCAACGGCAACACGCAACTTCAAATCCACTTCCATTCCAGTAAAGCGCTCAAAATCAACAGCTGTCTTTACAGGGCGATCTAAGCCCGGAGAAGAAATCTCCAAACGCTCGTATGGAATGTTTTCAACTGGCAAGGTGTAGCTCAATTGATGACTCACCTTCTCGCAATCCAAAACAGTAATCAAACGCTCGTAATCTGGGTTTTCAATTGTGACGCGCAACAATCCCCCAGCTTCACGCTCAATATCTACTAACGTGTAACCTAAGTTTTCCAACTCTGCAGCGATGATCTTTTGATCTTTCACAACACCCTTCAAACCAAAACGGCAAAAAAAAATGGGCTTTGAAGCCCATATTCTCGAAATTCAGAACAGGCCGACTTACGTTGATCGCAACATCAGTCGGTAACAACACTTGCAGTATGTTTGTACTGCAAGACCAAAATTATAGCTGATTTTTAGAGAAATCTGTTAGAAATCAGAAGCTTTCGCCAGGATTTCGAGGCTTTCTGGGGCCTTTATTGAACGGTTTTCTACCTTTTGGGGCACTGCGTTTGGGCCCATTTCCTGGACTTTGGGGGTTGCCCGTCACAAATGCGGACTGACCATGGTGCACTTTTTTGCCTTTATTGCGGTTTTGGCCCTGACCACCCTGACCACCACCTTGACCAGGTCTACCGGCCTGGGTGCGACCCCGGAATGGGCCACGACCATCACCTGAACCTCCGCCACCGGGTTTTCCACCTCTCCCCTGATGAGTCAGGCCGTTATGGCCGCTTGCTAGAGTTAAAGCATCCCTTGAGCCCCAATAAGAGACCGAGGTTTGCATTGGGTCGGGTTGGAAATCCGCCCCCTCTGGATTACGACTTTGTCCACCAGTATTGGGATTGCGCCCTTTATCTTGCGGCTGAGGCATTTTCAAACCAGCAGACTTCATCAAGTTATAGATGCCGCCAGCTTCAATCTCTTCCCATTTGCCGCGTCGCAAGCGAGGAGGCAATAAGAAAATGCCGTAACGCGTACGAATCAAGCGGGATACCGTATGACCCACTGCTTCAAACATACGACGTACTTCGCGATTACGACCTTCCGTTAATGCAACGTGATACCAACGATTGGCGCCATCACCACCACCCATTGAGAGGCGCAAGAATTTAGCCTGGCCATCATCGAGCGTAATGCCGCTTTTGAGTTGTGCCGTGTTTTCTTGGCTTAACTCACCCAAGATACGCACAGCGTATTCACGCTCAACACCATAACGTGGATGCATCAAACGATTTGCTAATTCACCTGAAGTGGTGAACAACAACAAACCTTCAGTATTAAAGTCCAAACGACCAACAGCAATCCAACGGCCTTGACGTGGCTTTGGCAATCGATCAAATACAGTTGGACGACCCTCTGGGTCAGACTGACTCACGATCTCGCCCGCAGGCTTGTGATACATGATGACGCGTGGCGGTTTGGTTTGAATCTTGCGATGCACTGGCTTGCCATTGATACGCACTTGGTCGGTTGGCCCAATACGCTGACCAATGTGGGCAGGCAAACCATTCACCGATACGCGCCCTTGAATAATCAAGTCTTCCATGTCGCGACGGGAACCCATGCCCGCGTCAGCTAACACTTTATGTAACTTGACAGTATCTTCGTCGTCAGCATCGTCATCTAAACCATCAAGGTCGGACCATACTTCATCGCGCAAACTGAGCGGTAAGTCATCCACATTTGCAAATTGCAAACTGCTGACTTCTTCTTCCGTTGGCGCATCTGGATCTTCATCTTCACGCGCACGCTGAGCGCGTTGTGCACGACGCTCTGCACCAGTCTGATGAGAGATCTCACTCTCATTCAAGCCATCTGGATTTTTTGTTTCCAAGACTTCTGGCGCATCAAGTGCAGCATCAAACTCACCAGATACTACAGAAGCAAATAATGCCTCTACGTCTGCAGGGTTTGGCCCTAATTTTGCGGAATGATTACTGCCACCTTCACGAGGGCCTTGAGAGCCTTCACCTTCACGACGTGGCTTGTCTTTGTTAAAAGGACGCTTCTTGTTGAATGGATGCTTGCCGGTTCCTGCACGACGTGGATGACGCGGACCGCGGTCCTCACGTGGTGGGCATTCACTACCCTCAGCCTGAGATCCTTCTGCGCGAGCAGACCCTAAATCAGTTTGTGATGGCGCTGCTGGTATTGGCGGATTTGAATCGTTTTCGTTGGAGCTTGTCATTAATTATTATTTTGTTTCGTCTGACTGCTCATCAGACTTAGGGGTAACTGCTTCTGTCTCTTCAGTAATCTCGGTGGTGACTTCTTCAACCTCTACCTCTTCTGCCGCTTGCGCTTCACCATCAATCACAACGGTTTCTACAGTGGCACTGGAATCAAATTCCATCACTGCTTGACCTAAATGCTCTGCAGCGGCCATCGGCGCTGCATCTTCTAACATTGGCAAGCTTTGTAAATTGGTCAGACTTAAGTCATCCAAAAATTGTTTTGTAGTGGCATATAAACCAGGGCGACCAACAGTATCTTTGTGGCCAATCACCTCTACCCAACCACGGTCCTCTAGTTGTTTCATCACATTACTACTGACAGCAACGCCACGAATTTCTTCGATCTCACCGCGAGTAACAGGCTGACGGTAGGCAATGATTGCCAGGGTCTCCATCACTGCACGAGAATACTTTGGCGGCTTCTCAGGCGTCAAGCGATCAAGATACTCGCGCATCGATAGACGGCTTTGGAAACGCCAGCCAGTAGCAATATGCACCAGCTCCATTCCCCTGTCGTGCCACGCGCGTTGCAGTTCCACTAATGCTTCCTCAATATCTGCAGTAGTGATGTCTTCGACAAATAGACGAGACAAGTCAGCAACGGTCAGTGGCTCCTGCGCGCACAGGAGGGCTGTTTCTATAACGCGCTTATTGTGATCGTCCATAAATGTGGGGCTATCAGGAATATCCTGAGCAGGCTTTAATAATGTATTTCAGTAATGGGTTTTGGTGTTTTAGCGACTACAGACAATCCATCTCATAATTTCTAGTTAGGGATTATGTCCGCGCTGCAACGAAGTCCTTTTCGTTCACCGTGTATCTATTATAAGGTAGGCTCAATACAATAGCCACATGCACAATATTTCATCAAAAGCCCCCGTTTCCGCTGAACGACGCCATTTATTGGGTTTTGGCATTGGCATGAGCGCCCTGCTTAGTGCTGGCGCTTTGAGCTCGTGCAGTCTGATTGGCTCTAAAAAGCCAGTTGTTGGCCTAGTGTTGGGGGCTGGCGCAGCAAGGGGGTTTGCGCATGTTGGCGTCATTAAAGCTTTAGAGGCTCAAGGCATTCACCCAGATCTCGTGGTTGGCAGTAGTGCCGGTAGCGTTATCGCAGCCCTACTAGCGTCTGGCGCCACAGGAAATGATCTCAATCGCCTAGCCCTTAATCTTGATGAGGCCACCATTGCCGATTGGGGTTTACCGTTTGCAGGACGGTTTGGGGGATTAATTAAGGGTGATGCCCTACAAAATATGGTCAACCGCGAAGTGCAAAACAAAACCATAGAGCAGATGCGCATTCCACTGGGCATTGTTGCAACTGAATTGCAATCAGGCAAAGGCGTTTTGTTTCGTACCGGAAACACTGGTCAAGCCGTACGAGCCTCCTGCAGTATTCCCGGCGTTTTTCAGCCGACTGTCATTGGCGGCAAAGAATATCTTGATGGTGGTTTAGTCGCGCCGGTACCCGTGAGTTATGCAAAACAGATGGGAGCTACACTCGTAATTGCAGTCAATATCTCTTCAGAGCCCGTTCATCAGGATGCGAGTGGCACCTTTGGAGTGTTGCAACAAACTATCTCAATAATGCAAAGAAGCATCAATCAATACGAATTGAAAAGTGCCGATATCGTAATTCAGCCGCAACTCAAACAAATGAGTAGCGGTGATTTCAAATCCAGAAATGCGGCCATATTAGCTGGCGAAGTAGCAACCCAAGAACAAATGGCATTGATTAAAGAAAAGCTCAAAGGCTAGTCAGCCAAAGGGGCTGGGGAGTAGGCCTAGAGGCTACGAGACTTGCGTTTGAGGTTCTTCACCTCATTTAACAACTCTTGACGCTCAGCATCATCTAAGTTGTCGCTACCATCAAGACGACGGGCACCATCAAAACGTTTATCCCAATAGAGGCTACCCAGATCGTCAACGCGAACACTGGTACCTTTCGATGGTGAGTGAATAAATTTATTGTCCCCCACATAAATACCCACGTGAGAGAAAGTTAAACGCATCGTATTAAAAAATACGAGGTCACCGGGCTGCAACTCATCACGACCAATCGGCTTTCCAACGCGACTCATTTGTGTCGACTTGCGTGGTAATAAGAAACCTAATTTATCTTTAAAGACATAGCGAACAAAGCTACTGCCATCTAATCCAGACTGAGGCAACTCAGCATCCCAGCGATAGCGCACACCAATCACTTCCATGGCACGATTAATAAGCTCTTCAGATTTTCCGGTAACGGTATCAGCCAAACGATCCGATACCCGAGCAATATAGGCTCTGCCTGCCTGGAACATACTTTCTTTTGGAACTACCGTCTCAACGCTTGAAGACGTCACCTCAGGCGCAGGGGCATTCGCCTCTACCGCTTGGGCAGAAGACGAAATCGCGAAACCCAAGGCTAGGCCCAAGATTTGTGAAAGTAGCGCTTTTTTCAATGACATCAAGTCAGTTTAACAAAGAACCCATAATTCACCAAGCCTGACTGTAGTATTAAGTCATTGTTTAGAAAGCGTTTTTTTCACTTTTTTGATGCTGATATCGCTTTAATGCACCAAAATAGCCCAAAAATAGGGTCTTGGATTAGAACTAAGTTAGCTCAGCTGCTGTAAATAATTCTTTGGTGTAAACCTGCTTAGGCTGCTTAATCATGGTCTCGGTATCCCCGAATTCCACTACCCTACCCTCTTTGAGCACCATGACCTCATGCGACATTGCACGAATGACTGCCAAATCGTGACTAATCATTAGGTAGGCCAAGTTGTACTTTTTCTGTAATTCTGAGAGCAATGCAAGCACTTGTTTCTGAATCGATACATCCAATGCGGAGGTTGGCTCATCTAAAACTAAGATCTGTGGACGCAAAATCAAAGCGCGCGCAATAGCAATGCGCTGACGCTGCCCTCCAGAAAACTCATGTGGATAGCGCGACAATGCTGAGCGATCCAAGCCTACCTCTTTGAGCATGTCAACAACTCGAGATTCACGTTCGGACGCAGAGAGCTTTGGATAATGCACATCCAATCCTTCGGAAATAATTTGCATCACATTCATGCGCGGCGAAAGCGAGCCAAAGGGATCTTGAAAAATTACTTGCAAACTTGAACGCATTGCACGGCGCTCAACAGGCTTTAACTGTTGCCAGTCCTTACCAAGAACATCCACATCACCACTGACTTGCGCTGCAGAGTCGCCAAGTAGGCCAAGCACTGCCATACCTAATGTCGTCTTGCCTGAGCCAGACTCGCCAATCACACCAATGGTCTGACCCTGCTTTAGACTAAAAGAAACTTTTTTTAATACTTTATGAGCTGGCGCTTTTTTAAACCAGGAAGTCGACTCAGAGCTTGGGTAGGCGACAGACAAACCCTCTGTCTTGAGGAGCACGGGCGCCAAAGGCATGACTGGAGCAAGCTCGCGTACTGGCTCGCTATTCACTAAGGCACGAGTGTAAGGATCGGTTGGATGCTCAAAGACTTGCTTTGTGGGCCCAGACTCCATGAGATTGCCCTGGTTCAAGACCGCCACACGTTGTGCAAAATGCCTTACCAAATTGAGATCGTGCGTAATCAACAAGATGCCCATTCCACCGTGCTCTTTAGATTCTTCTTGCAATTCTTTTAGCAAATCAAGAATTTGCAAACGTAAACTAACATCTAAAGCAGTCGTTGGTTCATCGGCAATCAATAAACGCGGTTTGCAAGCCAGAGCCATTGCAATCATGGCTCGTTGTCTTTGACCGCCAGACAGCTGATGGGGGTAAGAATGAAAACGTCTGTCTGGCTCGGGAATACCGGTTTTTTTGAGTAGATCAATGGCCGCATCAATACAATCAGTTTTAGAGAGTAAGGGTTGGTAGATCTGCACTGCCTCAATGATTTGATTGCCGATAGTAAAGAGTGGATTCAGTGCTGTCATCGGTTCTTGGAAGACCATGGCAATCTCGCGCCCTCGAATCTCGCGAATATCTTGGATGGGCATAGACAATAAATCCACTGTCCCACTACCATCCTTCTTGTTCCACAAAATCTTTCCAGAAACTTTCGCACCCTCAGGCTCAAGTCTTAAGGGCGCAAGTGCGGTAAGCGTCTTACCTGAACCAGATTCACCCACTAGGGCAACCCGTTCGCCAATACCGATCTCCAAATCTAAATGATTGACGGCAAATTTTTCACGGCGACCTGTTCCGAAAGAAATGCAGAAGTCTTCGTAGCGCAATAAGCTCATGAGCGACCTCCGCTCATCAGACCTGCTTTACGAGAATCGTAAGCATCACGCAGTGCCTCACCCATAAAAGTGAGCAGTAGCAAGGTCGCTACCAAGACAACAAAGGTAGAAAGTGAAATCCACCAGGCATCCAAGTTACCTTTACCTTGCGAAAGCAACTCACCTAAGCTAGGTGTTCCAGGGGGGACGCCTAAACCTAAGAAATCTAAACTGGTGAGCGACAAAATTGCCGCACTCATTCGAAATGGCAAGAAGGTGATTACTGGGGTCAAACTATTAGGCAGAATATGGCGCCACATGATTTGCAAATTGGTGAGACCAAGCGCTCTGGCTGCGCGCACATACTCCAAAGAACGGTTGCGGAAGAATTCTGCGCGGACGTAATCGGACAGCCCCATCCAGCCAAACGCTGCTAACAAAATAATCAATAGAGAAACGCTAGGATTAAAGATTGAAGCAAAAATAATCAATAGATATAACTCTGGCATTGCTGACCAAATTTCGATTAAACGTTGAGAGATTAAGTCAAACTTACCCCCAAAGAACCCCATTAAGGACCCGGTGATGATGCCAACCGTGACCCCCACAAGTGTTAGCGCCAAGCCAAACAAAATAGATAGTCGAAAACCATAAATCAAGCGCGAGAGGACATCGCGACCGCGGTCATCAGTGCCAAGCCAGTTTTGCCAAGATGGTGGCGCTGGATTAGGCACTTGCGAGAAGTAGTTCAGTGTCTCATAGCTATACGTAATGATTGGATAGATTGCCCAATTGCCATCACTTGTAATGTTGTGACGAATATCGGGGTCCAAGAAATCTGTTGGCGTGGCAAAGTCTCCACCAAACACTGTCTCGGGAAGATTCTTCACAATTGGGAAATAAAAATGTCCGTCATAGCGAACGATGAGTGGCTTATCGTTCGCAATCAGTTCAGCGCAAAGCGATAAACCAAACAGAACGATAAAGATCCAAAGGCTGGCATAACCTCTACGATTATTTCTAAAGCGGTGCCAGCGGCTCATGAACCACCTCCGGCACCAAACTGAATACGAGGGTCTACATAAACATAGCAAAGATCAGAAATCAACTTGGTAAATAAACCAATCAGAGTAAAGAGATACAAAGTACCAAAGACCACAGGGTAATCACGGCGCATCACTGACTCATAAGAGAGCAAACCAAGTCCGTCAAGCGAGAACAGGGTTTCGATCAACAACGATCCAGTGAAAAAGGCACCAATAAAGGCTGCTGGAAATCCAGTGACTAGTGGCAACATAGCATTGCGAAAGACATGCTTCCAAAGTACTTGTTTTTCAGCGAGGCCTTTGGCTCTGGCAGTCAATACATACTGCTTGCGAATCTCTTCCAAGAAAGAGTTCTTGGTCAGCATCGTGACTACTGCAAAGCTACCCAAAACAGATGCCGTAATGGGCAATACTAAGTGCCACAAGTAATCTATTACCTTACCAATGAAGCTCAGATCACTCCAGTTATCAGAAGTTAATCCTCGCAAGGGGAAGATTTGTAGAAAACTTCCGCCGCCAAAAATTACCAATAAGAGAACGCCTAATACAAAACCTGGAATGGCATAACCTACCAAGATCATAGTACTCGTGACCGCATCAAAACGAGAGCCATCGCGCACCGCTTTAGCAATACCCAGTGGTATCGATACTAAATAGGTAATAAAGAATGTCCACAGGCCAATGCTGATAGAGACTGGTAATTTTGAAACCACTAATCGCCAAACGCTTTCGTGTTGGTAATAGCTCTCACCCAAATCAAATCTTGCAAAGCGACCTAACATCATGAAATAACGCTCTAGTGGTGGCTTATCAAATCCATATAAAGCTTTGACTTCTTCTAGTCGCTGCGCATCAATACCCTGACGCCCACGATAAGTTGCGCCTGCACCAGAAGATTCTGTTCCCCCTACCGCAGCATCACCTTTGCCCTTAAGCTCTAAAACCATTTGCTCAACTGGGCCGCCTGGCACAAACTGAACTACCGCAAAGGTCAGCGTCAAAACACCTAACAGAGTAGGAATCATGAGTAGCAAACGCTTGAAGATGTAGGCGCGCATTTGTCCTTGCATTATTTAATCTCTTCTTTCCACCAGTTTTGCATGATCCAAGGCTCGGCCTGGTAATACAGCGGTGGCTCTGGATAACGCATTTCTTTACGGAAGGCAACGCGGTGTGTTGGGTTGTACCACTGTGGGATGACGTAATAGCTATTCCACAGCACCCGATCTAGCGCTCTGCAAGCAGCGCGTAATTCTTCGCGATTTTGCGCTTTGGTAATCTCTTCGATTAATACGTCAACCACTGGTGACTGAATGCCAATAATATTATCTGACCCTTTTGCTTTTGCAGCCTGACTACCAAAACGATCCCACAATTCATTGCCAGGATTTTGTGAATCTGGAAAACGGGTGGTAGTCATATCAAAGTCATATTCATCCATACGCTTTTGATACAAAGCAAAGTCACTAGTGCGAATATCCAATTGAATACCCAACTTTTCCAAGTTACGACCGTAAGCGGATAGCACTCTCAAGAAAAATCCGCCGTTCTCCACCATCTCAATCCGAAATGGCTCGCCCTTTTCATTGCGCAAGGCGCCGTCACGATACTGCCAGCCTGCATGCATTAGTAATTCACGAGCGAGACGTAAATTTTGACGGAGGCTACCTGGCAACTTGGTTGAAGGCGGTGCAGGCATTGGGCCAAAAACTGCATCAGGAACCCATTGTGGATATTTGGCTTTTAGTGGCCTGAGCAATTTCAATTCTGCTTCAGTCGGTTTACGCGGGCCATCGAAGTTAGCACTTAGATCGCTATTCGTAAAGTAACTATTGATCCGCCCATACTGATCAAAAAAGATTTGGCGATTGAGCCACTCAAAATCGAGAGCCAATCCGAGGGCTTGACGAACGCGTGGATCTTGCAATGTAGGCTTGCGCACATTCATGGCAAAGCCTTGCATACCAGCACCGTTGTGATTGATAAAGGCTTTCTTCAAGAGAGTGCCGTTATCAAATTTAGAGCCCACATATCCTTTGGCCCAAATCTTAGCGCGGTACTCCACTAAGGCATCAAACTCGCCCGCTTTAAATGCCTCTAACCGAACTGCGTCATCACTATAGAGTTTGTACAACACCCGATCAAAGTTATAAAAACCAACTCGCACATTCAATGGCTTA
The DNA here is from genome assembly GCF_018687695.1 of Polynucleobacter sp. MG-6-Vaara-E2. Taxonomy (NCBI): domain Bacteria; kingdom Pseudomonadati; phylum Pseudomonadota; class Betaproteobacteria; order Burkholderiales; family Burkholderiaceae; genus Polynucleobacter; species Polynucleobacter sp. MG-6-Vaara-E2. The sequence continues at coordinate 1,150,824 of NZ_CP061303.1, forward strand.
CTCAGTTGATCCGCCCAATACTGTGGATTTCTCCTGTATGTGATCGATTTACCAGCTTTGAAGGACTCAATCAGATAAGGACCGCTACCTATAGGTGTTTCAAAGGCAATCTTGTCAAAGGCAATCATGGTGCCGTCAGGGCGCTTTCCCCAGTTTCGCGAAAAGATTGGTAAGGTTCCAACCATGATGGGTAACTCTGTATTGTTATTTGCAAAGTCAAAGCGAACTACTCGATCAGAAATCACAATAGCCTGCTTCACATCAGCAAAGGTGGTTTTGTAGCGGGGATGAGCAAGACCACTCATTAAGGTATCAAAACTATGTTTTACATCGGCTGCCAATACTGGGGTGCCATCAGAAAATTTTGCTTCTGGACGAATGTGAAATGTGACTGACTTACGATCTTTAGCGACTTCGATATCGTCAGCAAGTAATCCGTAAATACTTGACACTTCATCCGCACTTCCCTCGGCGAGGGATTCAAACATGAGGTCAATGCCGGGAGCAGTGACGCCGCGCAATGTGTAAGGATTGAACTTATCAAAACTGGTTCTTTGGCCCGGATTTGGCAAGGTCAACGTTCCGCCCCGCGGAGCATTGGGATTGACGTAGTCAAAATGGGTAAACCCATCGGCGTACTTTGGCTTACCGTATTGGGCAATCCCTTGTGCCGCCTGTGCATTATTGCTACTAGCACCCAATAGCAGGGCTAGTAGCAAGAAATAGGCAGTTTGGCGAAAAAGGGTTTGGTTTGACATATATGCAACAATTGTAGATAGCAAATCATATTTGAAGCAAAGGACACAACATGGGCTTTCTCTCCGGCAAAAAAATCCTCATTACCGGCCTCCTCTCCAACCGCTCTATCGCCTATGGCATTGCCAAGGCCTGCCACCGCGAGGGCGCTGAACTAGCGTTTACCTATGTTGGAGAGCGCTTTAAGGACCGGATTGTTGATTTTGCAAAAGAATTTAATACCGAACTCATTTTTGACTGCGATGTTGGTAGCGATGAACAGATTTCTGCCCTCTTTAAGGACCTTGCAAAATCCTGGCCTCAGTTTGACGGTTTTGTTCACGCCATTGGCTTTGCTCCACGCGAAGCGATTGCAGGCGACTTTTTAGAGGGGCTCTCACGCGAAGGCTTCAAGATTGCCCATGATATCTCTGCATATAGCTTCCCAGCCATGGCAAAAGAAGCATTGCCAATGTTGCGTGATAAGTCCTCATTACTCACATTGACCTACTTAGGCTCAATGAAGAATGTTCCAAACTACAACACCATGGGTTTGGCCAAAGCTTCGCTTGAAGCATCAGTGCGCTACCTCGCCGGCTCTGTTGGCCCTAAAGGCATTCGTGCGAACGGCATATCTGCAGGCCCGATCAAAACGCTAGCTGCCTCAGGCATCAAAGGCTTTGGCAAGATTTTGGAAGCGGTTGAACAAACCGCCCCATTGCGTCGCAACGTCACGATCGATGATGTAGGCAATACTGCTGCATTCTTGCTTTCTGATTTGGCAAATGGCATCACAGCAGAAATCATCTATGTAGATAACGGTTTTAGCCAAGTTGTTGGCGGAATGGAAGATGCTTGAGCGAACCCTCAGCAATCAGCCTGCGCGAGGCTCTCAAATTTTGGACAAAGCTAGGTTTTATTAGCTTTGGAGGGCCTGCAGGACAAATCGCTGTATTGCATCAAGAGTTGGTTGAGAAGCGTCGCTGGATTTCTGAACGGCGCTTTTTACATGCGCTCAACTATTGCATGGTACTGCCCGGGCCTGAAGCTCAGCAGTTAGTAACTTACATTGGCTGGTTAATGCATCGTAGTTGGGGTGGCATTCTCGCTGGCGCACTATTTGTTCTACCTTCTTTATTTATCCTCATTGGTTTATCTTGGGTGTATCTCACCTATGGGCAAGTGCCATGGATTGCCGCCATTTTCTTTGGCATCAAACCTGCAATCACTGCAATCGTCTTACATGCTGCAGTACGCATAGGTAAACGCACCATTCACAATCCTGCACTCAAGTGGATTGCAGTTGGATCATTCTTAGCCATCTTTATTCTCAATGTCTCTTTTCCGATCATTGTTCTCATTACTGCCGCCATCGGCTACTGGGGCGGCAAACGTTATCCAGAATATTTTGCGCAAAGTGGTCATGGTAATCAAGACCTCAAGAGCTATGGCAGCGCCATCATTGATGACAATACTCCTACTCCAGCGCATGCCCAATTTCGTTTGCAAAAAACGGTGCTTCACAGCGTTACTGCCTTTGCCTGCTGGTTACTTCCGCTCGCAATGCTGATTGCCTACTTTGGTTGGAAAACGCTGTATCCAAATATTGCTTGGTTCTTTACTAAAGCCGCCTTCCTTACTTTTGGCGGCGCATACGCAGTGTTGCCTTATGTATACCAAGGGGCAGTAGATCAGTTCCATTGGTTGAGCGCCAATCAAATGATTGACGGCTTAGCTCTGGGAGAGACTACTCCTGGACCACTCATCATGGTGGTGGCATTTGTTGGTTATCTTGCAGGGCATATTCAACACCTGATTGGTTACAGCAGCCCGTTTTGGTTTGGCGTATTGGGCGCAGTAGTGGCCACCTGGTTCACCTTCTTGCCATCTTTCTTTTTCATTCTCGTTGGCGGTCCTCTGGTGGAATCGACCCACGGCAAAATTGGATTTACTGCACCACTCACTGCCATAACTGCGGCAGTCGTTGGGGTGATTGTTAACCTAGGTCTATTTTTTGCGTATCACGTCTTCTTGCCCCATGGCTTGGGTGGGTCAATTTCTTGGATATCCATCTTCATTTGCGGATTAGCAGGTTTAGCCTTGTTTAAATTCCAAAAAGGGGTAATGCTCGTCATTGCCAGCTCCGCACTGACGGGGCTGCTGAGCTACTTTGCCTCGATTTTGATCGGCTAGGATTTTTCCCAAGATTGGCATAATGGAAGTTATGCGAATCGAACCTCAAACCATCACCCATCTCCAAGAGTGGCTCGGTAAAACCGAAATACTCACTGACACTGTTACGGCTGCGCCAGTGCGCGCCCTCTCGGCAACACTTGATAGACCCGATCCCGAGCCAAGCAAAGGCACCTTCTTGCCTGAACTTTGGCACTGGCTATATTTTTTGCCACATGCACGTCAATCTGAAATTGGGTCCGATGGCCATCCTAAACGTGGTGGCTTTTTACCGCCTGTACCACTACCCCGCCGCATGTGGGCTGGTAGCCGGGTGCAATGGTTAGAACCTTTAAGTGTTGGCGATGAAATCAAACGCGTTTCTAAAATTGAATCGGTAACCCATAAGTCTGGACGCACCGGTGATTTGATTTTTGTTTTGGTCAAACACGAAATCTCCAATCAAGAAGGTTTGGCCATTATTGAGGAGCACGACATCGTCTATCGCGATGCACCGGGTCCTGATGACAAACCTGTAGCACCTACTCCCGCCCCAACAGATGCTAAGTGGAGCAAAACTATCACGCCTGATGATGTATTTTTATTTCGTTACTCTGCATTGACCTTCAATGGTCATCGCATTCATTACGACCGCAAGTACGTGACTGAGGTGGAAGGCTACCCAGGTCTGATTGTGCATGGCCCCTTGATTGCTACACTTTTAGTAGATCTAGTGCGACAGAGCATTCCAGGGTGCAAGCTGAAGAGCTTTGAGTTCCGGGCTATTCGCCCTACTTTTGATATCAATATTTTTAAAGTTAGTGCTAAGCCAGATTTAGAAAAAGATCCATCTGGAAAAACGATTGCGATCTGGGCGCAAGACCACGAAGGCTGGCTCACGATGCAAGCAAGCGCAGTGCTGGCGTAATTCAATTGATAATTAAAAGACTAGAGACATCATCCTAATGAGTACAGAACACTTATCTCGCGAGCTTGCAAGCTTTGCCGCCAATCTCAAGATTAGCGATATTCCAAGTGATGTCATTAGTCGTGCAGAAGATTTATTGGTCGATTGGTTTGGATCTGCAATCGCAGGCAAAGGCTCACGACCTGTCGAAACCATTACCCAGTTTGCCCAAAATATGGGAGGTTTTGATGCTACTCACACCGGACCTTCTGAAATCCTCATCTCCCGAAAAACTTCTAGTCCTTTTTTAGCAGCAATGGCTAATGCCGCTGCTTCACATGTTGCAGAACAAGATGACGTTCACAACGGCTCAGTCTTTCATCCGGCAACAGTTGTTTTTCCTCCCGCCTTAGCCTGTGCTCAAGCAATTGGAGCCTCAGGCGAAGAGATGTTAGTTGCAGCAGTAGCGGGCTATGAAGTCGGTATACGGGTTGGCGAATTTTTAGGGCGTTCGCACTATAAAGTCTTTCATACAACCGGCACTGCAGGAACGATTGCCGCTGCCGCTACTGTAGGTCGCTTACTTAAACTCAATCCTGCACAAATGTTGCACGCCTTTGGTTCAGCGGGCACACAGTCAGCAGGTCTCTGGGAGTTTTTACGCGATGCCGCTGATTCCAAGCAGCTACACACTGCGCATGCAGCCTCTACTGGCTTGATGTCAGCATACATCGCCCAAGCAGGCTTCACTGGGGCGCAACATATTCTGGAAGGCAAGCAAGGGCTAGCAGCAGGCATGTCTAGTGATGCAGATCCCAGCAAGCTAGTCGATCGTCTTGGTACTCGTTGGACTTTGGCAGAAACCAGTTTTAAATATCACGCTTCTTGCCGTCATACTCATCCTGCTGCTGACGCCCTATTACAAGTGATGCTTGCGAATAAACTCAAGCCTAGTGATATCGCTAAAGTAGAAACTTTGGTACATCAAGGTGCAATTGATGTTTTAGGGCCAGTTACTGATCCGATAACTGTCCATCAATCAAAGTTCTCCATGGGCACTGTACTAGCGCTCATTGCTCATTACCAATTTGCTGGCTTACAAGAATTCGATGAACATTTCCATGATGATGCGATTTGTTTATTTAGAGATCGCGTGACTATGACCCTCGATCCTGAGGTGGATGGCGCTTATCCACAACGTTGGATTGGTAAAGTTAAAGTTCATCTTAATAATGGCCAGGTATTAGATGGTCGCGTCGATGAGCCTAAAGGCGATCCAGGCAATACTCTATCCCGCGCAGAAATTACCGATAAAGCCATGCGTTTGGCTGCTTTTAGCGGCGGCGCTAGCCCAGCAGAAATGAGTCAAGCTATAGACCGTTTGTGGAATATTCGTAAACAAGCCAAGGTAGGCTCCTTACTGTCTAGCAATTTAATCTAAGCACACTCATGAATCCACTTGATACTCCTCTAGGCTTTAGTTCTAACTTTTTATTTGTGCCTGGTACTCGTCCTGAGCGTTTTGTCAAAGCACTTGATAGTGGCGCTGATGGTGTTGTGCTCGACTTAGAGGATGCTGTTGCAGAAGAAGATAAAGAGGCCGCTCGCAATGCCATTCGGACTGCGTGGCCCCAGTTCTCCGCAGAGCAAAGGAAACGTTTAGTCATTCGAATCAATTCTCCAGGCAGCAAGTTTTACTCTGCGGATTTATTACTTGCTCAAGAATTACATGTGGAATGCTTGCTGATTCCTAAAAGCGAATCCCTTGATCAAATCAATGGCGCCGCCTTGGGTCTCCCCCAGGTCGCAATCATTCCAATGATTGAGACCGCGATTGGTTTAGATCGTCTGCGCGAAATCGCCAATGCAAATCAGGTGCTTCGCTTGGCACTAGGCAATCTTGATCTCCAAGCAGATCTAGGAATGATTTGTGATTCTCAAGAGACTGAGCTACAAACGGCGCGTTATCAAATAGTTTTGGCCTCCCGTTTAGCCCGAATTGCCCCTCCTATTGATGGGGTTACACCTTCAACTGACGATATCCCTCGCATCACTGATGATGCCAAACGCTCCAAGCGCATGGGGTTTGGGGCAAAGCTTTGCATCCATCCCAAGCAAGTGACTATTGTTAAAAATGCATTCATGCCCACCGAAGATGAAATCGAATGGGCCAAAAGAGTGATTGCGGCTGATCTTGCATCAAAAGGGGGCGCAGTCAAACTCGATGGGAAGATGATTGATCGACCGGTTGTCCTGCTGGCCCAAAGAACAGTCGCAATTGCTGGTAAACACTAATCCCCAGTGAGGCTCATTTTTATCAAAAAACTGGCAAAATGAATTCGAGTAACTCTTTACTCAACAGATTTTGATAACAACTACTACTGAGACTCATTATGAAATTACGTAAATCGCTTTTCACAGGATTCTGCGCCATCGCTGCCACGGCAATATTTACTGGCAATGCATTCGCTGCAGATGTCTACCCAAATAAACCGGTTACGCTCGTTGTACCCTTCGCTGCTGGTGGCCCAACTGACGCAGTTGCGCGACTCATTGCAGTACCCATGGGTAAAGAATTAGGTCAGACGGTGATTGTTGAAAATACCGTTGGCGCTGGTGGCACTATTGCTGCTACTCGCGTTGCGCGCTCTGCTCCTGATGGTTACATGATCTTCATTCACCACATGGGTATGGCTACCGCACCAGCCCTGTATAAAAAATTGAACTTTGATCCTATGAAGGATTTTGAGTACATCGGTCAAGTGGTTGATGTACCAATGGTTCTTCTGGGTCGCAAAAACTTCCCGCCAAATAACTTTAAAGAGTTAGAGGCTTATATCAAGGCCAATAAAGATAAAGTTACTTTGGCAAATGCTGGTCCTGGTGCGGTATCTCAGTTGTGCGGCTTATTGTTCATGTCCCGCGAGGGTGTTGAGTTAACCACCGTCCCTTACAAGGGAACTGGTCCAGCATTAACCGATTTACTTGGTGGGCAGGTAGATCTACTTTGCGATCAAACTACACAGACTGTTCCTTATATTAAGGATGGTTTAGTAAAGGCCTATGGCGTTACCACACCTAAACGCCTGCCAGCATTACCAAATATTCCTACTCTTGATGAGCAAGGCTTAAAAGGTTTTGATGTGAAAGTTTGGCACGGCATGTATGTTTCTAAAGGCACACCGCCAGCCATCGTTAACAAAATCAATAAGGCCTTGAACGTTGCCTTGAACGATCCTGAAGTGAAGGCGCGCTTAGCAGAGTCCAACATTGAGATCGTTCCTCCAGCCAAGAGGACTCCGAATGGCTTAAAAGACCATCTGGATGCCGAAATCAATAAGTGGGGCCCAGTGATTCGTAAGGCTGGAGCTTACGCAGACTAATTACCTACTCCTTAATAAATAAAGCCAGCTTGAAGCTGGCTTTATTTTTTATATATCGCATGCCTTAACCTGGTCTGAACAAATAGCCTGCGCGCGCTTTCTCCTTGCGCTTATGTAGGATGGCGCTACACAAACCGTAGATCGCCCAAATCGCCAAGAATGGATCCAATAGATAATCCCAAAGATTCATTGACTCATGCCAATGAACGCCCCAAGCAATAATGGCAAAGCCAATAATCCAAACGCCCTTAGACCAATTGGCAACTCCACAAATGACTGCAAAGATTAAAACAGCAATAAAGAATGCAATAGAGCCATAACCCCATCCATATGGATCAATCATGCTCAACCCTAGCGCAAAGGGGTAGAAGCCAAGAGCAATCAAAGCAATACCGAACTTAAATGAAATCGGCGCACTTTTATTACCAGGCAGCAAAGAGCTCCATAACAATAGGGTTGACACGATACTCAGATCGCCTGTAACGCCACGAACATAAGCTGCTAATGGCAACTCAAGTGACATGCCCAAAGGCCAGAAAAAAAGATTGGCAAGAGCCAAGAGCAAAACGGCTTTTACCGCAAATGGAAATTCTTTCTGAGAGATTTTTTGCAAACCCCAAATGATGATCATGGCACTTGTGATGGCCATCTCAAGCAAAGCAATCGTCTGCAAAAATGAATTCATCATTGAGCCCCTTTCATATCAGCCCCTACTTCACTATCCCTCTGGATAGGTAGTTGGCTGTTAGCGCGCACAAGCCAATTATCTGGAAAATAGATATGGCGAATCCTTTTTCGATCCCAGGTGTAGACCAAGTGCACATCTTTACCATTAACGCTCATTAAATACGGATAAGAAAATTCTTTTCGCTCTTGATCGGGCGCAGATTCATCATTTTCCAGCGTCTCAATAACATGCCACTGACCTGATTGAGAATTGCTCATCATCAATACCAAACGATGACGTCCTGCCTCAATATTATTTAGAGCCAAAATATGGGCGCCGTTCCGTAGAGTTAAACCTGCAAGCGCTGAATTTGGATTCGGAATATTAAGATCTGTAGCAGCTTGCCAAGTTTGACCTGCGTTTTGAGATTGACTCACAGGAATCTGTTTTGGTAGCCCAGCACCTCTTGTTTGACGAAAGTAGGCAGTAGCGTCTTGAGCTGAATTCACAAAGACCACGGGCTGTATCGCACTGCGACCCGAGCTCATGCGGCGCTTATCGATGACCCGAACACCATCCAATCTTAAGAACTCACCAAATCGCCCAATCCACTCATGATATGAAGGCAAGCCTAAACGACCATCAGCAAATAGAACCGCCGGAGACTTCACTAGAGTGCTGAGATTGATAAGAGGTGAAGTGATCAAGCGTTGTGGTCTGCTCCAGCTTAAACCTTCATCCTCGGAAATCATCGTAGAGATCGAGCTGCCCGCCCAACCACCAATGGAAACCGTAACGAAAAATAATTGCATACGGCCATCTGCCATGCGCGCAGGAACTGGATTGCCTAACTTCGCTATGTAACGAGATAAGCCTTTTTCCGCACCTACACGGTCTATCACAACAGCTGGGGTGGACCAATGATTTGATTTTGTATCAAACACCGCTGTATTAATAACCACATCAGGAGCGCCCTCTCGAGTACCAGCAAACCAAAATGCACGAACGCCACCATCTCTTAGGGCGATCAGTGACGCGGCATGAACTGAAAGAGCGCCAGTGTCCGGCAACCAGTCAGCACGGGGGCTTGGAGGAGCAGTCTGGATGGAGCCTTTTGCTTTACTTGCAACTGTGTTTAACAACTTTGCCGATGAGCCAATTTCTTGACTCGCATCTTCAGCCTCTGTTAATTCAACTTCACCACTAGAAAATGGTGCCCATACAGGACGACTATCAATATGAATAAAGCCAACGACTGCGGCTAGTAGCAAAAAGCATAATGCAATCACACGACTCATCTACAGACATCCTTCGTATTCAACAACTCCGCATTCGAGACTGGTGTTGCAATTAAATATTCCGTTACAAAAAGATGTTCACCGATATTTCCATGAAGCATAGCTTTTATCTCTTCATCGGAATGGCGCGCCCTCATCTCCATTCTTTGTCCAACGATCTGGCAAGCATCGCAGATGACCGGGGCAATTCCTAATGGAGCATGTACAGCTACAAGGGGATACGTTTTAGTAAGCCCTCCTAGATCAGCAGCATCCTTCGCTAGATAACCATGGAGCTGAGCACCGGGAAGTAATAATCGGTATTCCTCGTCTTTTGCACGATAGTCGCACGGAATCCAAACATCTTTACCTTGGACTTGAGAGATCGTTTGAGCAGTGAAGCGACCCAGCTGACCTTCCAATGGGGCAAGGCTGCTTGTTAAGGCGCAGTAGGTAAAAAAGCATCCAATCAGCGCAAGTATCTTGCACTGGTTTTTCTTGATGAGGCCTATAAGGACTGTGACTAAAGCTATGGCCATGAGCAACCAATGCGCAGGATGATATGTCCACGATCCTGTATCACCCATAAATTGAGAATGTTGAAGATTCATACCGAGCCAAAGTAAAGCTGCAAGCACGATACCTTGCAACACTAGTGCAATCCAAAATCCCCATAATGATAAACGCTCCCAGTGCAGAGCAATGAGTGCAGCAAAAGCCGGCATTATTGGCAAGAGGTAACGACCAGAACGCTGACTTGGCAAACTAAATACAAGCAAGAATGCTGTAGCCCACAATACAAGTAGAACTTCTTGTGCTGATAGGAAGCGACGCTCACGCCAGCATTGCATTAAGGTAGCGACCAACACAAAGGTAAATAAACCTGCATTTACCAGTGTTGTGAGTAGCAACATCCAAATACTATCGCCACCTCGCACTAGATCCATGAAATAGTTGGAGCTACGCGCAGCAAACTTCCCTGCATTCTCGCCCAATACAAACTCCCGCCAAATCGCCTCTGGCTGTGGGTCCAAAGCAAACCATAAAGCAAATACACCTAATGCAAGAGTGCCAACCAGCACTAATTTATAGAGATCTCGAATAAGCGTTTGAGGAATACTCCAATTTCTCCAGTGCCAGTAATGCAAACCTAAAGCTAGAGATGCGGGAACAAGGTAGGCAAATGATTTTGCAAAGAGCGCCAAGCCAAAACATAGGCCGGCTAAAACTGGGTAAAGCAATTTAGACTCAAAAGCACTCTTACCCCAATATAGAAGCGCTAAGAATGGCAAACTCAACCAGAACACTTCTGGGGGATCCGTCAAGAATGGACGGCCATATCGATAAGTTGCAAAGAATGACAGCCATACCAGCGCAGCTAAAAAACCTGTTTGGGTTTTTCCGCTAAAGCGACGAACAGCCAAAAATAAGAAAAATGCAGTTAGGCCGGTATAGAGCACACTCGGCCAGCGTAAATTAAAGAGGCTCCACTCATTAGCCCAATGAGTACTGACAATTCCCTGCCAGAAAATGAGTGGTGGCTTGGTATTTTTGATGCCTTCCATTTGGGACTGTAGCGGCAACCAATTACCAACATCAGCAGTCATCCGCACGATATGCATATAAGGGTACTCATCCCCATTTTTAGGCGCAAATCTACTGTCTAAACCATAAAGGTAGGTAAACATCGCTAAAACGAGGGTTAGGAGAGCATACCGAAGGGGGAATGAGCCACGCATGGCTATAGTTTAAGGCTTAAACCTTGGGCTCAGAAAAAGCCTTGATATGCACTTTTTCAGATGAGCTTATGACAAATCTCTATGAGCGTGGTTCCCCATTGTGCAGAATCTTTGGGTAAGATAGCTCAAGAATAAATTTAGGCATCTGTGAAATCAGTGCGCATTTAATAAGAACGGAGATACATGCCCATGAGATCAATTCGAATGACATCAACCTTAGTAGCAATACCCTTTATCAGCCTCATGACACTCTGCTCCACTAGCTATGCGCAATCTAATGACGCTACCAATCTTTATCACCGCGGCTTAGCCGCAACCTGCGCCAATTGCCATGGAACAGATGGTAAAGGTGTTGTTGATGGGGGTATGCCTCTCATTAATAACCTAACGAGTGAACAAATGCTCAGTCAGTTAAAAGCATTTAAATCGGGTGCACGTGAAGGCACCATCATGCCGCAGCTGGCCAAGGGCTACTCTGATGAGCAGTTGCAAATCATCGCCAATCAACTTGGCAAGAAATAATTAGGAAATCAGCATGGATCGTCGACACTTTTTAGGCCAAAGCACTGCAGCCCTTGGCTTACTCGCAGGCTTCTCGGGACAAGCTAAGGCTAATTTACAGAAAGCTGAAATTTTGGTCATTGGTGGTGGCTATGGTGGCGCAACTGCTGCCAAATACTTACGCCTCTTCTCCAACAATACAGCTAAGGTAACTCTGATTGAGCCTAATGCCTCTTTTGTTTCCTGCCCGCTCTCCAATTTAGTTGTCGGCGGCTCCCGCTCCCTTGCAGACATCACAAGTCCTTACGACAATCTCAGTAAACGTCATGGGGTAAAGATTATTCAAGATAGCGTGACAGGAATTGATCCCGACAAAAAAACAGTCAAACTTGCTTCCGGTAAAACCCTTCCCTATGACAAAGTGATTGTGTCGCCTGGCGTAAGTCTATTAATGAATAGTATTGAAGGGCTTACGCAAGCCAATAAAGCAGGAGTAACGCTCCAAGCCTGGAAAGCCGGAGCAGAAACTGTCGCCTTACACAAACAACTTGCTGCGATACGTGATGGTGGGACTTATGCCATTAGCATCCCCGAAGCTCCTTATCGCTGCCCGCCAGGACCTTACGAACGGGCCTGCCAGGTAGCAAGTTATTTCAAACAAAATAAGCCAAAGTCAAAGGTCCTCATCCTCGACGCAAATCAAGATGTGGTTTCTAAAGGCACCCTATTTAAAAAGGTCTGGGCTGAGCAATATCCTGGCATGGTCGAATATTTACCCAAACACAACGTCACTGCTGTAGATGCCAAAACAAAGACGATCAAGTTTGAAATTCAGGATGACATCAAAGCCGATGTTCTTAACCTACTACCTGCAATGAGTGCTGGTGAAATCGCTGTTAAAACAGGTCTAGCTAATTCCAATGGTCGCTGGGTAAATGTGAACTTCATTAACTTCGAATCGACTGCACAGAAAGATATTCATGTGCTGGGTGATTCCATTCAGGTTGCCTATGCCATGCCTAAATCAGGACATATGGCGAACCAGCATGCCAAAGTAGCTGCGGCAGCAATCGTTGCCGAATTAAGTGGCTGGGAAGTAAACCCATCGCCAGTCCTCACGAATACCTGCTACAGCTTTGTCAACGCCAAGGAAGTAGTCCATGTTGCTAGCGTGCATCAGTACATCGCAGAAGAAAAGACCTTTAAGCCAGTTCCTGGCTCCGGGGGAGTTTCTCCCGGGCCAACAACGCTTGAAGGCGTTTATGCATGGGGCTGGGCTCACAATATCTGGGCAGACACACTCGGTTGACCCAGATCAACTCTTCCAAAAAAAGGAGGCTTTTGGCCTCTTTTTTATTGCTTTAGCCCAACAGATAAATATACTGAGTCTCATCAATAGAACGATGGAGGCTTTATGAATATGACCCCTACTTCACCAAAAGATGCAACCAAACTTGAGGTTGCCATTGAAAAGTGGACAGTGCCCATTGGTAACTTATTTGTCTCACTCTTTCATCGGATTGCTTTGTTTGGCATTGGGGCAGCTACCGTGTGGTCAGCAGCTGTCGCATTTTTAGGCATGGTCAGCAAAGGTGCTGCTTCGATTGAAGATCTGTTGCTCTTGTTTATCTATTTAGAAATCGGCGCAATGGTAGGTATTTATTTCAAGACCAACCACATGCCGGTGCGTTTCTTGATCTATGTTGCCATCACAGCTGTGACCCGCTTAATCATCGACTTGGTCAACACCAAGCACGAAGCAGATATGGCCATACTATTTATGGGCATCACAATCTTGATCTTAGCGCTAGCAAACGCTGTTGTTCGCTATGCCTCCTTCAAGTTTCCGAGCAGGCACAGCGAAGGCGAATAATTAAAGTGCCATCGGGCTAGAGGCTGATGTTTGTACTGGTGTGTATTGATAAGGGTGAACGCCCCTATTTAAGCAATTGCGAACGTAATCAATGCTGGTGCGCAGTGAGTAGTAATCGCCAGCCAATCGCTTCGAGACTTTGATATTGAGAGCCTGATACTCCATGAGATCAAGCTTCTTTAAATACTCGTCCCGCTTTAATTCGTCATAGTTCGTCAATAGATCTTGCTCAAAAGTTTTTAACTCACCGTATAGACGATTAATGATGTTGTACATCCGCCGAGTTCTAAAGCTTGGCAATGTGTTTAATACTGGATAGGCAAGAACACAGAATGGTAAGAGGACAAATATCAACCTACTGATAAATTCAGCAAGCCAGAATGGGAAATAAGTAGAGATCAGTGGATAGCGATTTTTTTCATAATGAATCGCAACCGGACTTTCTGGTAGTAAAGAATCCTTGAATGAAGGAAACTCTCCTCTCTTATTAAAGAAAGATTCTCTGCCATTAATTTCTCGCGCCGCTTCTAGAAATAAGAACTGAATTGCTGGATGCATCCTGTCATCTATCAAGAGATTGGTAGTTGTTGCAACTAACTTGAGATCTTCACTTGGGAAGTTACGCTCCAAGCCAAAAGCCCCCTCAGGGACTTTTAGGATTTGCAGATAAGGAATGATTTTGGTAAAGGCCTCAGCACGCTTAAAGGTGACTAAATGCATATTAGGGTCAGCCAGAAGAGTCTGGACATTAGGCGCTTCATAAGAGTCGACGATAAAGGTGCCATCAATCTCTCCTTTCTTGAGGGCTTGAACCGCATGCTCACCAGGCAAATTGACAAACTTTAGGTCAGCACGGTCTAGCCCCGTAGCCTTCAGAATACGCATGGACTGGGCATGGGTTCCGCTGCCCTCAACTCCAACAGAAATCTTACGGTTTGAAAAGAATTTAGAGTGCCCTTGTACAACCTCAAAATCGCTGTACTTCACTTCCGGACCAGAATAGAAAAACCAAATCGGGTCGTATCCAATCGCACCCAATGATTGGATTCCGGTGACGGTTTTCGGATGGGCAACTCCAGCCTGGACAAACGCAGCTTGCACTGGATCATTGCGATCACTTAAGCGCGCAAGATTCTCTTGTGCACCATTGGTCGGCAACAACTCGAGAATCACGCCCTTCTTGGCAAAGAATTCTGCATACTTCTTGCCAATCACTTCGTAGGAACCACCAGGCGACCCAGTTGCCATGATGACATGTCTTGGTGGGGGTGGATCGGCATACCACCAGATTCCCATCAGAACCATCAATAAAAAAATTAATAGCGGCCATGCCTCTTGTAAAAATTGAGTGAAGTCTGTCCATTTCTCCTGAGCCGTCTCAGAAATCCCCAGAAAAGTTTCCTGTAAGTTTTGTTTGAAGCTAGCCATGTGCGCCGATTAGCAAATAATCTAAAAGCTAATGATAATGTCCTTATCTACAATTTCACTAAATTGATACACTAAAGATATGTTATTTCTCAGAAAATCCCAAGATCGAGGCTATGCTGATCACGGCTGGCTAAAAAGCTTTCACTCCTTCTCTTTTGCCGGTTATCACGACCCACAATTTATGGGATGGGGCAATCTAAGGGTCATCAACGAGGATCGGATAGCTCCTGGAATGGGCTTTGGCAAACATGGTCACCGTAATATGGAAATTATTAGCTACGTTCTCTCAGGAGAGCTCGCTCATGAAGACAGCATGGGAAACGTGAAGGGCATTCCTCCAGGGGATGTTCAGCGCATGAGTGCTGGAACGGGTGTAATGCATAGTGAATTTAATCACGCAAAAGATCAAACCACACACTTTCTACAAATTTGGATAGAGCCCAATGTTCTAGAAATTCGTCCAGACTATGAACAAAAAACCATACCGCAAGCGAGCAAAGAAGGAAGGCTCTGTTTGGTTGCATCACCTAGTGGTCATGATGGATCTGTTTCGATATCTGCAGATGCCAACATGTACTCAGGTCTTTTTGATGGAGCGCAATCTGCTCAACTAACATTAGACCCAAAACGCAAGGCCTATGTTCACCTCATTCGCGGCTCATTAGCGGTGAATGGTCAAACCTTGAATGGTGGTGATGCCCTAATGATTGATCAAGAAAGCCATTTAGATATCTCTAATGGAAAAAGCGCTGAAGTCTTGGTATTTGACCTCAGCGCTTGATGACTGCCAAGGGGAAGATCAATCTAACTTAATCTTCGCCTTTTCAATGACGACTTTCCAGCGAGCGATATCTGAGAAATACAAATCAGAGAATTGTTGCGTATTCATTGGCGCAATTTGTACGCCAGCTTTTTGAAAGCGATCTTTCATCTCAGGGGTTTCTAAGATTTTCAAGATCGAATTATTCAGCTCTTTGATGATTGGCTGTGGTGTTCCTGCGGGCACAAAGACACCTTGCCATAAAGCCATCTCATAACCTTTCACCCCTGACTCTTGAATGGTCACCAATTCTGGAGCACCGCTGAAACGATTTTTACTAGTCACCGCTAAAGCTCTGGCTTTATCGCCTTTATACAAAGGTAGACCAACCGGCATACCTGCAAAGTAAAAATCAATCTGTCCGCCAACTAAATCCGTTGCTGCCGGTGAGCCGCCTTTATAAGGAATGTGAATTGCTTGTAAGCCTGTAGTCGCCAAAAACAATTCGCCAGCCATGTGATCAGAGTTACCAATACCCGAAGACCCAAAACTTAACTTGCCCGGATCTGCTTTGAGCATGGCAATTAGATCGGCCACACTTTTTGCAGGTGAATTGTTATTGACGATGAGGATGTGAGGGGTTGCCGCAACACCAACTACAGGTAACAGATCCTTTTGACCATTAAAAGGCAGCTTGGGATTTGCGGCCACATTAATTGCTAAGCCATTTTGTGCAAATAAGATGGTGTAGCCATCAGGAGAACTTTTAGCCACCGCATCTGCAGCCAAACTACCTGCAGCACCTCCACGGTTTTCTACAATGATCGGCTGTTTTAAAGCAAGACTGAGATCATTGGCAATCATCCTGCCAACAATATCAGTAGAGCTTCCCGGTGCATAACCAATCATCATTTTGATTGGTTTATCTGGATAAGCAGCAAATGCTGAACCCATGAATACTGGAATGATTGCCGCCGCTACTACTGCACTTATTGCTATGTTTTTGATGAATTTTTTAAACATATGTCTCCCCCAGTAATTTTTGTATGCTCTTTAGAACTTCAGAGCAGGAATACCGCACTCCTTAGCGCAGGTATTTAATGCCTCCAATAATTCTGGAGACACAGGAATGCCCGCCTTTGCTCTCTCCGACATCGTCCTAGCGGCACCCTCACCTGGCACCCGAATTTCTTTAACGCCAGGTAACGTTGATGAATTTTTAAGATCATTCACCAAGGTGGTTACTCTGGCAACAAAGTCCTCCTTATTACCAAAGGCGCTTGGGTCAACCGCAATAATTGTTTGACCAGTATTGGTGACTAAATCGTGATGCGCATTGAAGTCAATCGTTCCCCTGCCAACCGCGGCATTGTTGAGCGCACCGGCTAGCAATCCAATCATGACTGCCAAGCCATAACCCTTATAACCCCCAATGGGCAATAGCGAACCTTCAGCGGACTTTTTAGGATCAGTAATCGGCTTGCCCTGACGATCAATCATCCAATCATCTGGAATGGACTCACCCTTTTGTGCCGCTACTTTAACTTTTCCGTAAGCAGCTACCGTTGTTGCAATATCGAGGAGCACTGTAGGCTCATCACCAGCAGGCACCGCAATTGCAATCGGATTAGTGGATAGCAGCAAATCGATACCACCCCATGGCGCCATATGATTGGCATTGCCTACTGCCATATAGATACCGATATAACCATGCTCTGCCAATTTGCGCACATATACCGATGCAGCTCCTGAATGGTTACCAAAGTGGCTACCTATCCAGCAGACACTATGCTGCTTTACTTTTTCAATCGCGAGATCAACAGCTTTGTTCATTACCAAATGACCCAAGGCGTTGTCACCATTAATTAAGGCAGTTGCACCCTGCTCGCGCTCAACGTGAATATTGGGATGAAGGTTTACGCCACCGGCCCGAATTCTTTTGAGGTAAGCAGGCAGGCGAAATATTCCATGACCATCTGCCCCAACGAGATCGGACTTGACCATTAAATTGGCAATGATGTCAGCATCTCCCGCAGGAACTTTTTCAGCCTGAAGTGCGCTTGAGATAAAACGCTCTGCGTCTGCTATTGGCAAGTAGTTCATAGTGACTTAAACCTCTGAGCTCGCTTTAAATTCCATGCTGTAAACATACTTATTTTCTGGGTGGTGCGTTACTGTCACTTCAAATAATTTATCTTGATCATCAAAATAGCGACGAATAATTACCAAGCATGAAGTTTCCGGCTTGATGTGAAGTTTTGCTGCAATCTCTGGTGAGGCAACAGCTGCATAGACATCAACTTCAGCCCTTTCAATGCGAGCGCCGTATTTTTTCTCAATTTGCTCATAGACCATTATCTGAGTGTGCTCTGGATCTTTTGTCAGCGATGCAAACTGCGGCAGGATATAGATGTCTGTCCAAGCAATCACCTCTTCAGCTTGTTGACGCTTACGAATTCCACCAATGTGATACCAAGACGACCCAACTGGGGCGCCCACGATCAAACTCAAGCGCTTATCTAGCTCAATAAATTCTTCAACTAGGTTTTCACGATAGGTATCGCGTGAGTAACTCAGAATATCAATTGGAGAGTTATAACTTTGAGTGAAACGCCGTAAGCGCTGCCTTGAAACTACTTTCGTTGGTGCGCCTTGATGGCGATAAATCAAGCCATTAGCTTCCAAGATTTGTAGTGCATGGCGCAATGTATGCCGACTAGACTGAAAATCTCGGCAAAGATCCGCCTCGGCAGGCAAGACGGATCCCACCGGCCAATCACCGTTATAAATACGCTGCTCTAGTGTATTCGCTAGAGCTTTGTATAACGGTAATCGCTCAGTCAATTTAGGAAAGTCCAAACATTTTTTTGCCAGCAACTGGCACGTGTGCTTTCAGAATATCGCCTGATAAAGACTCAGTGATATAGAGATCTTTATTGTCGGGACCGCCAAAACACATATTAGCCAAATGATGGTGATGTGGGTTCTCAGAGTAGATCAAGTGGGTTGGCAACATATTGTTGTCAAATCTCCAGATACCAATACCGAGGTGGCACACCAATAAGCCATTTTCTGAATCCATTTCAATACCATCAGGACCTGCAACACCACCAGTCAACTGCACCGCCACACCAGTCTTAGAAACAGAGCCGTCTGCCATCAAAGGTAATCTCCAGATTTGCTGAGATCTTGTAGCGGCTACGAACACATGCTTTTCTTGAGTGTTTAAAGTAATGCCATTTGGACTTGGGACATTCAGAGCCAAGCGATCGAGTTGACCATTGGCACGCAATCTAAATACGCGACCGGTTGGATCAGCAATACCAGTCTGACCTTGATCGGTGAAATACAAATCGCCGTTAGAAGCAAAATGCAGATCGTTCAAACCTTTGAAGTTCTCGCTGTACATGGAGCCCAAAATGGTTTCAATTTTTCCAGTCTTTGGATCCAAGGCGAGTAAGCCTGCTTTGTAGTCACAAATAAAGGCACGGCCATCCTTATGAAACTTCATGCCGTTTGGCCAACCGTCGTATTGAGTAATAAGCTCCCACTCGCCTTTCTTATCAATGCGGAAAATACGGCCAAAAGGAATATCCACAAACCATAGATTTCCTTCACGATCAAATGAAGGGCCCTCTAAAAAGCACTCTACTTCCGCGCCCTGACGATTTGGGTCAGACCAGCCTGTACGGGATTTTTTGCGGAATTTCGCAGGCATGGATGAAAAAACTTCAGTCTTGATTTTTTCAACCGGCTGGAAGGGGTTATGCATCGTCATGTGGAGGTCTCCTAGGATAAGTTATACGGATAAGTGAATTTTATTATTTAACTATTAAACCATAAATAATGCTAATCTTACGCATCTATTGATGAAATTTGATCAAGCCCAATTAATTACTTAACCGTATAGGTTTAAAAAATATGAAATCTGTAACTGTTATCGGAACCGGAATCATGGGGGCTGGCATTGCTGCTGGCTTTATCGCCCAGAACATCCCTGTAGTCATATTGGGCAGAACAAAAGAAAAGGCTGAGGCTTGCTTAGATAAGGCCATCACCCTAGCAAAGAAAATTGGCGTGGTAGGAGACAATGCCACCAAAGAAGAAGCTGACATTAAGAAGCAGCATTTCGTTGGAGTCATGGAGGAGTGGCAGAGCTGGGATCAATGCTCATGGGTGATTGAAACCGTAGCCGAAAACTTAGAGCTCAAACAAAAGGTATTTCAATACCTTGATCAGGTCGTGCCAGCAAATATTCCCATTGGCAGCAATAGCTCCGGTTTTCCCATTAGCAAAATTGCCGAAGGACTCAAGACCGCCAATCGCATGATGGGCGCCCACTACTTCATGCCAGCAGAGGTCGTGCCCTTAGTAGAGATCGTCATGGGACAAAAGACAGAGCTCAAATATGCAGAGCAGGCTTGTGAGCTGTATAAAAAAATTGATAAGAAGCCTGTTCTGGTGAAGAAGGACATCCCTGGATTTTTAGCCAATCGCATTCAGCACGCTTTAATGAGAGAGGCGCTCTCGCTTGTGCAAGAAGGGATCGCTACCCCTGCAGATATTGATGATGCAGTCAGATACAGCTTTGGCTTTCGCTATGCTGCCGTGGGCCCAATGACCCAAAAAGAAATTTCTGGCTGGGATGGAATGGCTAACGCCGCTAAAGAAATTTATCCATCACTATCGAACATCACCGCCCTGCCCCCGAAGGTCGTTCAACTCATGGCTGACGGTAAAACAGGCATGAAAGCAGGTGAAGGTTTTAGAAAGTGGACTCCAGAAGAAATTAAATCCGTCTCCGATTCCTACTCTCGAAGATTAAAAGCCGCTTTTGATGTACTTAATATTGAATGACTGAGTGACCTTGGGCTATGGCATCCTTCACACGATCCAGATTGGGAGTCACTCCAACACCAGTAGTGTTGAGTTGCGCGATATCCAGATGGCCGTGCTTTGCGCTTAATGGACGATCGCAAATATCAAAGCGTAGATATTGATTTGACATGCTAAATCCCCAAGGCACATCTCCAATTGCAAAACCAATCGCTGCCGTTGCTGCTCCTGCTAGCGATGTTTCCGCTACCTTGCAAGCAAGGTTGAGTTTGAGATTGTTTCTGCGCAGAATTTGTGCACATTTCCAAGCTGCTAACACTCCACCGGTCTTGATGAGCTTAAGACTTGCCCCATCGAGCGCTTTAGCACTCATGAATGCTTCTATCTCGTCAGCCCCATGGATAGATTCATCTAGGCCAATAGGAATAGGTGAACGCTCTTTAAGCACCACAAAGTCTGCCAAAGCACAATCAGCATGGATTAATTGCTCCGCAAAAGATAACTTGCTTGCTTGTTTGGAGGTACAGAATTGCACGGCATCATCTAAAGACATAGCGCCATTTGCGTCCACCGAGATGACATCGCCCTCTAACAAATCAGATAGCACTTCTACTCTGTGCAAATCTTCTTTCAAAGATAAAGAGCCAATCTTAATTTTCCAATGTTTAAATCCTGCCTCACGAAATGATTTGGCATCGGCCATTTCCTTTTCCAATGTACCACCTAACATACGGAGCAATGGAAGTTCAGTGAATACTGGTAAATCGACTCCAGCGCTCAGTGAGCGCAAGTACTTCCATAAGGAAATTGAGTTTTTCTGCGTGTATAGATCAAGTAATGCCATTTGCAGGCAAGATTTCGCTGATGGATTGCCATACAAAATTGCATCACAAGCTTTTGCAAAATACTTCGGATCGCTCCACTCTGGTTCACGGGCCTTATCCACTAGATATTTGACGCTGGCCAATAAGCTCTCAAGCGTTTCACCAGTCATGAGTGGCGCGACAGATGCCTCTCCCCAGCCTTGGCGGCCCTCTTCATCAGTTAGGCAAAGTAATACTGTTTTGGCATCCGCGATCAGCTCTTTAGCCATCTTGATTGGGTCAACAAGTGGTATCGAAAGCGGAAAGATGGTTGCCTGAGTGATTTTCATTTTTTACAAAGCATCTAAAACAAATATTAAATAAGAATATACGGAATACGGAGAACATTACATGAGAAAAACTTTTTTAGCATTGTTGCTGGTCACCATTGGCTTTAGCACTACTTTGCAGGCACAAACCTACCCATCACAACCAATCAAACTGATCGTTCCCTTTGCTGCGGGTGGCCCTTCCGATGTTCTCGCGAGAGGATTTACTCCCAAACTGGGTGAGAACTTGGGGCAAGCAATCATCATTGAAAACAAACCGGGGGCTGGCGCAAACCTTGCCGCTGAATATGTCGCGAACTCCAAACCTGATGGCTACACGCTCTTTCTGATGATGGTAGGAACACAGGCCATTAATGAAACACTCTATAAAAAATTAAATTACAACCTCGTTAAGGATTTCTCCCCGGTATCTTTGGTTGCCTCTTCATCACTACTTTTTGTTGCTAACCCTTCTGCTCCATTTAAAACGATTTCTGAGTTGGTGGCTTATGCAAAAGCCAATCCGAATAAAGTCAGTTTTGCATCCTCAGGCGCTGGAACGCCATTGCATCTCGGTGGCGAACTCTTTAATACGCTTGCAGGAACGGATATCCTGCATGTCCCATACAAAGGGGCTGCACCTGCTTTAACTGATGTGTTGGGCGGTCAAATTGAAACTGCTTTAGTGGGCACCCCAGCTGCGCTTCCTTATGTGCGCTCTGGGAAATTAGTACCGCTTGGCATTACTAGCCTCAAGCGCTCCCCAGCCGCTCCTGAGATTCCTGCCATTTCAGAGTACTACCCAAAGTTTGAAGTAGAGCTGGTGTACGCCATTGTTGCCCCAGCAAAGACGCCCAAAGCAGTTATCGATAAACTGAACTCACAATTAAATGCGGTTCTCAATAATCCAGAAATCAAAGCGCAAATCAATAGTAAAGGCTTTGAGATTGTGACTAGCAGTCCATCTCAATTGGGCGATTACATTAAGTCAGAGGTTTCCAAATGGGCCCCCATCGTGAAAAAGTCTGGCGCAACTCCTGAATAATCAAACTCTCTATTTGAAAGAAATCCATGATTGAAATCTCTGAAAAACGTCTAATAGGTCCGATTATTCGCCTGCATCCTAATGACAATATCGTCGTTGCTCGTGTTGACGTGGGTATTGGCACTGAAGTACCTAGTGAGAACTTCACAAGTCGTAGCCAAGTACCAGCTGGGTACAAGATTGCTACCAAAAAGATTCTCAAGGGCGAGCCGATTCTTAAATACAACGTCACCGTTGGTTTTGCTAATACCGATATTGAGCCTGGCACCATGGTTCACAGCCATAACACCGAGTTCAGAGAGTTTGATCGTGACTATGCTTATGCAAGCGAGTTCAAGCCAACCCAAATGTTGCCAGAATCAGAACGTGCTACTTTCCAAGGATATGTCAGACCAAATGGCAAAGTGGGTACTCGGAATTTCATTGGTATTTTGTCCACCGTCAATTGCTCTGCAACTGTAGTGAATAAAATCGCTGACTACTTCACCCCAGAGCGTTTAAAAGACTATCCAAACGTTGATGGTGTAGTGGCATTTAGTCACGATATCGGCTGCGGTATGGAAATGAGTGGCGAACCCATGCAGTTGCTGCGTCGTACGATGGCTGGCTATGCTCGTCACCCTAACCTCGCGGCCGCATTGATCGTTGGCTTAGGTTGTGAGCGCAACCAACTTAAAGGTTTGATGGAGCAAGAGGACCTTAAAGAAGGATCTAACCTCCATACCTTCATCATGCAAGAGTCTGGCGGCACTCGCAAAACCATTGAAGCAGGCATTGAGGCGGTCAAAGCTCTTTTACCAGAAGCGAATAAAGCAAAACGGGAAACCGTATCCGCAAGCCATTTAACAGTGGGCTTGCAATGTGGTGGCTCTGATGGCTTTTCTTCGATCACCGCCAATCCAGCACTAGGCGCAGCAATTGATATTTTGTCTCGTCATGGTGGCACAGGAATTCTGTCGGAGACTCCAGAGATCTATGGTGTTGAACATACTCTTACTCGACGCGCAGCAAGCCAAGCAGTTGGTGAAAAACTGATCAAACGTATTCGCTGGTGGAAGGATGAGTACTCGGTTGGTCGTGATGTGCAGATCAATGGCCAAGTTAGTCCAGGCAATCAAATTGGCGGCCTTGCCAATATTTTTGAGAAGTCTTTAGGCTCCTCGATGAAGGGTGGAACAGGCCCGCTGATGGAAGTTTATAAATATGCAGAACCAGTAACTGCGAAAGGTTTTGTATTTATGGACACCCCTGGTTTTGATCCTGTATCTGCTACGGGACAAATTGCTGGCGGCGCCAATCTCATTGCCTTTACAACCGGTCGTGGCTCGATGTTTGGCTCTAAACCTGCACCATGCATCAAGCTTGCCACTAACACCCCCATGTATCAAAGACTTACAGAAGACATGGACATCAATTGTGGCGAAATTTTGGATGGCACTGTCTCCGTTCAAGAGATGGGGCAGCGTATTTTTGAGCTATTCCTCAGAACTGCATCCGGAGAGCCTTCTAAGAGTGAATTGTTGGGCTTAGGCGATTATGAATTTGTGCCTTGGCAAATTGGCGTGATGAGCTAATACGCCTGTAGAATTAATCCATTGGCTTACTATGGATTAATACAGGCTTATGAAATTTAGGGATTATTACGAAACCCTCGGTGTTGCCCGTTCGGCCACCGAGGCAGAAATTAAAGCTGCCTACCGCAAGCTTGCTCGCAAATATCACCCAGACGTCAATAAAGAAGCTGGTGCTGAAGAAAAGTTCAAAGAAATTGGTGAAGCTTACGCAGTCCTAAAAGACACCGAGAAGCGTGCCGCCTATGATCGTTTTGGCGCTAACTGGAAGAATGGCCAAGACTTTACCCCTCCTCCAAATTGGAATGAAGGCTTTGAATACGCTGATGATGGATATGGCGGAGCCCATCCTGGTTATGGCAGTGGCTTTGAAGGTGATCAAAGCGAATTTTTTGAATCATTGTTTGGTAGAGGCAAGCATCGCCAAGGTGGCAGAGGTAGTCACACACACCAAGGCATGAACTTCAAAGGGCAAGACCATCATGCCAAAATTATGATTGATCTTGCTGATGCCTATAACGGTGCCAAGCGCACTATTGCACTACACATGCCCACATTAGATGCGAGTGGTCATGTCACTACACAAGAGCGCAAACTAGACGTCAGCATTCCAAAGGGCATTAAAGCCGGTCAAAATTTACGCCTATCAGGCCAAGGGGGCCCAGGAGTTGGCGAAGGTCCAGCTGGCGACCTCTATCTTGAAATTGAATTTCACCCTAATCCCATTTATCGCGTTGACGGCAAAGATGTCTTTATTGATATCCCACTTGCACCATGGGAAGCTGCATTAGGCACTACCGTCAATGTTCCCACTCCAGCGGGAAGTACTTTAGAACTCAAAATACCAGCAGGCACTGTTGCGGGTCGAAAGATGCGCCTGAAAGGCAAGGGCATTCCAAGTGCTGAGCCTGGCGACTTGTATGTCGTTCCCACAATTGCACTACCGCCTGCAGATACGGATACCCATAAAGAAGCCTATCAAAACTTTGAGAAGGCTTTTGATTTCAACCCTAGAACCCATTTGAAGGGATGATGAGATGAACCAAACGAATATCACCTGGATTGAAGGTAGCGTTGTTGAAAATGAAGTGCACATGAGTATTGTCGAGCTCTCTCATGCCTCACGCACGCCAGAAGAAATGATCATGTCATGGGTTACCGAGGGTGTACTGAGCCCTACTGGATCATCCCCTCAAGATTGGCGCTTTGGTGGCGACTCATTAAGAAGAGCAAAGACCGCGGCACATCTCACTCACGATTTAGAACTTAATGTTCCGGGAGTAGCGCTTACTTTGGATCTTCTTGATGAAATTGCTGAGCTTCGCGCACGTCTTCAGCGTGGCGAGTAATGATTAAGGCTCGGAGCGGCTCAAGAGTTGCTCCCAGCGCTGTAATTTTTGTTCAAGCTGTTCGGTAATTTCACTTAAGCGCGCCTGCATACTGGCGGCCAACTCAGGCTCATTTTTATAAAGGTCTGGATTGCTCATCGCAATGCCAATATCAGCCTGCTCTGTTTCAAGCTCTTCGATTTGTAAAGGCAAGGCTTCAAGCTCTTGGCGCTCTTTACCATTGAGCTTTTGTACACCACTCTTTGCTACTGGCTTTACTTCCGCAACTGGCTCAGGCTTTGCTTCCGCCTTAAGCGCCATCTTTGGATTAGAGTTTGCAGCGCGAATTTTGTCTGAACGGGCTTTTTGAATCTTCCAATCTTCATAGCCACCTTCATACTCACGCCAGAAACCGTCACCTTCATTGGCGATGATGCTAGTGACAACGTTATCTAAGAAGTAACGGTCATGACTAACCAAGAAAACCGTGCCCTTATAGTCTTGTAGTAACTGCTCCAGCAAATCCAAGGTGTCAATATCTAAGTCATTGGTTGGTTCATCCAAAACCAAGACGTTTGCAGGACGTGCAAATAAACGAGCCAGCAAAAGACGATTGCGCTCGCCACCAGATAAGGTGCTTACCGGTGAATTCGTTCTCTCAGGCGCAAATAAAAAATCACTCAAGTAACTCTTAACGTGTTTTTTATTGCCATTGATTTCAATCCACTCACTGCCAGGGCTAATGTAGTCTTCAAGGGATGCATTCAGATCAAGACCTTCGCGCATCTGGTCAAAGTAAGCCACCTCAATACGAGTCCCCATCGTGGCTGTACCAGAGTCTGGTGCAATTGTTCCAAGAATGAGTTTGAGTAAGGTAGTTTTACCTGCGCCGTTCGGCCCCAGTAAGCCAACCTTATCGCCACGCAATATGGTTGCCGTAAAGTCTTTCACAATTGGCCTACCGTAAGACTTGCTGACATTCTCAAGTTCAGCCACGATCTTGCCACTGCGGTCTCCCGCGGACACTGCTAGCTTCACCTGACCCATAGCATCTCTGCGTTCAGCACGGCTAGTACGAAGCTTTTCGAGACGAGCGATTCGGGCAACACTTCGTGTACGACGCGCCTCCACTCCTTTACGTATCCAAACCTCTTCTTGCGCCAACAACTTATCAGCTCTTGCATTGGCAAGGGACTCTGCGTTGAGTTCTTGCTCTTTCAGCACTTCGTATTGCGTAAAGTTTCCTGGATAGCTACGCAAAATGCCACGATCAAGCTCCACAATTTGGGTACAAACGTTATCCAAGAAGGCTCGATCATGGGTAATCAAGATGACAGAGCCTTGGTACTCTTTAAGAAGTTCTTCTAACCATGCAATGGAATCCAAATCCAAATGGTTAGTTGGCTCATCTAGCAAAAGGACATCTGGCATTTCAACTAAGGCGCGAGCCAAAGCGACACGCTTTTTAGTACCACCAGACAGATTGCTAATCTTTTGCTCAGAATCAAGATGTAAGCGGTCTAAGGTTTCATGAACTCGCTGCTCCCAATTCCAACCACTTAAAGCTTCGAGTTTGGATTGCACTTCATCCAGTCGATGATGGGCGTCATCATCCCACTCGCCTACGCTCAGAGCCTCATACTCTTCTCGCAGGGCTTTAGCTTCAGCTACGCCCTTTGATACTGCCTCAAATACAGTTTCCTCAGCCTCAAAAATAGGCTCCTGAGGAACATAAGAGATGCGCAGGCCCTGTTGGTATTGCAGTAAGCCATCATCCATTTTTTCAATGCCAGCCAGGATCTTCAATAAAGAAGACTTACCAGTGCCATTGCGGCCAATTAAGCCAACACGCTCACCAGATTCGAGTGAAAAAGCAGTGTTTGCGAGGAGGTCAACGTGGCCGAAAGCCAGTTTTGCATCTGTGAGTACGATTAAAGCCATGGAGACATTATCGTCACTTCAGAGAAACAGGAGATATTTCTGCCAATTTCTGCGAGACTAGCTATAAATGATCTGCAAACTCAGTCCTTCCGCGCCCCGCCTCATCCTCTTTGCAGGACATGCAGGCACAGGCAAGTCCACCTTAGCCAAGAAAGCGCTGCCACTCATCATTGAGAAAACAGGTGAGGACTTTTTCTTTTTAGATAAGGATACGGTCTACGGTGACTATAGCGCACACGTGATGGAGCTCACTACCCAGAACCCTAATGACCGTGACAGCCCCTACTATCTTGAGAATTTACGCGATTGGGAATACCGAGGATTAATTGATATCGCTCGTGAAAACCTATTGCTTGGCGTCAATGTGATTTTAGTGGGTCCATTTTCTAAAGAAATACAGAGCGGTAGGATGTTTAATCCGCAAGCGCTAGGTATACCTGCTCAAACAAAAATTTCAATTGCATGGATTGATCTAGATGAGAATGAAGCCAGAATACGGATGCAAAAGCGTGGCGACTCTAGAGACGAGTGGAAGCTTGCCCACTGGAATGAATACGTCAAACGCAGAAATGATCCGCCCGCGCATACGGCAATTAGACGATTTGACAATCACATTTTTGAAGTGACAAGTTTTGAAAAGCTGATTGATGATCTCGTGAAAATATGAATAGATATCTTGGTAACTAAGAAAGATAGTCAAGCGCTACTGCTTCTGCTACTTTAATCCCATCAACTCCAGCAGACAAGATTCCGCCCGCATATCCAGCACCCTCACCCGCCGGATAGAGTCCTTTAATGTTCAAACTCTGAAAGTTCGGACCACGGGTAATGCGCAAAGGCGAAGAGGTTCTCGTTTCAACACCCGTTAGCACAGCATCTTTCATGGAGAAGCCTTTGATTTGTTTCTCAAACGCAGGTAGCGCTTCACGTATTGCCTCAATTGCATAAGCAGGCAAAGCATCAGCCAGGTCTGTTAAGTGAACCCCTGGTTTGTAAGAAGGTAGAACGCTACCAAACTCAGTTGAGGGCTTGCCTTCAATAAAGTCTCCCACTAATTGACCTGGAGCTTCATACGTTCCACCGCCTAATTCAAAAGCCTTAGACTCTAATTGGCGTTGAAATTCAATCCCTGCTAGCGGACCACCGGGATAATCTTCTGGAGTAATGCCAACCACAATGCCAGCATTAGCATTGCGCTCATTGCGAGAGTATTGGCTCATACCGTTCGTCACGACGCGATTGGGCTCTGAGGCAGCAGCGACCACAGTTCCCCCTGGGCACATACAGAAGCTATAGACCGCACGACCATTCTTGGCGTGATGGACTAACTTATAGTCAGCGGCGCCAATCAATTCATTTCCTGCGTGAGGACCCAAGCGCGCTTTGTCAATTAAAGACTGTGGGTGCTCAATTCGAAAGCCTACCGAGAAAGGTTTAGCCTCCATGAATACGCCCGCATCATGCAAAGCCTTAAAAGTGTCACGTGCACTATGCCCCAATGCCAATATCACATGATTGGCAGCCAAATCCGGATGACCTTCAATCTTGACACCAGTAATTTGCTCATTCTCAATATCAAAGCCAATAACCTTTTGTGAAAAACGAATCTCTCCGCCTAAATCAATAATCTCTTGGCGAATCTTTTCCACCATTCCAACTAAGCGAAATGTTCCGATATGGGGTTTAGCAACATACTGAATTTCAGGAGGTGCACCTGCCTTCACAAACTCATTAATGACCTTGCGACCATAAAACTTAGGATCTTTAATTTGGCTATAGAGCTTTCCATCAGAGAATGTTCCAGCCCCACCCTCACCAAACTGCACATTTGATTCTGGATTAAGAATATTTTTTCGCCAAAGACCCCAAGTGTCTTGTGTACGTTCGCGGACTTGCTTACCACGCTCAAGAACGATTGGCTTATATCCCATCTGCGCCAATACTAGTGCAGCAAATATGCCGCATGGGCCAAAACCAATGACTACTGGGCGCAATGCTTTTCCTGTTTCAATCGTTTCTGGTGCTTTAGCGACGAAGTGATAACTCGTATCTGGTGAAAGTCTTACGTGGCTATCGTTTGAAAATTGCTTGAGTACCGCCTTTTCATTCTTCACCGATAAATCTATCGTATAAATAAAAGCGAGGGCTACATTTTTGCGGGCATCATAGCTCCGCTTAAAAATCTCAAAAGAGATTAAATCTTTTGGAGATAATTTAAGGCGCTTCAAAATTGCCGCCTCAATCTCTTCTGGGGCGTGATGAATCGGTAGGCGTAGCTCAGTGATACGAATCATGGGTCTCTACGATACACAAGTATTGATCTATTCAGCTCTTGCACCGGAGGCTTTGACGACATTTGCCATCCGCACATAGTCTCTGACTAATAGCTGATTGAACTCCATGGGAGAAAGATTGCCTATTTCAATACCTTGACGGCGCATACGCTCGATAATCTCTGGCTGCTTTAATAACTTGGTCATCTCAGACTGCATCTTCGTGATAACTGCTTTTGGAGTACCAGCGGGTGAAAGCAATCCAAACCAACTATCAAAGACGTAACCTTTTACGGTATTGCCTATGGGAGGTACGCCTGGAACGAATGGGGATGGTTTCTCTGAAGAAACGCCTAAGAAACGCACTCTGGAATCATTTGCAAAAGGAAGAGCCGCTACATTGGCAGCAATCACTGCCTGTGCGCGCCCTGCTAGTAACTCAGTAATCGCATCACCGGTACCTTTAGTAGGAATGTGGACGAGATTGATGCCAGCCATACTATCAAAATAAGCCATTGCCAAATGTGAAGCGCTGCCATTACCAGCGCTGGCATAGTTATATTGCCCTGGATTTGCTTTTGCTAGCGCAATGAACTCAGCCACCGACTTTGCTGGAAACTCGGCATTCGTCATCATGATGTAACTGCTAGTGCCAATGTAGGCAGCGCCCGTGAAATCCTTGATCGGATCAAAACTCAGTTTGTTAAACAAACTGCCATTAATGTTGTGACTGGCTGCAGCCAATAAAAAGGTATACCCATCCGGCGCAGATTTGCCAACAATTCCAGTGCCGACGGTGCCGCCTGCGCCTGCTTTGTTCTCAACTACGACAGGTTCACCGAGTGCTGCGCCCAACTCATTTGAAAACGATCTTGCCAATGCATCCTGAACGCTACCAGGAGAAAAAGGAACAACGATCTTTATAGGCCTAGATGGCCATGTATCAGCCATCGCTGCCGGATGAAAGCTCACAGCACAAATACCAAGCAAGAAAGTGGCTACTAAGCGAATTTTCCAGGTAATAGCAGTACTCATATTGGCCCTAAGGGTGGAATTGACTACCAAAATGATACGGCAATCTGGGGCACCCTCATTTAAGGGCGATAATGCCTTATGGCCCTACGCTCAACCATTCATAAAGCCGACCTTCATGTCGCAGATTCAGACCGCCACTACTACAGCAGTCACTCCCTCACTATCGCCAGACACCCGTCGGAGACTGATGAGCGGATGATGGTCAGAATCATCGCTTTTGCACTACAGGCCCATGAGGACCTTACCTTTACCAAAGGCTTGAGTGATAACGATGAACCAGATCTTTGGATTAAAGACCTCACCGATGCCATTAAGCTTTGGATCGAAATTGGTCAACCAGATGAGCGTCGTATTCTGAAAGCCTGCGGTAGATCAGACCAAGTTATTGTTTATTGCTATGGTGGCCATACGAGCAAAATTTGGTGGGATGGCATCGCGAATAAACTCAATCGTGCCCGCAATCTCCAAATTATCTCGATCCCTGCAGAGCAAGCCAATGAACTCAATAAACTGGTGGAGCGCAGCATGGTGATTCATGTCAATGTTCAAGACGGTGAAGTTTATGTCTCTTCAGACAAAGGCCAGGTCACGATTACGCCTGAACTCTGGCGCAATCATCAACATTAACTCAAATCCAGCTTGACCGAATGAAGTCTGTTGTCTTAGATACCAATGTCTTACTAGACATCTTTGTTTTTAATGACTTTAGAGCAGTTCATCTCAAGCAGGCTTTAATCGACCGGCAAGTCGATGCCTTAGCCACCTCTAAAACACTTGAAGAGTTTGCTGATGTGATTAGTCGCCCCCTCTTCTGTCTCGAGCAAGAGGTACAAGACAGAATCCTATCTCAATGGCACTCTATCGCGAGAGTCTTAGACGATGAGACTTTGTTGATTGCCCCTTGGCAATGCCAAGACCCAGACGATCAAGTCTTTTTAAATCTAGCTTACACCGCAAAGCCATCCCTACTGATTAGCAAAGACAATGAAGTACTTAAGCTTGCTAATAGAGCTATCAAAGAAGATCTTTTGATTACGTCTGACTACAGTACTATTGTCGGGTAGATGCCTTGCAGTAAAAACCTATAGACTTTGAGCAGCCTTAGCTGCGATCTCAAATGATTTAAGGCGTGCTTGGTGATCAAAGATTTGGCCAGTAAATAAGATTTCATTTGCACCCGTACGGTCTAGCCAAGTTCGCATTCCCGTTTTAATGGTTTCGAGCGAACCAACTACCGAGACCTGCAATGTATGAGCTGCGGCCGCCTGCTCATGTGGATCGCAGAACTCATCAAGATTGGCGATAGGAGGCGGTAGTTGACCTCGGGTATTACGGCGCATCCGGACCACGTTTTGCTGCAAGCTAGTAAAGAGATGTTGTGCCTCTTTATCTGTATCTGCTGCAACAACATTCATGACAAAAGCAGAGTAAGGAGTTGCTTGCTGCGCAGAAGGTTTAAAGAGTTCGCGATAAATCGACATCGCTTCTAATAGTTGGTCTGGGGCAAAGTGTGATGCAAAGGCATAAGGCAAGCCAAAGTGCGCAGCCAATTGCGCCCCATAGAGACTAGAGCCCAAGATCCATATTGGTACATTGGTATTCGCACCTGGAATAGCCTTTACTGACTGGCCATCCTGAATCGGTCCAAAGTAATGCTGCAACTCTCGCACATCTTGTGGAAAGCGGTCATCACTACCCAGCAAATCCCGACGTAATGCACGAGCCGTCATCTGATCGGTTCCGGGCGCACGACCTAAGCCCAATTCAATCCGACCAGGATAGAGAGACTCTAAGGTACCAAATTGTTCTGCAATCACTAATGGGGCGTGATTTGGCAACATCACTCCGCCAGAACCTAATTTGATGCGGTTGGTACCTGCGGCTAGGTATCCAATGAGCACTGCGGTGGCCGAACTAGCGTTACCCGTCATATTGTGATGCTCAGCTACCCAATAACGGGTGTAGCCCCACTCCTCTGCATGTTGAGCCACGTCTAGAGAGTTGCGCAGTGCATCTGCAGCGGTAAATCCCTGCGGAATAGGAGATATATCTAGAATGGAGTACGGGATGGAATTAGCCATCACCAAATCATACCGAGAAAGTACGTTTTATGAGTAAACCCAAAATGGCTGATCCCGATGACGGTCTCTTCAAGCCCGGCGCAAAATTGAGGCACAAAAAGACTGGCGGATTTTATAAAGTAGTTCTTCTAGCGAATGTGGAAGCAAACTTAGAGCCAGCTTATGTCTACGAATCGCTGCAGTCACATGATTTTTGGATCAGACCACAGGCGGAGATGGAAGATGGTCGCTTTGAACTCATTACCGAATAGACAGGGCAAGTAATATGACTGAGGACAGAATCACCAATCTAGAAATCAAGTTGAGCTTTACCGAGGATCTCATTGAAAAACTCAATGAGACCGTCTACAAGCAGCAACAGCAAATTGAATTTTTGTATCGCGAACTCAAAGCCATTAAAGAGCAGGCCAGTAGCGGTGGCGGAGGTGGCAGCTTGAAAGATGAAATTCCACCCCATTATTAATGGTGGCTTACTGTATAAACGCTTTAACATTCCAGATTAACTACCAGCAAGGAATCAATCATGAGTAACTTAACGCTATTTCTAGTCCAATGGGGCTTAACTTCTTTGTCTCTATGGGTGGCTAGCTATCTCTTTAGCGGCCTCCGCTTTGCAGATAGTGGCTCACTGTTGATTGCTGCTCTAGTTTTGGGTTTTGCTAACGCAATCATTAAGCCCTTGTTGATTCTACTCACGCTGCCATTAACCGTGGTTACCATGGGCCTGTTCTTGCTGGTGGTTAACGCATTGGTATTGATGCTGGTATCTGCTGTTGTTAGTGGCTTTACGATCTCCAGCTTCTGGACCGCATTCTTCGCCAGCATCTTTATTTCATTATTCAGTTTATTTGTTAGCGGCTTAGTTTTCTAGATTGCCACTAGCTAGTTCGCGCCTGGGTAAATATCTGGCCAAGGATGTAGTGCTGCTTTGCAGGGTTGCGACTTGGTCGCGAGTGATTTAGCATTCTCAGCCAAGATCGTTGCGCCACCTGTCAATATTCCTAAGCCGATCGACACTGCGCTATTGACTACGCCCTCTTTATTCACCCCAGCCTGAGGATTGAGCAAGGTTCCTTGGAGTTTTACCAATCCAGCTAGATTAACGCCTGTTGTTAACCCAGACTTTTCTCTAGGATCAATCTTGACATTCAAGGTTTCAGTTTTTAAGTCTATCGAGCCAGAAAGAACAATGTCAAGGCGATCGGTGACTACTCCAATAGAGTTATTTAAGGCAATCTGACCGTTACTCATTGGCAAGTAAAACACTGCACACTCCAAAATAGTTTGGTCTGTTTTCTTGCGTAAGGGATTAATCGCATCAACTACGGTAATCATCAAATCACCGCCCTTATTAATAAATTGAGAATCAATGCTTCCCTTGCCTATAGAGACTTGAATGGCACCATTTGCCCTGCTAGCTAATTGATGCATAGATGTTCCAGAGCTTCGTAGATTAACGGCAAGTTCCGCATCTCCGTCCTTGACCTTGGTGCCCGAATCAACTGCATCCATTAGCTGCTCAAGGGTGAAGCCCTTAGCCGTACCTTTGAGAGATAAAGTTGGGTTTAATCCTTGAAATTGCAAGACGCTAGCTTGCACTTGAGCACTTCCCTTGCCAAGACCAAAAGAAAGATCATTCACATGAAAATTAGAGCCATCAAAGACAACATTTCCTTTAACAGCAGTCATGGGCACACGACCGGGGAAACTGAGCTCATCGATATTGATTGCTAGTTTTCCATTTGCTTGGGGCAATAGATTAAAAGGTAAAACATCTTCACCAAAAAGAAATTTTCTTTGGGCTTTATTAGAATTGCTACCGGCGACTTGTTTACCACCTGAGCCAGCAAGTGCTGCACTACCAGCCAAAGGGCCAAGCTCAAATGATTTAGAACTTAAATGAAGATCAAAGGTGGGCAATGATTTCGGCTTCTTATCAATTTGGCCGTTGATATTCAATACTTTTCCATTCACCATGAGACTCAAATCGATCGGCATTTTGACTGAATTGGTGCTCCAGTCATCCAATGCATCATGAAGATTTCCAGTCGTGCCTTTCATTTCCAGTTGATAGTTGGCATACTTTGCTTGAGCCAATATTTCTGTTTTAGTACTTCTACCAACGATGGAGAGCTTAGGTATTGCAATGAGGGTGCGATCTGAACCAAAACTCTGATAGCTAAGGTTTGCATCAGTCATATTCAGACTCCTGATTCTGACTGGATCGACTGGATCGACTTGATCAGAAGAGGAACTATTTGCAGCAGACTGAGTACTATTGCCCGCACTACCCCCCAATGAAACTGGTGGCGTGAAATCCCAATTCCCATCACCTGATTGATTCGTTTGCAAGTGAGCTTCTACTCCACTTAGATTAATGGCATTAAATGCAATCTCTTTCTTTAGTAGAGGAAGTACTTCGATATCCAGCTCCACATGCCTGACCGTCAACATATCCGTCTTATCGGCCCAAGATGCATTGCTAAGCGACACTTGCTCAGCAGTAATACCCAAGGCTGGAAATAACTTCAGACTAACGGGGCCCGCAATCCTTAAGTCACGGCCAGTAGCTTCTTTTACAGATGAGCTGAGTAACTGGGTGAGTCGCGCTGGATCAATGCCTGATGCTACATACCAGATGCCAACAGCACCAATACCAAAAACCGTTGCCGCTACTACTAAAAAGATTTTGTGTGATTTGTTCATTTCGCCTCATTCTATATGGCTAGACTAAAATGACGGCTATGAGTACTGATAACCTACCAAAATGTCCCGCCTGCCAGGAAGACATGACCTACCTTGATGGAGTCAACTATGTTTGTGCTCAATGTGGTCATGAGTGGTCAATGGCTACTACAGCAGAGGAAGAAGCTGAGTTGATAGTGAAAGATGCCAATGGGAATCTACTTGCGGATGGCGATACAGTTACCCTCATTAAAGACCTAAAGGTCAAAGGATCTTCAACAACCTTAAAAGTGGGCACTAAGATTAAGGGCATTCGCCTGGTCTCTGGTGACCATGAAGTCGATTGCAAAACAGAAGCAGGCAATATGTTGCTCAAAGCCTGCTTCTTGAAAAAAGCTTAATAGACCAGCATTAACTGGCACTAGCTTTCTTTAGCGCCGCATAAATCTGGTCTTTGAGCAGCAATTTTTCTTTTTTCAAAGTTTCAATTTCCTCTGGGGTGCTCGGCTCTTTATGATCTTCCATGCGCAAAATCTTTGCATCCAAGTTATTGTGCTTATCAAAGAGATGAGAAAAGTGACGATCTGTTGTCTTTAACTTGGTAATTAACTCGCGATATTCTGGAAACATAGAATTCCTCATTGAGAAGTAACTGGGTTTATTAATACTGCTGATTCCAGTGTATCAATCCCAACCCCAGAGAACAATAAGCTAAGAAATATTTATATTTCACAGGGACCCTTGCAATTAACAGGAAAAACCCCATATACCTTTGATTATTAATGTAATTAATTTGCAGTAATATGAACACGTGCTGAAGCACATTATTAACTACCAAATAGAAGGGTAATAAACCATGGCTACAAAGAAGTCGACAGCAAAAAAGAAAGTAGCTACTAAGGTGGTAAAAAAAGCCCCTACAAAGAAAGTCGTTAAGAAGGTTGCTACCAAAAAAGTAGCCGCTAAGAAGACAATGAAAAAGGTAGTGAAACCAGCAGCAAAGAAAGCGGCCAAAAAGACTGTTGCTAAACAAGCACCGGCTAAGAAACCAGCAGCAAAGAAAGCGGCCAAAAAGACTGTTGCAAAACCTGCAGCCAAATCATCCAAGGTTGATCAATATGGCCTTGAAAAAGATGACGAGTTTTATGGCCTCTACTTTGCTAAATCAACCAGCAAAGGTTTAGTTGAAGTTAAACCCTGCACCTTTTCCCTCATGTATTGGTGGAAAGGTTTGCTTGGCTATCCTGACATGATTGAAATCTCTAAAGGTAGCAATACTGCCATGTTGCAGTTTGAGTCTACTTTTGGCGGTGGCGATTCAGGTGAAACTGAATTAACCGAGCAAGATGTTTTAGATATTGATCACATTATTGAAGTTGATGAAGAAGAAATGCTGATCTCCCTCTACTCCTACGTGCCTATTCCGGTACCAGAGAAGTTAGTTGGGGCATTGAGCCTATCTATCCTCAACATCAATCCTGAAACACGCTATGGCAGCCTAGAGCTGTGCTCTACCGAGAATGAAGATGGTGAAACTGAGCACTTCTTGCGGTACCGTGCAGCGACTTACTTGCGCGGCATTAAATCAGGCAAGGTCGAAGCGATCGAGAGCATGGTTACCAATGGCTCTGAGTTTTTTGGCCTTGCTTTAGATGCAATGTGTGTCAACAAGTCCATTAAGAAGTGGCTGCTTAGCTAAACCAAGCATCACATTCTTGTCTTATCTACATAAATAGTTGTACGTCATCGGAAAGCGGTCATTGACCGTTTTTCGACTGTCGATAATCGTTGCAGTTCTCTTTCCGAGCTTCTTACATTCTGCAAGAGCCATTTCCTGAGCCTCTTCCTCTTTAGCATCCTTCGGAGAGTGCACCCCTATCGTTCCATCAGACTGCTGATACACACCAAATCTACTTGGCGGAGTTGAGCAGGCCGACAATAAGATGGCAAGGCAGAGCACTAAGAAAATAGAGGATTGGCTAACATTCAGTTTCATAGAAACTACTCTATCAGATTTGCACACCCCCTATTCACCTTACATACTCATTATCTGTAGAATCAAAACCATGAAACCGACCATCAAAATTGACTTTGTATCCGATGTTGCCTGCCCTTGGTGTGCTGTAGGCCTTGGCAATTTAAATCAAGCCATGGCAAAGCTGAGTGATCAGTTCAATTTTGAGGTTCATTTCCGTCCGTTTGAGCTGAATCCAAAGATGCCTCAAGGCGGCCAAGATGCCATTGAACATCTCACTGAAAAATATGGTTTGTCAGTAGAGCAAGTAAAAGCCAATCAAGCTAATATCCGAGCCAAAGCATTAGAGGCCGGATTTGAGTTTCATCCAGAAGGTAGGAAACGGGTTTACAACACCTTCAATGCCCATCGCCTTCTCTATTGGGCGGCCAAAGAATTTAATCTCGAGAAGCAGGCGCTCTTAAAGAAAGAATTGCTCAGTACTTATTTTTGCCTAGCAGTTAGCCTAGATGATCCAGAAAACCTTCTTGATGCAGTGAGTCGTGCAGGACTAGACTGCAATAGAGCGCGGCACGTTCTCAGTGGGGATGAATTTACTCAAGAGGTCAGAACTGAAGAGAGCACTTACACCAACTTAGGCATCAACTCTGTGCCCTCAATTATTCTGAATGATCAATATCTATTGCAAGGGGCACAGCCACCTGAGCAATTTATCAATGCGTTTGAGCAACTGGGCAAGCAGGCTTAAATACAAAGGGTGCCAGCTCACTAGCCGGCACCCTTGGATTTAAAAGATTTACTTAATCAAGCCACAAGCAATGCGTGGACCAGAGTTACCTGCAGGTTGAGACTTGTAGTCATCTGGGTCTCTATGAACAACTACCGAGCGACCAACAATTCCGGTTGGCCCAGTATTGACAGCAAAACCATGCAACTTAGCTGTATACACTGCATTGCCATTGGCATCGGATTTAATGTTTGGCAAATCACCAGCATGATTCATACCGCTATCAGGCACGCCATGCATCTTGGTCTCAGGATTAAAGTGTCCGCCAGCGCTCATTGCATCTGGAGCGGAGCAGTCCCCTTTTTCATGAACATGAAAACCTTGCTCAGAATTGGGTTTTAAGCCAGAGAATTTACCGTTTATTAATACGTCATGGCCTTGCCAAGTGAAGTTGACCTCACCCTTGGCCTGTGAGCCTGATCTAGAATCTAAGGTAGCGCTCGCTTTTTGACCTGTACCCTGCTCCATGGATTGACAAGCTACAAGCGAAAATAGACCCGCAACCGCTGTGGCAAGAAGTAAATGGGTTTTTCTGATGTTCATGAGTGACTCCGTAATATTTATTACTAGTTAAGCAACTAGGTCAGTTTGACACAAACCAGAGCTAGCTGCTCGGACTTTTAATTGATTGACGGGAGGATGCGCAAGTTCTAAAGTTTTAATACACTGAGGCCCTCAAAACGCATAAAACCATGAAATACCTAAAGATAATTACCCCTCTATTAGTAGGTGCATTGCTAGCTACTGGTGCCCTGCGTGCAAATACAAATCTAGCCAATGATCTTAGTGACGGGCAACATGTATTACTCATGCGCCATGCGGATGCGCCAGGATATGGAGATCCCGCGGGCTATCAATTAGACAAGTGCTCTACTCAAAGGAATCTAGGCGACAAAGGCAGAGAACAAGCCGTCATCATTGGACAGTGGTTAAGTAGCCAAGGCATCAGCACTGCAAAGGTAATCAGTAGTGTTTGGTGTCGTTGCCTTGATACCGCAAGATTGCTGAATAAGGGACCTGTTACTACCTCCCCCGCATTAGCTTCTTTTTTTGATGACATGAGTCTTGAAAAGAAGCAAACTCAAGACCTTGAAAAACTCATTCAAGATCAACTCAACGCAAACCCCAAAACGCCTCTTATCTTGGTAACGCACCATGTAAATATTCAGGCTTACACGGGCAAGGTTGTTAACGTCGGGGATATGGTTTTAGTGAAGGTGGACAAGAATGGAAAATATCTTTCTCATCAAGTCTACCCAAGTCCAAAGTACTGATGAATGGCGGAGAGGGAGGGATTCGAACCCTCGGTACCTTTGACAGTACGCCTGATTTCGAGTCAGGTACATTCGACCACTCTGCCACCTCTCCGAACCGATAGGCCATTATAGCTAGCGATATACAAATCCATACAACTGATATTGACTTATGGATTTACTGACAAAAGAGATTGGCTATCTTAAAATAGATATACTTTTATGTATATCTATTTAAAAGGAGCGCATCATGAATATTCAAATTTCAAAATGGGGTAATAGCTTGGCGCTTCGCATTCCTGCAGTCTTCATTAAGGAAATTCAACTGAAAGATGGCGATAGAGTTGAAGCTACCCTATCTAGCGATGGAGCATTAGTTATCCGACCCCAAAAACTAGATCGTAAAACATTGGCCAAAATGGCTAAGGAGTTAAGAGATTCTATGAAAAGGGGTAAATCAGTAATGGATGAGCTTCGCTCTGGAGCGCGGTACTAATGCTTTATGTCGATACAAGCGTATTAGTTGGATTTTGTACTCACGAAGGAAAAAGTCCAGCCATCCATAAGTGGTACGAGAACTCCAAAGATGCGAAGTTAATCTCATCGACGTGGACCTTTACTGAATTTGCCAGCGCATTAAGCATTAAAGAGAGAACTGGACAAATTACTCCCAAAGAGAGCAAAAATGCTTGGAAACTCTTTGAAGCTATATGCGCGAATGATATTGAATTGCTACCAATGGAAAATAAAGTCTTTTACTCAGCCGGGCTTCTAGTGCTTGATAGCTCATCTAAATTACGCTCTGGCGATGCACTTCATCTCGCAGCTGCCAAATCTTTCAAAGCTAAGGCCCTTATCACCCTAGACAAAATACTTGAGAAAAATGCTGCGCATCTAAAAATAAAAACTATTCTAATTTAAAGGGACGGCTATATTGCCGCTGAAGGCACTGTTGATGGTGCCATAATGCGGCAATCACATTCATGGCTTTTTGATCTTTTACTCACAAACACCTGTAATGAGCATTCCGCCAGAAAAGAATCCAAATGGCTTCTTACTGCCGGCTACAAACTCTTCGATGCTCAAGTAATCAACAAAAACTCCGTTCTTACCAGCTGACTTTTGCGTCCAGATCACTTTATAAGAATTGCTGGCATTTCCTGAAGCAAGCACCTTTGGACTCTTCAAGGCATCCATGACGTCCCCAACCACTTCGCCTGTTTTTTTAATCACAGCAAATTCTTGACCAACTCGCGGGCTATCTTGAACAATGGCCAGCTCACCATTCGTTTTAATATAGGCATCACTTAATATTTCACAGCGATAGACCTTTCCAGCGGCAAAAGCCCCCTGAGAAAGCAGTGCTGAGCCAATCAAGAATGAGAACAATGAACGCTTATTCATTTGGGTATACCCAATTTTCTGATGGTATTAGATTGGCTTGAGTACTTCTAAGCCACCCAAGTATGGCTGCAGCGCCTTTGGAATAGCGATACTGCCATCTACTTGTTGCTTGTTCTCAATTAAGGCAACCAATGCTCTACCCACTGCTAAGCCAGAACCATTTAAGGTATGTACCAACTCTGGTTTGCCTTGACCTGACTTGAATCTAGCTTGCATACGGCGCGCCTGGAAGTCGCCCATGCTGGAGCATGAGCTAATCTCACGGTAAGCCTTTTGTGAAGGCACCCATACTTCTAAGTCATAAGTCTTGGTGCTTCCAAAACCCATGTCGCCAGTACAGAGCAGCACTTTTCTATATGGCAACTCAAGTAATTCCAGGATCTTCTCTGCATGAGTAGTTAAACCTTCGAGGGCTTGCATTGAATCTTCAGGTTTAGTGATTTGCACTAACTCCACTTTATCGAACTGATGCTGACGAATCATGCCGCGCACGTCACGACCATAACTACCCGCTTCAGAACGAAAGCACGGTGTATGGGCAACAAACTTCAATGGCAAAGTATCTGCATTAACGATCTCATCTCTCACTAAATTGGTGACAGGGACTTCTGCAGTCGGAATCAGATAGAAGTTTTCTGTTTTAGATTCGCCATTGCCGTCTTCTCCACCCATTTGGCGAGGAACCTTGAAGAGGTCTTCTTCAAACTTGGGAAGCTGGCCCGTGCCACGCATGGAGGCTGTATTGACCATGTATGGCGCATAGACCTCTTCGTAGCCATGTTTGGTGGAGTGCGTATCAATCATGAACTGCGCTAGAGCGCGATGCAATCTGGCAATCGGTCCTTTAAGCACAACAAAACGTGAGCCACTAATTTTGGCGGCTACTTCAAAATCCAATCCGAGCGGACCACCAAGGTCAACGTGGTCTTTGATCTCAAAATCAAAGATGGGCTCTTCACCCCAGCGTTTGATCTCCTTATTTTCAGTTTCATCTTTACCAGTCGGGACAGACTCATCTGGCAAATTCGGAATACCCATCAAGAAATCAGATATCTCTGCCTGCAAGACTGCTAGACGTGCTGCGCCCGATTCCATATCGGAATTGACTTGAGCTACTTCAGCCATCTCAGCAGAGGCATCTTCGCCTTTGCCTTTTTTCATACCAATGGCTTTGGATAATTGATTGCGTTTTGCTTGCAATTCTTCTGTACGAGTTTGCAAAGACTTGCGCTCAGACTCTAGGGTGTTGAATTTCTCAACATCAAGCTGGTATTTACGAGTAGCCAAACGGGCCGCTACTGCAGCGATATCTTTACGGAGTAATTGCGGATCAATCATATATTGCTCGAGTTTTAAATTGAGGCTCTAGTTTAAGCGTAAGACTTCAGCCCCGGCTGGTGGTGTGAAATTGAAGCGATTAACAGGCAAATTGACGTTGATCTGGATCTTATCCAGGGTGACCAACACCACACTTCCCAATCCATCGATTAGCTCAAGCGCTTTTGGTAGCCCGTTGGCCATGCCAATCGAAATCTTGGTATAGGGCAAATCGTTTTGCTTCTTAGCATTGGGGTCACTTTTGGGAGCTAAGCCTACCCACTTCATACCAGAACGCTCTTCGCCTTCAATTAAATCAAAGTGTTGATCTAAAGAAGATTCGCCAAACAGGATGGCCGCTGGCGTTGATGCAAGCGCTTGTCCTGAAGGACGGAAAGTTGCTTGATTTAAATCTTTGTCCCACAAGATCAGTTGATTGCCATTGGCAATGAGCTTTTGCTCATACGGCTTTTGGGTATCCCACACAAAACGTCCGGGACGCTGAAATACAAAATGGCCTTGCGTTTGACGAACGACTTTAAAGTCTTTGTTTTGCGATTCACTTACTTTAGGTGCACGTAACTGCTGCTGTACAAAATCACCTTCAGCAGTTTTAGAATTCCGTACGAATTGACGCAACTGCTCTGAGCCACTCTCGCCCTGTGAGACTGCAGCGCCGGAAAATACGATCGTTGCAATGCCTAAAGCAAATTGAATCGTTACCGCAGATAAGAATCGTTGCAAGATGCTTCCTACTCTGAAGGACGATGCAAAATCTCGCGATTGCCGCCGTTACCCATCTTCGATACAAGACCAGCTTTTTCCATATCCTCTAAGAGGCGTGCTGCACGGTTATAGCCTATACGTAAGTGACGCTGCACTAAAGAAATCGATGGTCGTTTGTTTTCTAGAACGATGGCTACAGCTTGATCATAGAGTGGGTCAGCTTCGCCACCACTCTCGCCAGTGAGTGCATCGATATTGGATTCATCAGCGCCCTCGAGCACGCCGTCGATGTAATTGGCTTCGCCTTTCTCTTTAAGCCATTCAACAACTCGATGGACTTCATCGTCGGATACAAATGCACCATGTACACGAACAGGCAAGCCAGTACCAGGAGCCATGTAAAGCATGTCGCCCATACCTAGTAATGCTTCCGCGCCTTGCTGATCCAAAATCGTACGGCTATCAATCTTGCTACTAACTTGGAAAGAAATGCGTGTAGGGACATTGGCTTTAATCAAACCAGTGATGACATCCACGCTTGGACGTTGCGTTGCCAACACCAAATGAATACCCGCAGCACGGGCTTTTTGTGCAATACGCGCAATAAGCTCTTCAATCTTCTTGCCAGAGACCATCATCAAGTCTGCCAATTCATCAATGATGATGACGATAACTGGTGCTTTATAGATTGGCTCAGGATCATCTGGAGTCAAGCTAAATGGATTAGTGAGCTTCTCACCCTTCTCTTCTGCCTCGAGAATTTTCTTATTAAAGCCAGCTAGGTTACGCACACCAAACTTACTCATCAGTTTGTAGCGGCGTTCCATCTCATTAACGGCCCAATTCAGAGCGTTATAGGCCTGCTTCATATCTGTCACCACTGGACACAGCAGATGAGGGATCTTGTCGTAGATAGCCATCTCGAGCATCTTCGGATCAATCATGATCAAACGCACTTCATCAGGCTTTGCTTTAAAGAGTAACGACAAAATCATGGCATTGATACCAACCGACTTACCAGCACCAGTCGTACCTGCTACCAAGCAGTGGGGCATCTTTGCCAAATCAGCCACCATTGGACTGCCAGAAATATCTTTACCCAATGCAAGGGTAAGTAATGAATGGTTATCGTTGTAAACCTGTGAAGTCAGAATCTCTGACAAGTAAACCGATTGACGTGTTGGGTTTGGTAATTCCAAAGCCATGCAAGTTTTACCTGGAATGGTTTCTACAACACGCATACTCACCACGCCCAGTGAGCGTGCTAAGTCACGTGATAGATTCACAATCTGGCTACCCTTCACACCAACGGCTGGATCAATCTCATAACGTGTAACCACTGGTCCAGGGTAAGCAGCAATGACAGTGACTTGAACATTAAATTCTGCTAACTTGCGCTCGATCAAGCGAGAGGTGAACTCTAAGACATCAGCAGAGATGGTTTCTTTTGCTTCTGGAACTGGGTCAAGCAAAGCCAACGGTGGTAATTCTGAATCAGGAATATCGACAAATAGTGGTTGCTGTTTCTCACGCTCAACACGTACGCTCTTTGGTATCTCTACTGGTGCACGCACAATCTGAACAGGTGCTGCAACTTCAACGCGCCCCCGAATCTCTTCTACAAACTCTTCACGCTCTTCAGCAGCAGCCTCGCCCAGCTTGCGATCTTCTTCGCTATCGCGACGCTCGCGGATGCGGTGAAAACTCACCTCGATGAAGCGACCTACTTTTTCCGCAACATCTAACCAAGAAAAGTGCAGAAATAAAGAAAGGCCTGAACAAAGACCAAATAGGAGAACCAAGGTTGCGCCAGTAAAACCTAAGGACATTTGCAGAGGATCGCCAATCAACTCGCCCAAAATGCCACCAGGCGGCCGTGGAAGCTCCCAGGACAAGGAATGCATCCGAATGGACTCAAGAC
Source organism: Polynucleobacter sp. MG-6-Vaara-E2 (assembly GCF_018687695.1). NCBI lineage: Bacteria > Pseudomonadati > Pseudomonadota > Betaproteobacteria > Burkholderiales > Burkholderiaceae > Polynucleobacter > Polynucleobacter sp. MG-6-Vaara-E2. Next base: position 1,195,576 of record NZ_CP061303.1, read on the forward strand.
CCATACTGCAGACCAAGGTCAGGCCAAAGCCCAACCAGCGCATTACTAAGGAGTCAGGCTTAGCCTCTGGATCTGGGGGCAAAGGAATGCTCCAGAGCTCACGCCAGCCATTGAGGACACGGCGTCCAAATAAAACTACCCACCAAAAGGCAGAGATCCCAAAGATATACAACATTAAATCGGCTAAATAAGCCCCAAAACGACCGCCTAGGTTCTTGGGGGCCTCAAAACTGGCATGGGACCAAGCAGGATCTGCCTTGGAATACGTCAGCAATATGGCAAATAGCCCAAGGCACAAACCGAGGGAAATGAACCAGCGCGCCTCTAGCAGTAGGCGGGGCATCCGGCCCTGCCCGCCATTATCTGGGGGCTGGGGTAATTGGGACTTCGGGTATACGGTTCTCGCCATGTTCTACTGATTGTAAACAAGCAAATCTATAATTTGGTTATGACTACAAATACCCCAAAACACTCCAAAGTTCTCATCCTCGGATCCGGCCCTGCTGGCTACACCGCTGCAGTCTATGCTGCCCGAGCCAATTTAAAGCCTACCCTCATTACTGGATTGGCTCAAGGGGGTCAATTAATGACCACCACTGACGTAGAGAACTGGCCAGCAGATGCTGATGGCGTCCAAGGTCCTGAGCTCATGGATCGCTTTTTAAAGCATGCTGAGCGCTTTAATACAGAAATCATTTTTGACCACATTCATACGGCAGCTCTAAAAGAGAAGCCTATTCGCCTCGTTGGTGATTCTGGAACTTATACCTGCGATGCACTCATCATTTGTACTGGCGCATCTGCTCAGTACATTGGTTTGCCAAGTGAAGAAGCATTTATGGGTCGCGGTGTTTCTGGTTGCGCAACTTGTGATGGTTTTTTCTATCGCAATCAAGATGTGTGTGTAGTTGGTGGCGGCAACACAGCCGTTGAAGAAGCACTCTACCTGACCGGCATTTGCAAAAAAGTCACCGTGATTCATCGTCGCGATAAATTCCGTGCTGAACCCATTCTGAATGATCGCCTGATGGCTAAAGTCGCCGAAGGTAAAGTCGAATTGAAATTAAACTCCACTCTCGATGAAGTTCTCGGTGATGAAAAAGGCGTTACTGGTGTGCGCATCAAAAAACAAGATGGCAGCACTGAAGATATTGCTGTAACTGGCGCATTCATTGCGATTGGTCACAAACCGAACACTGAACTCTTTGTTGGTCAGCTTGATATGAATAACGGCTACCTCAAGACACACTCAGGACTTGAGGGCAATGCCACAGCTACCAATATCCCTGGTGTGTTTGCTGCTGGCGATGTTCAAGACCATATTTACCGTCAAGCCATTACCAGTGCAGGTACAGGTTGTATGGCTGCATTAGATGCGCAGCGTTACTTGGAAACTTTGGAATAAGCACTTCGTTTTAAATTCTTTGGTAGCAAAAACGCCTAGCATTGCTAGGCGTTTTTATTTGTTACCTTGAATTGCTTATTTACATTACTACTTCTTGGACTCTTAACGTGAGATCACCGGCAAGAGCGGCACGATAAGTAATGCCACGATGTTGATGATCTTAATGAGTGGGTTTACAGCAGGGCCTGCAGTGTCTTTGTAGGGATCGCCTACAGTATCACCAGTCACAGCAGCCTTATGTGCCTCAGAGCCTTTGCCACCGAAGTTACCTTCTTCGATATATTTCTTAGCATTGTCCCAAGCACCACCACCTGTACACATTGAGATCGCTACAAACAAACCAGTCACGATCGTACCCATGAGTAAGCCGCCCAACGCAGCAGGTCCTAATAAGAGACCAACCACGATTGGTGCAACTACAGGGAGCAAGGAAGGAACAATCATTTCCTTGATCGCTGCAGAAGTGAGCATGTCTACTGCTTTGCCGTATTCAGGCTTAGAAGTACCTTCCATGATTCCTGGGATATCACGGAACTGACGACGCACCTCTTCCACTACTGCGCCAGCACAACGACCGACCGCCTCCATCGCCATCGCACCAAACAAGTAAGGAATCATGCCGCCGATAAATAGGCCAATGATCACCATGTGATTAGAGAGATCAAAAGACACTTGTTGACCAATACCCTCTAAAGCATGGGTGTAGTCAGCAAAAAGCACTAATGAAGCCAAACCAGCAGAACCAATAGCGTAGCCTTTAGTCACCGCTTTCGTAGTGTTACCTACTGCATCTAACGGATCGGTAATATCACGCACCGCTTGTGGCAAGCCTGCCATCTCAGCAATACCACCAGCGTTATCGGTAATAGGGCCGTACGCATCAAGTGCAACTACGATACCGGCCATTGACAACATGGAGGTAGCCGCAATCGCAATGCCATATAAACCAGCTAGCCAATAGGCTGCATAAATTGCTGCACAAACAAACAATACTGGGTAAGCAGTCGACTTCATCGAGATACCTAAACCAGCAATAATGTTGGTGCCATGACCTTTGGTTGAAGCTTCAGCAATATGCTGTACTGGCTTGAACTGAGTACCGGTGTAGTACTCGGTAATCCATACCAATGCAGCAGTCAGCAAGAGACCAACAATCGTTGCGCCAAATAAACGCCACTGACTACCTGGAATACCCAGTGCATCATCCGGCATGATGATATTGGTCACGAAATAGAAAGCAACGAGTGATAAACCACCAGCAATGATTAAGCCCTTATACAGAGCAGGCATCACATTCTTCATACCAGGGGTTGCTTTAACAAAAGAGCAACCAATGATCGAAGCAATAATCGATACACCACCAAGCACCAATGGATAGATGATCGCAGCCACTGGAGCACCAGTAACCATTAAGGAGCCAAGCACCATCGTTGCAATCAATGTCACAGCGTAGGTTTCAAATAAGTCAGCCGCCATACCAGCACAGTCGCCAACGTTATCGCCAACGTTATCTGCAATCACCGCAGGATTACGTGGATCATCTTCCGGAATACCTGCTTCAACCTTACCAACCAAGTCTGCACCAACGTCTGCACCTTTAGTAAAGATGCCACCACCTAAGCGCGCGAAGATGGAAATTAATGATGAGCCGAATGCCAAACCAATTAGAGGATGCAATACGGAAGATAGGTCTTGCCCTGCACCAATTGAGACCAGGAACATGAAAAACAGACCAACACCTAATAGTCCAAGGCCAACTACCAACATACCAGTAATCGCACCGCCTTTGAATGCAACGTTCAAAGCTTCGTTCATTCCCTTGGTAGCAGCTTCAGCAGTCCGTACGTTTGCACGTACAGAAACATTCATACCAATAAAGCCACAGGCTCCAGAAAGAACTGCACCAACAACAAAGCCAATCGCCGTTGCAAAATCTAAAAAGAGTGCCATCAGAATGGTGAGGACCACTCCTACTACGGCAATCGTTTTATATTGGCGCGATAGATAGGCTGCTGCACCCTGTTGAATCGCCTCCGCAATCTCTTGCATCTTGGCGTTGCCCGTACTTTGCTTCAAAATCCAGCCGCGCATCACAAAACCGTAAATCACGGCCAGGACACCGCATGCCAAGGCAAAATACAAGCCTAAAGTGACATTACTCATGCTTGAACTCCCTATAGTTAATCTTTATTGTTTTGTATTACTAGCGCTTAGGTAGGCCTAGTTTGCGAAAGCTTTAAACTATGTCTTTAAGCTGTATCAGTATGTAACAGAATCACCCCTGCTCCCTCGTCCTAGGATCAGGGTATTTACTAATCTTTATTCGGAGTATTTATGAGTCTCGACAAAGTTAAGCCAGGTAAAAAGATCCCTGAAAGCTTCAACGTCATTATTGAAATCCCAATGAACGCTGATCCAGTGAAGTACGAAGTGGATAAAGAGTCTGGCGCAATTTTTGTTGACCGATTTATGGGCACTGCGATGCACTATCCGTGTAACTATGGCTACATCAACAAAACCATCGCTGGTGATGGCGACCCTGTTGACGTTCTGGTCATTACTCCATTTCCACTGATTCCAGGTGTAGTTGTTTCTTGCCGTGCGATTGGTTTATTGCAAATGGAAGATGAAGGTGGTGAAGACGCTAAATTATTGGCTGTTCCAGAAGATAAAATTTTGCCAATCTATACCCACTGGCAAAAACCAGAAGATATGAACCCATTGCGCTTAAATCAGATCCAACACTTTTTCGAGCACTATAAGGATCTTGAAAAAGGAAAGTGGGTAAAAGTTAGAGGTTGGGGTGGCGTTGCTGATGCTCATAAAGAAATTCTTGAGGGTATTGAGCGCTATAACAAAGAGCACGCTTAATTTAGATTGTTATTCATAAAGGCCTTGTGATTCGGAGTGAGCGCACAGAAAATTGCCCTAGCCCAAATGAACCCGTTACTGGGCGATCTGGCTGGTAACGCTCAACTGATTCACAAAGCCGCTCTAGAGGCCTTTAATCAAGGCGCTAAGCTCGTAGTTACACCTGAGCTATCTCTTACCGGTTACCCACCAGAAGACTTATTACTACGCCCTGCTTTTATTCAAGCAGCCGAGCAACAGCTCGAGCTCTTGATGAAAGAGCTGGCAGGCTATGTTGACCTCACCGTCATCGTAGGTCACCCCAAACAAACTCTTGCAGGCTTACAGAACTATGCATCTGTTTTGTGCAATGGCAAAGTCGTAGCAGGCTATGCCAAACAAGAGCTACCGAATCATGAAGTATTTGATGAGGTACGCTACTTCGTGCCAGGCAATCAAGCCTGCGTCTTTGAATGTGACAGCATTCAATATGGTTTGATTCTGTGTGAGGATGCTTGGCATCCTGGACCTGCTAAACAAGCTCACGCTGCTGGTGCGCAAATTCTGCTAGTTCCCAATGCCTCGCCCTATCACCTGAAAAAAGAAGCGCTGCGCATCGATGTGTTGCGTGGGCATATCGATCAAACCAAAATGCCTTTGGTTTATGTCAATGCAGTAGGCGGTCAAGATGAATTGGTCTTTGATGGTGGATCATTTGCCTTAAATAAAAATAGTGAAGTCGTTATGTCCATGCCCCAGTTTGAAACTGGCCTCGGGATGGTCGATGTCACCGCAACAGGCGAGCTCGAAAAGGGTTTAATTGCTCCACCACAAAGTGTTGAGGCGCAGGCTTACCAGGCCTTAGTTTTAGGCGTGCGCGATTACGTCAATAAGAACCGTTTTCCTGGTGTGATTATTGGGCTCTCAGGAGGCGTAGATTCGGCTTTAGTGTTAGCTGTAGCAGTCGATGCCCTTGGGGCAGACAAAGTACGCGCCGTGATGATGGCCTCACGCTATACAGCCGATATATCTTGGATTGATGCTCGTGAGTTGGCCAAGAACCTGGACGTTCAATATGACGAGATTCCGATTAGCGGTCCTGTTGATGCTTTGGAGCAATCTTTAGCAGAACAATTTAAGGGCATGAAGGTCGACGCCACCGAAGAGAATATTCAAGCTCGTGTGCGTGGCACGATGCTCATGGCACTTTCTAACAAAACTGGACGCCTTGTACTCACTACCGGCAACAAGAGTGAGATGGCGGTTGGTTACTGCACTTTATATGGCGATATGGCTGGCGGATTTGCGGTCATTAAAGATATTGCTAAAACCTTGGTATATAGACTTTGTGCTTATCGCAATAGTCTTGCACCTGTCATTCCAGAACGCATCTTGACACGCGCCCCTTCTGCAGAATTGCGTCCCGATCAAAAAGACCAAGACAGCCTGCCCCCCTATGAGGTTCTCGATGGCATTGTAGAGCGCTATATGGAGCAGAATCAATCGATCGCCCAAATCATTGCTGATGGCTTTGATGCACAGAGCGTTGAAAAGGTTACCCGCCTCATTAAGCTCAATGAATATAAGCGCCGCCAAGCCCCTCCCGGCGTCCGCGTGACCACCCGCGCATTTGGTCGTGACTGGCGCTACCCCATTACATCTCAATTTAGAGCCTAATTTGCTGAGTAGGGCCAAATTTGGCACTCCTTTCTAGTTCTAGGTATGATTACCTTACTAGGGGGAAATACATGAAACTCATTACATCAATCATCAAACCATTCAAGCTCGACGAAGTTCGTGAAGCCTTGGCTGAAGTAGGTGTTACCGGCCTGACCGTGACCGAAGTAAAAGGCTTTGGCCGTCAAAAAGGTCATACCGAACTCTATCGTGGCGCTGAATATGTCGTCGACTTTTTGCCTAAGGTAAAGGTTGAGGCCGTTGTTCCAGGCGATCGCGTGGAAGCAGCTATTGAAGCTATTACAAAAGCAGCTCACACTGGAAAAATTGGTGACGGTAAAATTTTCGTTACCGCAGTTGAGCAAGTCATTCGTATTCGCACTGGCGAAACAAACGAAGCAGCGGTATAAAAACTGCTTTTTTAATCTCAGCACATCTTTTTAAAAGTTAACGGGGCTGAGTATCGGCTGGAGGGGCAGGCTGAGTAATCTCGGCCGGCTCCAAAACAATTGTCTTGGCTGTAATATTGGATAGGCGCACTCTCGCGCCTTGATAATACATATCCACCGGAGTTTGTCCTGAAGTTAATACCTTCAATGGTGGCTTACCGTAAATACTTACCCCCACTCCTGGCTCTAGGGTTTTATTTTGAGTCTTGCCACTAGCATCGACGACACAAACAGTCTGCGCAGTCTTTGATTGCAAATAGACCATATCACCTGCTTTTCTGGGAGCATCTACCTTATAACTCACTGCAGCTGATTCAATAGGCGGGCACTCAGCAGAAACCGCTGGGGCGGAAGCAGCTACAGGCGCTGCAGCGACAGTGGGCTCCGGTGTTAGCGGTGTAATGGGCTTAGCGTCAGTGGTAGCCTCAGACGCAGGATTAGCGGGCGTCTCTTGAATTACGACAATTTCTTCCTTCACCACTTCCGGAAAGAATAGTGGGCGTAAGTTGACCACGGAAAACGTAATTGCTACAGCAATACTCAATAAGACGAATAATTTTTTCTTAGGATTCTTTGCCGAGGCTTCAACAGTCACAACATTTGATGACTCTGAGTTTTGCTCATGCACTGAAATAGTTTGCTGAGGCTCTATTTTCTCCTCAGGGATTTTGTCTTCCACCGGTTTAGCTGGTTCTGATTTTTTTTCTTCAGGCACGACAACCGGCTTAGTCTGTTCCACCATATTTTCAGGGGCTATTTTTTCTTCAGGCGCCACACCCATAAAATCAAAAGCATCCTCTTCAGACAGCTTCAGTAGTCCAGCCACCTTTTTAGCGGCAGTTAATTTAATCTGTGGGCCATAGAAAGAACCAGATTCACCACTCTCAAGTTGCTCAATCTGGCGAACTGAGAGACATGCCATGACAGATAAATCTTTGGTGCTTAAACCAAGATTTTCTCTAGCCCGCTGAAAGGCCTCTTTTTTTATCTCCGGAAGCTTAATCTGTGTACTCACAACTTAGCGTCTGTCTCATTTATGAGTTATAAATCTGATACTAATACCAAAATAGCGCAAAAGTAATTGTCCATTTAGCAACTATCTATATAGCGAATGATTTAGATAAGGGATGATTTTCCAAATCCGATTCTAAGTACTTCTTCACCAAAGTCTGAACAGAATCCACATGCATCTTATCCATCACCCTGGCTTTATGCACCTTAATTGTGGCATCTGTAGTGCCTAGCTTAACAGCAATATCCTTGTTTAAAAGCCCCGCAACCAACCAAGCACAGACCTCTCGCTCCCTAGGGGTCAGACTTTCATAATCCCTCTTGGTCTCAACATCCATTGAGACACGTTTGAGTTGGCGACCATCAAAATCAATTGCATCGGCTACTGCCTTTAACAATTCTTCTAGATTGAATGGCTTAAATAAGAAGTCAAGAGCCCCTTTCTTGAGACTCTGAACGATTTGGTGCGGGTGACTTTGACCACTTACGAACACAATGGGTGTCTTACGACCAATTTTGAGAAGCTGTTCCTGCAAATCTAGGCCTGTCATGTCTGGCATTTGCATATCCAACAGAATGACTGCAGGTGAAACTGGTGCAGACTTTTCTAGAAATCCTTTGGCCGATGCGTAGTCCTCAACCAGGTAACCAAGATCTCGCAACATACGAGACAGTGACACCCGCATAGACTCATCATCGTCAATTAAATAGATATACCCAACTTTAGTCATTGAATCCAAAGGAAAAAAGCAATAGATGAGCTAATGTACTAGAGCCTGTTTTACTAAGCTATTAGCTATCAAGCTAACATCATTACCTAAATCGATGAATTCATTGATAATTCTGTGTTGCGGTGCAACACGAAAGCGGCCCAAACCTTCATTTATAGCCTAAGGAGCTTTCCATCGCATCTCACGGCACAATAGAGCCTATCAAAAATAACCCTTTTCTGGAGTAATAAGCATGAAACGCCTTAATGAACGCTCACGCATGGTCACCGAGGGAGTCGCTCGCGCACCAAACCGTTCAATGTATTACGCAATGGGCTATCAAGAAAAGGACTTTTCTAAGCCCATGGTTGGAGTTGCTAACGGTCACTCCACGATTACCCCTTGCAACAGTGGCTTACAAAAATTAAGCGATGCTGTTGTGATTGCACTAGAAGAAGCTGGCGCAAAAGCCCAAATGTTCGGCACACCAACAGTGTCTGATGGCATTGGTATGGGAACTGAAGGCATGAAATATTCCCTCGTTTCTCGCGAAGTCATTGCTGACAGTATTGAAACTTGCGTCAATGGCTTGTGGCAAGACGGTGTCGTAGTGATTGGTGGTTGCGATAAAAATATGCCTGGTGGCATGATGGCAATTGCACGCACTAACGTTCCTGCAATTTATGTTTACGGCGGCACAATAAAGCCGGGCCATTACAAAGGTAAAGACCTCAATATTGTTTCTGCATTCGAAGCTGTTGGTGAATTTACTTCTGGTCGTATGAGTGAAGAAGACCTCAAAGGGGTAGAACAACATGCCTGTCCAGGCAGCGGTTCCTGTGGCGGCATGTATACCGCCAATACCATGAGCTCTTCCTTTGAAGCCCTGGGTATGAGCCTCCCTTACTCTTCCACCATGGCGAATGAAGATGCCGAGAAAGTGGCTAGCGCTGCGGAATCTGCACGTGTATTAGTTGAAGCCATTAAAAATAATCTGCGCCCGCGCGACATCATTACCAAAAAATCGATTGAGAACGCAGTTAGCGTGATCATGGCTGTAGGTGGATCTACCAATGCGGTATTACATTTCTTGGCAATCACCAGCGCCGCTGAAATTGATTGGACAATTGATGACTTTGAACGCATACGTAAGCGCGTTCCAGTCATCGTGGATATGAAACCATCAGGCACTTATTTGGCAACAGATTTACATCAAGCTGGTGGCATTCCACAAGTAATGAAGATTTTGTTAGACGGCGGTTTATTGCATGGTGATTGCATGACGATTACTGGCGAGACAATTGCTGAGGTATTGAAGGATGTTCCATCCGTGCCACGTGCTGATCAAAAAGTGATTCGTACTCTAGATAATCCTTTGTATAAGCAAGGTCACTTAGCCATTCTGAAGGGCAATATCTCTCCCGAAGGTTGTGTCGCAAAGATTACTGGCCTCAAGAACCCATCCATTACGGGTCCTGCTCGTGTATTTAATTCTGAAGACGATGCCATGGCTGCCATCATGGCGCAAAAGATTAAAGATGGTGACATCGTAATCATTCGCTACGAGGGCCCTAAAGGTGGCCCCGGCATGCGTGAGATGCTCTCCCCTACTTCTGCCTTAGTTGGTCAAGGCTTGGGTGAATCCGTTGGCCTCATTACCGACGGTCGTTTCTCGGGCGGAACATGGGGTATGGTGGTAGGTCACGTCGCACCTGAAGCCTATGTTGGCGGAACAATCGCTCTCATTAACGAAGGTGACTCGGTGACCATCGATGCACATAAGCTTCTGATTCAACTTAATGTGAGTGATGAAGAGATTGCAAAACGCCGCGCAGCATGGAAACAACCTAAGCCGCGTTACACCCGCGGCCTCTTGGCTAAATATGCAAGTCTTGCAAGCAGCGCAAGTAAGGGTGCAGTAACCGATTTGGATTTAGACCTCACCTAGTCTTTGCCTCATAAAGCAAAAGCCCCTGAATAAAATCAGGGGCTTTTTTTATCATTCAATCAAGATATATCAATGTTTATCGTGCATCGCTCCAACGGCATTTACTGGCAGTTTTACTTCTACCTCGCCTGCCTTAGCAAACTTCAACTTAACCGGAACGGTTTGACCGGCATTAAATGGCCCCTTAAGATTTAGGAACATCAAGTGGTAGCCGCCTGGCTTGAGTTCTACAGCACCATTAGCAGGTACAGCAATATCTTTCACTTGACGCATTTTCATGACGTTGCCATCCATGCTCATCTCGTGTAGCTGAACTTCACCAGCAACAGGAGAACTTGCTGATACCAGTTGATCAGCAGTGCCTTTATTTTCAATCTTCATAAACCCACCCGCTACCTGCTGACCTGGTGCAGTAGCACGTGTGTAGGCATTTTCAATTTTGATTGCATTAGTGGTGACGGTCTTTGAAACGTCTTGAGCCATCAATGATCCACAGAATCCCAAACTGAGAATGCTGATGGATAGCGTTTTTAATAATGATCTTTTCATTTACTTCTCCTTAATTAATCTTGCCAAATCTCTTATGTACCAATGGTGTACCACTGCTTTAATTTCTCAAAATCCATACTGCCAGTCTTGCGAATCACTTTCCCATTTTTATTAACCAATAATGTCATTGGAGTTTCACCGCGCCATTTGGGATCAATCTCATAACGCAATGCATCATCAAAAGGTGATGCCAAGGTGTAGTTGCCGATAGGATTGACATTAGCGGCTGTGAGCATCTTGGATGCACTCTCTGAGGAAACATCATCAACCTGAATAAAGATAATTTTGGCGTTTTTATTTTGACTTAGAAATTTTCCCCATAACGGCATTTCTTTTGCGCAAGGCGAGCAAGTAACACCCCAAAAATGAATTACAACAGGCTGCCCTGCATAAGGCTTAGTAAAAGTCTTCCAATCGCCCTTTTGATATGGCTTTAATGCGGTACTTTGGGCAAATACAGACTGCATAAATGCCAAGCTGATAAATAAGATGCTCAGTAGTTTATTCATGATTTTGAGTTTAATGGAATCAATTGATACCCATCTTCACGAGTGAGCCATGAGAGGTAAACCTCTTTTCCATGACTGATCAGTAAAGGGTGATCACTATATCCAGCCGTAGCACTGATTAACTTTGGGGCCGACCAACTCTTTCCATCATCAAGTGATTTTTTTAGGTATATAGAAGTTTTCGCGCCATCAAACTCTTTCCAGACCAGCCAAACGGATTGATCGATTGCTAACAAATAAGGTCTTGATACATTAGCGTTTTCTACGCCAATTCTTTGGGGCTTGGAATAGGTTTCGCCTTGATTGATAGAGCTAGCATAAAAAACACCCGAGCGAGTGCGACCTTGCGTAAACCAAGCTACATGGATTTTCCCTGAGGTCGATATAGCGATAGTTGGTCCATGATGCGGGCAAGCGTCTGTTTTCCACTCATCTCGAGCAACGCGTTGAGTCTTGCCGGCACCCATTTGCGTAATGATCTGAGTCGCATGGTCCCGAATGCCGCCCGGGAATATCGCACGGTACACAATTCCAACTCCACCCTGAGGATCCACACTAGCTCCAATGCGACAGCACTCACAACTAGCTTCATTGGCAATTGATTCCGGAGCGAAACTATTGCCGCCATCATTAGAAAAGGAATAGGCTATGGATCCACCTAAACGTTGCTGCCCTGACTTCTTGGCATCAGCCACTAAGCGCTTATCAATCCATGCAATAAAGATAGAGTTATCAGGTCGAATAACAACTGATGGAAAGCGCTGACTAGAGCTATCCTTCACCAAAGATTGGGGCTGAGAAAACGTTTTACCCCCATCAGAGGACCTTGCAATATTGATCTGGGCGTTCCAATTGGAATCTTTGAAAAATGCATAAGCCAGCAACGCATTGCCAGTTGCGTCAGCAACAATTTGTGCACGCGCATCAGCGCCGGCATCCAAAGACTTCCCATGCTCAGCAATAACCACAGGGGTAGAAAACGTATTTCCCTTATCCATCGACTGAGCAACAGAAACCACGCCGCCCCCAGTCCATGCCAGCAATAACTTGCCATCTGCCATAAAGAATGGAGTTGCTGCATTTGCGCAATCCAATCCAGACCCAGTGCAAGCGGTAGGCTTTGCAAGAGAGGCACTCATCATGTGAGATGAGTGATCCATTTGGGCAAACGCAGAATTAAATGCGACCAACCCCAAAACACTCATCAAGAGAGCTTTAAATGATAGATGGGAAGAGGATTTAAGCATTAGAAGATGATACGCGCGCCAACAGTGATTGCCTGAGGCATACCTGCCTGATAGCTTGTGGCTGTTGTAGCCGAATTAAAAGTAATGTAATTACGGTTGAACAAGTTAACAACGGAAGCAAAAATAGTTGCTTGTTGTGTCAGCTCATAATTTGCCCTCATTCCAACAACAGCATAAGCTGGCACTGGCAAGCTATGGCTAGTATTCATCCAAGAGTTACCTACATAGCGCACATTTGCGGTGAGACTGGCTTTAGGAATGGGGTAATACGTTATGCCCGCATTCCCCAAGTTTCGCGGCACACCACCGATTTGATTGCCGACATATGGAGCATCACTAGTTGTGGTTGATGTTAATGAAGTCCTCGTATAAGCATACCCAGCATCCAAAGCCCACATAGGACTTAAATCATGATGAAACTCAACCTCTAGGCCTTGGCTTAGTAAATTCTGATTATTTGTATAGTAGCTAATCGACTTTGATACACAGTTTCCCGCAGAAGCTGACAGAGGATTCGCGCCATTAGTTACGCCACATAAACTTTGCGCCAATGCAACATCTGAAGCACTTGAAGCGCTAAGACTATAAGTTGCCACAGCATTCCTTACATAATTATTAAACCCTGTAATCTGAAAAAAACCTTCTTTCCAGCGATAGTCTGAACCAAACTCGTAACCAGTCATCGTCTCAGGCGTTAAGTAAGGATTTGCGAAGTAGTTGCCTCCGCTTGAGGAAGCATATGAGCGGAGCGTATTGTTAAGACCCGGCGCATGAAATGCTTGGTAAGCGGCAGACCTTAAGTCCCATCCCTTGGATAAGTTGTACAAAAAACCTAAAGTTGGACTTAACTGAGTTTTGCTCTGGTTTGGAATATTTTGATAAGCAGGATTTGAACCATTTGAGCCCGTATTGTAATAAGTCGGAGTTTGACTAGTCCAATAATCTACGCGCGCAGCAAGTGTAGTTTCCAACGGAATAACATCACTTTTTGATTTAATTTGCCCCATCAAGCCACTAAAGTTCTGCTGCCCCTGACCATAATTGATTGAACTAATACCACCTGTTGTGGTGAGATTATTTGTCTGATTTGACCCAGATATATTTCTAACATCAACTGCAGCCACATACTGATCGATTAGACCTTTTACTTCTTTGGTGTACTGAACAGAGGCGCCCAAAGTAGAATATGGGTTTTGATAATTAGCGCTAATGTACCCGGTACCGGTTGCAATATGCGCTGGATTTAGCGATGAGCTTACCGCTGCTGCAGAACCATTTTGCTTATTAAAAATAGTATTTTCATAGAACAAGTTCGCTTGAACTTTCGAGCTATCATCCAATCGAGTGGTTGTTCCACCAGCAAAATCTACTTCCTGCATAAGGTTGGTAGCAAAACCATAATTACTAGAGATATCGTTCATCGTGTGATATCCCATTCTAAAAAATCCATCAGTACCTTGAGATGCTTTGAAGTTCCCTTGAAGTCGCATATTGGTATTTTTTGACCAAGAAGAATTTTGCCCAGGGCTTATATTTGCCGGGGAAGCTGGATAGATTGTTGCTATATTCTGATAGCCTTCAGTTCCAAAATAATCAGCTGAAAATCTTAGCTGCATAGCGTCTGACACAATGATGTCTTTTGAGGCCGCGACATTTCCAGTGCCAAATGCACCATAACTAGCAGACACGTCTTGTTGACTATTTTTAGGATTTTTAGTGTTGACGTTAATGACACCGCCCATACCGTAGTTTCCCCATAAACTAGAAACCCCTCCTCGAATAAACTCCACTGTATCTATTGAAGAAAGCGGCACAAGATTCCACTGGATTGTTCCGTAGAATGCATCATTTAGGGGAACACCATCCACCATCACCAAGGTTCTTGAATTACCAAGGCCGCGAACGTTAATACTTTGTCCGGTTGGATCTTTCTGGTAGTAGGGTACGTCATTAAGAAAAACGCCTGGAGTGTTTTTCAAGACTTGATCAATTGTCTGATCTGGTGAGGACTCTATAACTTCTTTAGTCAATACAGTAGTGTTGAGCGGAATTTCATCCAAAGGCGTACCCGAGCGAGTAGCATTCACAATGACATTACCTAAGCGCTGATCATAATCAGGCGGTGGCGCAACTTGAGCCTGCACACATACATATACGAATATCAAACCAATGCTTATGCTAATTTTCTTTTGCTTCAACAACATTTACTTCTCCACACAATACTACGGCAACTTAGTTACGACTGTGTTGCCAAATACATAGCTAGGCTATGCCCTAAGGTTTATTTAGGTTTGTGTTGGAGGTGCTGCTGAAGGAGGAGTTACCCAAACAGCAAGTGGCTTGGGTGATTGATAGAAAAGCTGAGGCAGCAACGCAAAAGAGTTTGGGGCTGCAAATGTCAGATTGGTATTAAACGCTGGGGTAATGCTGCTATGGCTTAAGCAATATGGACAAGGTTGCATTTGATCTGAGAGATCTTGATCGGCAGTCTGAACATCAATTTGCATCTTAGCGCCATCTACCGAGCAAATCTCCATCGCAAAACCATGACCACCCTTCACAAGCGACACTGCTTGTGAAACTGCTGGGGCAAGTGCACTCATTGCAATGGCTACAGCTGCAATCCAATGAATAAGGCGGTTTTTGGAGACTTTCATCACAATGTGATTTTATCCGAACAAACAAAAAGGGGTCCGAAGACCCCTTTTCTTAGGCTTTTAGCCAAATTACATTGAAGCAGAACGCTCGATAAGTTTGCGACGCATTGGGCGTAATACAAACCAAGCCAAAATTGCAGCAGTTCCATTCAAGAAACTAGCAACCCAGAATACTGCTTCCCAACCACCAGTCATCGTTACCAATACGCTAGACAAAGGAACTAACAATGAAGCTGTACCTTTTGCTGTGTAGAGGAGACCTGCGTTACCAGCAGCATAGGTAGAGCCGAATGTGTCAGCATTGGTTGATGGGAACAAGCTGTAAATCTCACCCCATGCAAAGAATACTAAACCAGTCAACAACACAAACATTACTGGATCACGACCGAGGTAGTACAAACCAAGAATACCTAAGCACTCAAATGTGAAGCAAAGAGTCATTGTCTGTTCGCGACCAATCTTGTCAGATACCCAACCGAAGAATGGACGGGTTAAGCCGTTCAATACACGGTCAACTGTCAATGCGAAGGTCAATGCAGGTAATGCCAATCCCATCAAGCTCACGGTTACGCCAGCAATTTGGAAGTCTTTAGCAATTGGGCCTAATTGTGCGGTAGCCATCAAGCCACCAGCAGCAACCATCACGAACATCACATACATGATCCAGAATACTGGCTGCTTAACCATTTCCATTGGACGGAAGTCTTTACGAGTCTGAACCACTGCAGCCTTGACTGTAGTAATGGCACTCTTAATAGGCTTAGAGAGCAACAAGCTCAAGACCACAACGATCGCGCCTTGCCAGATACCAAAGTACCAGAACGCATCTTGATAGCCTTGGTTAGCAATCATGTTTGCAATTGGAATAACAGTCAATGCAGAACCTGCACCGAAACCAGCAGCTGTCATACCAGCAGCTAAACCACGACGATCTGGGAACCACTTAAGTGCATTACCTACACAAGTACCATAAACAGCACCAGCGCCAACACCGCTCACAGCAGCTGCAATGTAAAGCATAGTTAAAGTATCGGCATGGGCGTTCATCATCCAGCCAATACCGCACAAGATGCCGCCGAAGAATACAACTGGGCGTGGGCCAAATTTATCAACGAGGCATCCCTCGATTGGAACCAACCAAGTTTCTGTCAATACGAAAATGGTGAAAGCAACTTGAATCGCTGCACGACCCCATCCAAACTTCGCATCAATTGGGTTTACGAATAAAGTCCAACCATATTGCAAGTTCGCAATCATCGACATACAGATAATGCCGATTAGTAGCTGAAACCAACGACCTCCTAGAGGTCCTGCAGTTTTCTCGCCGCTCATACTAAATCTCCTATTTATGCTTTTATATGTGTCAATCCGAAATAAATCGGTAACTGATTGTTAAGGATTTGTGACATAGAGATCTTGACAGTAATCAAGTTTTGTTCAAATCCACACTAGTGATTACCCTCGTCATAACCCCATGATATTTGGGTCTATTTCACTCCTAAGGGGCTAGTACGCATCACTTTAGGAAATCTTTTAGACAAAGAAAAAGCCACCCGAAGGTGGCTTTTTTAATCTGTAATTTTTTTCAATTACATGCCGCGGTAAGCGCCGTCGAAATCGTAGTGACGAGCCTGCTTTTGGCTTGGTTTGCTTTCAGTAAAAAGCTGGTTGATCATATTCAATAGAACAGTCATTTGAATCTCCTTAAGGGTTAATACCTAGATTATAACCCTAATATTATTGCGGTGCAACAGCATTGGAGCGTACGCAATTTAAGAGATCTCTACTTAAATATTGCCTTAAGTATTTGTTTTTATTGTGTATTTATGATTCAGAGAACAAGAAGAGTGGTGCCGCTTGCCGGAATCGAACTGGCGACCTTTTCATTACGAATGAACTGCTCTACCGACTGAGCTAAAGCGGCTTACCGCAATAAATTCTAGCGGAAACGGTCCAAAAGCTTCTTGCTGACCTTATCTAGGGCAGTTGAGTCTTTAATGAGAAATTGCAAGCCGTTCGAGTCTGCAATCAACAGGGTATTGCCAGCGATTCTGCGGATGTCCTCCTCGCCTTTTAAGCGAATTCGGGTAGGGCCTCTGTCAGTTTCGATATCCCAAATACTTGGAGTGGCAAACGTTGAGACCTTAGTAATTTTCTCAATGACGGGCATAAATTCACGGGCAGCCAATTCTTCTTCAATGAGTTGAAGTTCTTGCTTTGGAATTACCGCAACATCGGGATACCAAAATACTTCTTTACCAGACTGATCCATGATCCCAATTCCAGCACTAGGAGCTGTAATCGGAAACGCGCGCACTGGATGTACGCCAACATGCGAATGACCTTTGGTATCGACAAACACTAAACGTCCAAGTGAATCACGCGTCAATTGATGTGAGGTCTGTCTCATACCCCTCCTCCAACATTCTTAGCAATCTCTTGTAGCTTCTCTTCGTGCTGCTCTTCTTTATTTTCTTCTTTGCTTTCCTCTAAGCTCTCGCCAATCGCACCACCCTCAACTAACTCAGCAGCATGACGTAATTGTGCTTGATACAAGGTGTAATAAGCACCTTGCGCATCCATGAGTTGCTCATGAGAACCGATCTCTACAATTTCACCTTTATCCAGCACCACAAGGCGGTCAGCCTTTCTGAGAGTAGATAGGCGGTGTGCAATCGCAATCGTCGTGCGACCTTTAACCAAATTATCCAATGCGCGCTGAATTTCTTTTTCAGTAGTTGTGTCGACCGATGATGTTGCTTCGTCCAGGATCAAAATACTTGGATTAATGAGAAGTGCGCGTGCAATCGAGATACGTTGACGCTCACCACCAGATAAGGACTGACCACGCTCACCCACGAGTGAGTCGTAACCTAATGGCAGGCGAAGGATAAATTCATGGGCATGTGCAGCACGCGCTGCTTCAATGATTTCTTCACGGGTAGCATCAGGCTTGCCGTAAGCAATATTTTCTGCAATCGTGCCAAAGAATAAGAATGGCTCTTGCAAAACCAAACCAATACATTTGCGATAGTCGGCAATCGCAATACTACGAATGTCGCGACCATCTAAAGCGATAGAACCAGCGCTCACATCGTAAAAACGGCATATCAAATTCACCAAAGTGCTCTTGCCAGAACCGCTATGCCCTACCAAACCAATCATTTCGCCTGGGGCAATATCTAAATCAATCCCTTTGGATACCGCACGATTACCGTAGCGAAAACCGACGCCACGCAAAGAGATGCGACCTTTTACTGGGCCTAGAGGTACTGGGTTGATGGGCTCAGGAACACTCGAGACGTGATCCAAAATGTCAAAGATACGCTTTGCGCCAGCCGCCGCTTTTTGGGTATGGGACACAATGCGACTCATCGAATCTAAACGTACATAAAAACGTCCGATGTAGGCGAGGAAAGCAATCAATACACCAACGGTAACTTTTTGATGTGCAACTTGCCAGATACCAAAACCCCAAACAACTAATAAACCGGTTTCAGTCAACAAAGTGACTGTTGGTGAGAATAATCCCCAGACACGATTCACACGATCGTTAATTTGCAGATTATGTTTATTGGAATCTACAAAACGTTTGAGCTCGCGATCTTCTTGCGCAAATGCTTTTACTACCCGTATACCTGGGATCGTATCAGCCAAAATATTGGTCACTTCAGACCAAATACGATCAATCTTCTCAAAACCAAAACGCAAACGATCACGCACAACATGAATCATCCACACGATAAATGGGAGCGGCGCCAGGGTCACTAAAGCCAACAACGGATCAATCGATACTAGGATTGCGGCAGTCATGGTGATCATGAGGACATCAGTCGCAAAGTCAAGCGCGTAAAGGGATAGAAAGACGCAGATACGATCAGTCTCTGTGCCAATACGAGCAATCAAATCACCCGTGCGTTTGCCACCAAAGTATTCAAGTGAGAGCTTAAGTAAGTGTTCAAATGTTGTATTGCGAAGATCGGCCCCAATACGTTCACTCACTAATGCAAGTAAATACGTCTTCCACCAACCCAAACCCCAGGCGATGATGGCAGCACCAAATAGTGCCAATAAGTATTTAGTTGCTAAATGAAAATCAATTGGATTGCCACGCTCATAGGGAATCAAAACATGATCCATCAACGGCATGGTGAGATAGGGCGGGATTAATGTTGCACCAGTCGATAGTAGCGTGAGAACAAAGCCGAGTAGCAACTGTTTTTGATAAGGCTTAGCAAAACGCCAGAGCTTAAACAAAGTCCAAGTAGATGGCGGCTTGTCATCTTCAGGATCACAGCTAGGACAAGCATCGGAGTTTGCTGGTTTAGGACTTAAACAAACCGGACACACTTGCTTGTCATACTCACTGACCTCTGCGTCATTGCGCTCTTCACCACGAGTGAGCAGCTTAAAACTAGACTGCAGACGTAAAACTTGAGGATTGACTGCTAATGTGAAATACCAAATTCTTTGCAGAGCATCGGCAGTTTCAAGTTTTAAATGCCCCACTCCGGCATGGTCGCCATGAATGAGATGCTCTGCAGAGCTAATAGGCCAAGTTTCAAACTTGGCACCGTCCGTCCAAAACAAACCCTGGTCAGTAAGCCAAAGCAGACTTTTTTGAAAGCGTAAATCAGCACCCAAATCTAATTCAACCCAAGCCAGCACTGCCTCTAAGCTCTGAATGGGGGAATTTTTACCCCCAAGAACAGCCTGCCAATCGCTTGGCAGCGCAGGAGCAAAAGGTAGGATGGATGGCTTCATTAACCCCAAAAGTATAGTGGAGCTGGATTTTTTAGATTTATTGCTACTGTCAACTTTCAGGGGTAGAAAACCGTTAAATTAGCGAAGCAGTCCTTTTTATGTATTTTTGCAATTTTTGTGGATTTTGAAGAAAACTAAAAATAGAGAGACAGTCAGCTGCACCGACCCCTGAAGCCTGGTGCCGACCCCTCGCAATACCTTAAATGCCCCAATTACTAGATAAATCCATCGAGATCCTGAGTGTTAAGCATCTCCGTGGCCCCAATATGTGGACTTACCATCCCGTTATTGAGGTTTGGATTGATATTGGGGATTTAGAGGACTATCCCTCTAATCTCATTCCTGGCTTTTATGACCGCCTGGTCAAAGCCCTTCCTAGTCTTGTCGAGCATCGCTGTAGCTATGGAGAAACGGGTGGCTTTCTAAAGCGTGTTGAAGAAGGCACTTGGCCAGCGCACATCATGGAGCACCTCACACTTGAGCTGCAAAATCTTGCAGGCATTCCCGGTGGTTTTGGTAAAGCGCGTGATGGTGATCGTCGCAGCGTTTACAAAGTGATGGTCAGCGCCATCAATGAAGAAGTTACTCTTACCGCATTAAAGTACGCTCGCGATCTTTATCTCGCCCTTGCGCAAGACCAAGCGGACTGCGTTGCCTTAGTTCAAGACATTATTGAAAAGCTACGCGATCTTGGCGATGATTTATTGCTAGGCCCTAGTACAGCTTGCATCGTTAACGCAGCAGAAGAGCGCGGCATTCCTTCCATTCGTTTATCTGAAGGTAATTTAGTTCAGCTCGGCTATGGCGCAAAGCAGCGTCGCATCTGGACTGCTGAGACAGACCAGACCAGCGCAATTGCGGAAACCATCTCCAGAGACAAAGACCTCACCAAAAGTCTATTGCGTAGTGCAGGCGTTCCCACACCAGAAGGTAGAACGGTTACCAGTCCAGATGATGCGTGGGAAGCAGCCCAAGATATTGGCTTGCCAGTGGTTGTGAAGCCAATCGATGGCAATCATGGTCGTGGCGTATTTATTAATCTATATACCCAGCAAGAAATTGAAGCTGCTTATGCAGTAGCAATTGATGAAGGTAGTGAAGTATTGGTTGAACGTCATATTGTTGGCGATGAACACCGTTTGCTAGTAGTAGGCAATAAAGTGGTTGCGGCTGCTAAAGGTGAAACTGTATGGGTCACTGGCGACGGTAAACATACAGTCCAAGAATTGATTCAGATTCAGATTAACTCTGATCCGCGTCGCGGCACTGCTGAGGAGCATCCTCTCAATCCTGTGCGCATTGATTCTGCAGTAGAGCTTGAGCTTGCGCGTCAACAGCTGACTGGCTCTAGCATCCCTGCGGTGGACCATAAAGTATTAATTCAGAGTAATGGCAACGTAGCATTTGATGTGACCGACTTAGTGCATCCCGATGTTGCTAGCCAAGTCGCCTTAGCGGCACGTGTTGTTGGCTTAGAAATTGCGGGTGTTGATCTAGTCGCACAAGATATTAGCCGTCCTCTTGCAGAGCAAAATGCTGCAATCGTTGAGGTCAATGCTGGCCCAGGCCTATTAATGCACCTCAAGCCTGCTAGCGGCAAACCACAGCCGGTTGGTAAAGAGATTGCGAACCACCTCTTTCCGCCTGGAACGGACTTCCGTATTCCACTAGTAGGTATTTGTGGCGAAAGCGGCAAGACACCAGTTGCTGAAATGGTTGCTCACTTTCTGCGCCTTACCAACGTCTATGTTGGCCTGTCTTGCAGCAAAGGTTTATTTTTTGGTAATCGCGCTATTCCGAACACCAATGTATCGAATTGGGAAAATGCCCGTCGCACTTTACTCAACCGCGCTGTAGAAGCGGCTGTGATTGAGAACAATCACCTATCTATGCTCATTGAAGGCCTAGCCTACGATCGTTGCCAAGTTGGTGTCGTGCTCAACGTGAATCCCAAAGCAAACTTCCCGCAGTACGCAATCTACGATGAAGACCAAGTCTTCAGCATTGTGCGCACACAAATTGATGTTGTTCTTCCAACCGGTGTTGGTGTTCTGAACGCAGATGATCCCATGTGCGTACAAATGGCTGAGCTCTGTGATGGCGAAGTCATTTTCTTTAGTGAGAACTCAGATTCAGAAGTCGTTAAGATATATCTACAAAATGGTGGCCGCGCAGTGCTAGTTGGCAAACAACAAATCACCCTGAAATCAGGCAAGCTAGATCAAAAATCGATTCCAGTGCCACGCCACTCTGAAGCCAACAGTGCAAGCCCATGGAAGACAATGAATCTTGGCGCCGCCATTGCTGCTGCTTGGGCTTTAGATATTCCGTTTAATGTGATTGAGGCTGGTGCAGAAACTTTCGTACCAGACGCTACAACTATCATAGGGGCTTAATTGGAAATTACCCGTATTCGTATGCTACGTGGCCCCAATTTATGGAGCCGTCATACTGCTTTAGAAGCGATTGTGACTTGCGAACCTGCAGAGCGCTCGATTGATGCCATTCCTCAGTTCGAAACCAAGATTCGCGAACGCTTTCCACAACTTGGCAGCATGCGTCGCGGTGGTTATACAGAAGTTTTGTCCCTTGCTCATGCACTAGAACATGCGGCACTAGGCTTGCAAGCACAAGCTGGCTGCCCTGTCACTTTTAGTCGAACCGTACAAACCATCGACGAAGGCGTCTATCAAGTAGTTGTCGAATATATTGAAGAAGTTGTTGGCCGCATGGCTTTCGACTTTGGTTTTGCTCTTATTCAAGCAACCTTAAATGATGCGCCCTTTGATTTAGCTGCCGCTCTATCTGAACTTGAAGCGCTTTATGAGGATGTGCGTCTTGGTCCAAGCACTGGCTCCATTGTGGATGCCGCCGTGCAGCGTAATATTCCCTTCCGCCGCATGACCGAGGGCAGCATGGTGCAGTTTGGCTGGGGTAGCAAACAAAAGCGTATTCAAGCAGCTGAAACTAGCGATACCAGTGCAATTGCCGAAGCGATTGCACAAGATAAAGAACTCACCAAGAATCTGCTTGCAGCGGCCGGTGTATCGGTTCCGATTGGCGAGGTTGTAACTAATGCAGATGATGCTTGGCGTGCTGCACAAAAAATTGGCGGCCCGATTGTTCTCAAACCAAAAGATGGCAATCAAGGTAAAGGTGTTGTTGCTAATATCCAAACCGAAGAAGAGGTGCGTGCTGGCTTTGAGGTCACCCAAGCTTTTGGTCGTGAAACGATTGTGGAACGTTACTTGCCTGGTGCTGACTATCGCCTCCTTGTGGTTGGCAATCGTCTGTCAGCTGCAGCCCGTCGTGAGCCTGCCCAAGTAGTTGGTGATGGCAAGCATACCGTTGCGGAACTGGTAGAAAAAGAAAATCAAAATCCATTGCGTGGTGATGGTCACGCAACTGCATTAACTAAAATTCGTTTCGACGATATTGCCCTTGCTCATTTAGCAAGTAATGGACTCTCACCACAATATGTACCTAAGACCGGTGAACGCGTTCTATTGCGCAACAATGCCAACTTGAGCACTGGCGGCACCGCTACTGATGTTACTGATGACGTTCACCCAGATGTTGCTGCAAGCGCAGTAGCAGCAGCTCAAATGATTGGTTTAGATATTGCCGGCGTCGATATTCTGTGTGAATCTATCTATAAGCCTCTGGAGCAACAAGGCGGCGGCATTGTTGAGGTGAATGCTGCTCCTGGATTACGCATGCACTTAAAGCCATCCTATGGCAAGGGTCGTCCTGTCGGTGAAGACATTATCAACATGATGTTTCCTCTAGGGGAAGATGGCCGTATTCCGGTAGTTGCCGTTACAGGCACCAACGGCAAAACCACCACCGTGCGTCTGATCGCTCACCTCCTTAATGAAACTGGTCTGCGAGTAGGCATGACCGGCACAGATGGCGTGTACATTAATCATCGTCTCATCGATACTGGTGATTGCAGTGGTCCTAAGAGCGCACGTAATGTATTAATGCACCCCGATGTCGATGCTGCCGTTCTTGAGACTGCTCGTGGAGGTTTATTGCGCGAGGGCCTGGGCTTTGATCGCTGTGAAGTTGCGGTTGTGACCAATATTGGCGAAGGTGATCATCTAGGCTTGAACTACATCACTAGCGTAGAAGATTTAGCAATCCTCAAACGCGTGATTGTCCAAAACGTTGCGCCAACTGGAGCCGCTGTTCTCAATGCCGCAGATCCGATGGTGGCTAAGATGGGGGATAAGTGCTCGGGCCGCGTGATCTTCTTCGCCCAGAACCAACATCACCCGGTCATCACGGCACACCGTGCTAAGAATAAGAAAGTGATCTTCTTTGATGGCACCTATATTGTTGCCTCCAAAGGTTCACGCGTGATGTACCGCTTTCCAGTAAGCGAAATTCCGCTGACCCAAAACGGAGTGTTAGGCTTTCAAATTGAAAATGCCATGGCAGCCATTGGCGCTGCTTGGGCTTTAGGTCTAGATGCTGAAAAGATTGCACGTGGCTTGCATAGTTTTGAGAGCACTGCAAATGCTGTGCCTGGACGCTTTAATCAATTCAAGCACAAAGGTGCCACCGTGATTGCTGACTACGGTCATAATCCTGATGCGATGCGCGCCCTTGCAAGCGCGGTGGAATCGATGCAACCCAAGAAAAGCCATGTGGTAATTAGTGGTGCTGGCGATCGTCGCGATGAAGATATTCGCGACCTCACCCGAATTCTTGGCAATGCATTTGATAATGTCATCCTCTATGAAGATGCTTGTCAGCGTGGTCGTGAAGATGGCGAAGTACTCAAGCTTTTACAAGAAGGCTTGGTAGGCGCCACCAAAGCTAAGCAAGTTAAAGAAATCCGTGGCGAGTTTAAAGCTATTGATACCGTCTTGAGTGAAGTCGCCGAAGGTGATGTCTGCTTGATCTTGATTGACCAAGTTGAAGAATCGCTAGCCTACCTGAAGGATAAGGTTCAGCCTTAGAGCAAACAAAAAACCCAATCATCTGATCGGGTTTTTACTTTTCTGCAGAGCTAGCTTTGTTATTTAAGAGTGGTAATGCTGCAGACGATCAATTTCTTCTTTAGAACCTAGCATGACCGATACGCGTTCATGCAAATCCGTAGGCTGCAAATCCATGATGATCTCTTTACCATTGGTAGACGCGCCGCCCGCCTGCTCAACCAAGAAGCTCATTGGGTTTGCTTCATACATCAAACGCAATTTACCGGGCTTATGGGGCTCTCGTTGATCCCATGGATACATAAAGACGCCACCACGAGAAAGAACGCGATGCACATCAGCCACCATGGAGGCAATCCAGCGCATATTGAAATCTTTTTCACGGGCCCCACCTACACCAGCCAAGCACTCTTCAACATAGCGACGCACTGGATCGGCCCAGTGACGCATATTCGACATATTGATAGCAAACTCTTTGGTGGAATGCGAAATCGTGACTGCATCTTTAATTAATAAGAACTCGCCAGTCACCTTATTCAAGGTAAACATCACTACACCATCACCCAGCGTCAAAGCCATCGTTGTTTGAGGGCCGTAGACCACGTAACCAGCTGCAACTTGATGACGACCTGACAATAAGAAATCAGAAGTCTGTATTGGCGCTTGTGAGTCTTGCTTTTTCAGGATGGAGAAAATCGTGCCAATAGATACGTTCACATCAATATTGGATGAACCATCCAATGGATCAAATAATAAAAGATAATCTCCAGTACCTTGCACGGGCACTGGCAATTCCATTTCTTCAGAAGCCAAACCTGCAAGTGACTTACAACTTTTCACGCCATCAATTAATAAATCATTAGCAATGATGTCAAGTTTTTGCTGTACTTCACCCTGCACGTTACCCGTTCCAGCGGAGCCCAATAAACCTATCAAGGCGCCCTGGGCTACTTCGTGACTTAAGGTGGAGCAGGTATTAACCACAGCAGCCAGTAATTCTTGAAGTCCAGCAGGTATTGCTATGCCATTTGGTTTGGCGGTTTCTAAATAATGCTTGAAATTAATATGGGTACTAGAAGACAAAACGATTTCTCCAATAATGACTGCGTATGCTCAATAGACTCTATTTTGCCTTGTTATCCCAAGAACCCAAAAATCAGCTCCCGAGAGCCTTACTCACTACCTCTCGTACATCTGGAGAAAGGGTTGAGCATGCGGCAACCCTTTCTAAAGCAGCCTTCATATGACTTTGATAAGGCTGTGCAAATAAGCGCCAGCGATCTAGGGCTCTCGCTAGGCGAGCAGCTACTTGCGGGTTAATTGGATCTAGAGCAAGAACACTCTCCGCCCAGAACGCATAACCACTGCCATCAACCTGATGAAAGCTTGCAGGATTATTAGCGCAGAAGGCATGAATCACACTACGCGCACGGTTTGGATTATTTAATTTGAAGGCCGGATGTTCACGCAATCGCTTGACATCAGCTAGCGTTGGCTCGAGACCAGCAACGGGGGGACGGCTTGATTGCAATCCAAACCACTTATCAATTACCAGAGCATCGTTAGCAAAACGACTGAAGAAATCATTCAGACAATCGTTTGCACCTTTTACACCATGAATGACAAGTGCCGCCAGTGCAGCATAGCGATCGGTCATATTGTCAGCAGTCTGGTATTGATTGACTGCCATTGGTGCCCAAATCTTCGGGTCGGCCTCGAGTAACATGCTGAGCGCGAGGTTCTTCAATGCGCGCTTGCCAGAATCTTGAGCGTCAGACTTGAAGGGTCCAGGAGTTTGGTTCTGCTGATATATTGCAGCCCACTCCAGCTGCAGTTGCTTGGCGATCTCTTTTCGGAATGCACGGCGTGCAGTAAAGATTTGCTGTGGATCTACGCTCGAACACTGCTCATATAAATAAGACTCAGCGGGCAAAGTCATGGCTAGCTCTTTAAACGCAGGATCGAGCTCGGGATCTAGTGATAGGTTACGATACGCACTCATCAGCGTAGCATCAGGCAAGCGGTTGCTCAGAATCATTTGCATGGCTAGCTTCTGACCCGCCTCCCAGCGATTAAAAGGATCGTCATCACTAGAAAGCAAGCTCAGAAGATCTGCCTCGCTTTGCTCGAAATCTAAATTAATCGGGGCAGAGAAGCTGCGATTAAGAGAAAGCACTGGCTTCTCAGAGATATTGTCGAACGTCCATGACTGAGTAGGCCCTGTAAGCTCTAATAATTGCTCTGTTTGATCATCAGCGGTAGTTATTAAACGCATTTTCAATGGAATATGAAATGGTTTCTTCTCAGGCTGCCCTGGGGTTGGTGAGCAACTCTGTGTCAGGGTGAGATGAAATTGATTTTTGGCAGCATCGTAGCGCTCCTCTACTTTGACTCTTGGTGTGCCAGCTTGGCTATACCAGTTTCTGAACTGGGTCAGATCTCTGCCATTGGCATCAGCCATTGCCGCCAAGAAATCATCACAAGTTACAGCTTGTCCATCGTGGCGCTTGAAATACAAATCCATACCTTTACGGAAACCATCTCTGCCGAGCAAGGTTTGATACATCCGCACCACCTCAGAGCCCTTCTCATACACGGTGACGGTATAGAAGTTATTAATTTCTTGATACTCATCCGGACGAATTGGATGCGCCATCGGACCCGCATCCTCTGGAAACTGCAACTGACGTAACAGTCGCACATCCTCAATGCGCTTTACTGCCCTGCCAGACTCACTTCCCATTTGATCTGCAGAGAACTCTTGATCCCTAAAAACAGTTAAGCCTTCCTTAAGAGAAAGCTGGAACCAGTCTTGGCAGGTCACACGATTACCAGTCCAGTTATGAAAGTACTCATGCGCAACTACGCTTTCAATATTGGCAAAGTCAGCATCTGTTGCAGTTTCTGGTTGGGCCAAAACAAATTTGGTATTGAAAATATTCAAGCCCTTGTTTTCCATAGCGCCCATATTGAAGTCGCCTACAGCCACAATCATGAAGCGCTCAAGATCCAACTCAAGGCCAAAGCGCTTTTCATCCCAGTGAATCGAGGCAATTAAGGAGTCCATGGCATGACGGGTCTTTTGAAGATCATGGGGCTCAACCCAGATCTGCAAAAGCTTCTGAGCACCGCTACTGGTGGTGATGGTCTCTTCTATGCACTCGAGCTTGCCCGCTACCAGAGCAAATAAATAGGATGGCTTAGGAAATGGATCTTCCCAAGTCGCGCTATGCCATCCATTAGGCAGCTTCTCTTCTCTTAATAAATTACCGTTCGATAACAACACTGGGCACTCTGCTTCACGGGCTTGCAGTGTCACACGATAGCGCGCCATCACATCCGGACGATCTAAGAAGTAGGTAATCTTCCGAAAGCCTTCTGCTTCACACTGGGTGAAAAAGTTTCCGTTGGAAACATACAAACCCATGAGACTTGTGTTTTTTTCAGGTACACAGATGCAGATAATTTCCAGTACAAACTTATCTTTACCGTCATTTGGTAAAGAGTGGATTGTTAAAGTCTCTGGGGTGAGCTCAAAATGGCGATGTGCCTCGCCGTTGATTCGCAAACTAACAAACTCTAGCTCTTGTCCTACCAACACCAGCGGTGCGCCAGGCTCATAACTCTTTCCTGGCAATACCTCAATCTTGCTTTTAACAATCGTGCGGGCTGGATCTAAGGCAATGTCCAGCTCAACTTGGTCAAAGGTATAGATGGGGGGGCGGTATTCGAGCCGGCGAAAGCTCTGGGGCAGATCAGTTTTCATTGGTCTATTTTAAGTCTTGAGACCAAGCAATGCTGGGGTCTGAATTAACTCCAGATCAGGGTAGCTATGCCAATAGCGATAAAGGTCACAGCGGCAACCGCATGCACCCACTTGATTGGCATACGCTGGGTAAATTTTTGACCAATCCACACGGCTGGAGCATTAGCTAGCATCATCCCCAAGGTGGTGCCTATCGTAACTGAAACTACATCTTCATAGCGAGCACCCAAAGCAATTGTTGCAATTTGGGTTTTATCACCCATCTCCGCCAAAAAGAACAACACCACTGTTAAGGCAAATACCTGAAAAGCTCGATCAGTCACCTGAGAGCCTGCCGCATCATCAATATGATCTGGCACCAAAAGCCATAAGCCAATACCCAGAAAGCTAGCGCCTAAGATCCATCGCATCACATCGGGCGAAACCAAAGTCATTAACCAATGTCCAAGTAATGCCGCACAAGCATGGTTTGCAATGGTGGCAATAAAAATACCAGCGATGATGGCTAGCGCTTGCTTGGGATAGCGAGCAGCGAGCATCAAAGAAAGTAATTGGGTTTTGTCACCCATCTCCGCCAATGTAACAACACCAGCAGAGAGGGTTAAGGCTGTAAAGTCCATAGATCTTATAGATTCAATCAAAGCAATTGAATCAGTTTAAATCCTCAAGATAACTAGGCCATAAAAAGCTCCTCTGAGAGCGCAAAATCCAATCCCTGTGCCTGAGCTACCGGCTCGGAAGTCAGTACACCTTTATGAATACTCAAGCCATTACGCAGATGATGATCAATCGATAGAGCTTTCACTACTCCACGGTTAGCCAATGCCTCTACAAATGGATAAGTCGCATTGGTTAGCGCAAAGGTGGAGGTTCTTGCTACGGCACCTGGCATATTGGCTACGCAGTAATGCAGCACACCATCCACTAGAAAAGTTGGGTCTGCATGGGTCGTTGGTTTAGATGTTTCAAAGCAACCCCCCTGATCAATGGCGACGTCAACAATCACGGCACCCTCTTTCATTTTCTTGACCATCTCGCGCGTCACTAATTTTGGCGCTGCGCCACCTGGTAATAATACTGCCCCAATCACCACATCAGCCTCGCTGACCTCTTGTTCAATTAATAAACTATCGGAATAAAAAGTACGCACACGATTGCCATAGAGCGTATCAATCTGCCTAAGGCGATCTATATCTCGGTCAAAGATGCAAATGTCTGCGCCTAAACCTACTGCCATCTGTAATGCATTTCGACCAACTACTCCAGCACCCAGAATCACAATCTTTGCCGGCGATACTCCAGGCACACCCGCCATCAATACTCCTAAACCCCCTTGCGTCTTTTCTAAATGAGAGGCAGCAGCCTGAATCGACATTCGGCCAGCCACTTCACTCATTGGAGCCAGCAAGGGTAGCGCACCATTCATAGAGGTCACCGTCTCATAGGCTATGCAGGTCGCACCGGATGCCAACAAGGCTTTAGTTTGTGCAGGATCTGGAGCAAGATGCAAATAGGTAAAAAGAATCTGGTCTTCGCGTAGCATGGCGCATTCTTGTGGCTGAGGCTCTTTAACCTTCACAATCATCTCGGCTTTCTGAAACACTTCTGCTGCGCTATCTATTAACGTAGCACCAGCAATACGATAAGCCTCATCACCCAAGCCTATCTGAGCACCCGCACCTCGCTGAACCAATACCACGTGACCTTGCTTACTTAAGCCACTCACATTTCCCGGAGTAAGACCTACCCGAAACTCATTATTTTTGACTTCTTGTGGAACACCAATAATCATTGCGATCTCCTATGATTTAAATTCACGACTTGTTGTTTTGCGATGTAAACCAACGATGTAGAACATCGCGAGATACACGCCCAATAAACACGGACCCAATATCAATGCCATCCGTGCATCCTCATGAAAGCCCATCAGAACAACTACCAAACCGATGAATGCCAGAGCAAACCAAGAGGAATACGGCCACCAAGGCGCGCGATAGCCAAGCTGCGCAACCTGTTCGTTACTTAATGAGCGACGGAATTTCATTTGGGTAAATAGGATTGCAATCCACACCGTCAATCCTATAAAGGTGACAGCGGCCATGATGTATTGGAAGGCTTTATCAGGCACAAAGTAATTCAGCACTACACCAGACATACATACCGCCACTGTCGCCATCACTGCTCGGTGAGGAACGCCATACTTTGATAGCTTCGCAAAAGGCGCGGGGGCATAACCATTAGAAGATAAAGCGTACAGAAGACGGCCGCCACTAAAGATGCCAGCATTGCATGAGGAGAGCGCTGCAGTGATTACAACAAAGTTAATTAAGCCTGCCGCTTCGCGTAAACCGATGCGCTCAAACATCACCACAAATGGACTGCCTTGCTGACCAACTTGATTCCAAGGAAAGAGCGCTAAGATCACTAAGATTGCGCCCATATAGAAAATCAAGATGCGCCAAGCCAGTGAGTCAATTGCCATTGGAATCGTTTTCTGAGGATTCTCTGCCTCACCTGCAGATAAACCAATCATCTCGATACCGACATAGGCAAACAACACCATTTGCAAGGAGAGCAACATACCGCCGATGCCATTTGGAAAGAAACCGCCATGCTGCCAAAGATTGGTAAGGCCAATAGGTTGCCAATCATTCGTAAAACCAAACAAAATGACTGATCCGCCTAACGCGATCATGGCCACAATGGCTATTACCTTAATGAGTGCAAACCAAAACTCAAACTCACCGAATACCTTGACGGCAATCAGATTGATTAGCCCCATCATCACAATAGAAGATAGCGCCCAAATCCATTGCGGTATTTCTGGGAACCAAATACCCATGTAAATACCAACAGCTGTGACTTCAGCAATTCCAACCACAATCCAATAGGTCCAATAGCCCCAACCCACCATATAGCCTGCTAATGGCCCCACATAGCTATTGGCATATGCCGCAAAAGAACCTGCAACAGGCTCATGAACTGCCATCTCACCAAGCGTACGTAAGACGATGAAGGCAACAATGCCCGCAAGCAGATATCCCAAAAGAATTGATGGGCCTGCAATTTGGATTGCGCTCGCAGAGCCTAAAAATAATCCAACACCTATTGTTGAACCTAAGGCCATTAAACGAATGTGCCGGACCTTAAGGTGGCGTTTTAAGCCAGTTTGTTCAGTCTGCAAAAGAGAACTCCTTTTCGATTTGTCGTTGGCGGTTTACCAACGAGGCAAAGTCTAGGGAGGACTGCTCGTCTGCACTAGGGGCTAAAAATAACTAAAGTGATGAAATGAATAAAAGTAGAGTCTCTTGAAATTGAAATCTCTTTTAAATCATAAGGAGTAATCTTTGTACACACTACATGACTGCAACAGAATCAGTAATTTCCTACAGGGAATCCCCTTAAGGATTTACAGCTAACATGACTTATTTTTGCTCATCTTTTTGATCTAGGCCGATCAAATTCAGAATTTCTGCAGCAGCAGCAAGCCCACAAGCCGCAGTCACCATGACCGTAGAACCATAGCCAGAGCAGGCCAAGCCACCTGTGGAAGCGCCAGCTCGCGGCTCATGAGAGTAGATGGCTCTGATGCCAATCTTGTGCTTTAGATTTCTAGAAAAGCCATGGTCTTGGCGCAGACCCTGACGCACCTTTGCTAATAAGGCATCTTGCTCGGTACGAGATAAATCATCACAACGTATCGAAGTGGGGTCAGACTTCCCTCCTGCAGCACCACACATTACTAAAGCACGATTATTTGCTCGCGCCCAAACCGATAATGCAATTTTGGTTTGCACTGAATCAGTGGCGTCTAATACAAATGCATTTTCGGGAATAATTCGATCCAGATTTTCAGGCTCCAGAAATTCATCGCATGCTGTAATTTGAATTTCAGGATTGATTTGCAAAATGCGCTGAGTCATGGCTTCGACTTTGGCTTTGCCATACTGACCTTCAAATGCATGCAGTTGACGATTGGTATTACTTTCAGCAATATGATCAAAATCTACTAATACCAAATGACCAACTCCGGTTCGGGCGAGTGCTTCTGCTGACCAAGACCCAACACCGCCTAAGCCAGCTACAACAACAGTAGCATTCTGAAAGCGTGCGCGCATCTCAGGACCATAGAGCCTAGAGACTCCCCCGAAACGGCGTTCTTGCAAAGAGCCTTCATTCACTCCAGCCAGATCTTCAATCTTGTCTTCTGCCATAGCTTCTCTTTATACTGAAAAAATGGATCCTATTGCTCAACTTCGCAAAAACTATACCTTTGGCCAGCTTTCAGAAACTGAGGTTACGCACCTACCTTTGCCTCTTTTTCAACTTTGGTTTGACCAAGCTGTTAAAGCCGAGTGCCCTGAGCCCAATTCCATGACTTTGGCAACTGCAGATAAAGCAGGTAATCCATCAGCTCGTATTGTCTTACTAAAAGGAGCTGATGAAAATGGTTTTACCTTTTTCACCAATTACGAGAGCCAAAAAGGCAAAGAGCTCGCAGATCGACCACAAGCTGCACTACTCTTTCATTGGCATGAATTAGAGCGCCAGGTACGAATTAAAGGGAATGTCGAACGAGTGAGCCCGGAAGAAAGTGATCAATACTTCCACTCTCGCCCACCAGCTTCTCGAATTGGGGCTTGGGCCTCACCTCAAAGTGAAGCCATTCCAAATCGAGAGTTTTTAGAAGAAGCAGAGGAACGCTTCAAATCAGAATTCGGTGATACCCCTCCGCGCCCTGAGCATTGGGGTGGCTATCGCTTACGTCCAACGGAGATTGAGTTTTGGCAAGGTCGACCTTCCCGTTTGCATGATCGCATCCATTACAAACTCCATGGCAGTCATTGGAAGATCAGCCGCTTGGCTCCGTAAAGATTAATTATGCGTATTGCGGAGCAATCAGCGATTTAAATTTCGCCCTAAACTTTGCTAGCTTTGGGGCAACCACCGCAGCGCAATATCCTTGATGGGGATGCTGCTGAAAATAATTCTGGTGGTAGTCCTCTGCTGGGTAAATAGTTGGCGCAGTTTCAATTTGCGTCACCACAGGATTGGCATAAATTTTTGAGCCCTCCAATTCTTGCACTACTTCATGCGCAATTTTGAATTGCTCATCACTATGGGTAAAGATGACAGAACGATATTGGGTTCCATGATCGTTGCCCTGATAGTTCAAGGTGGTGGGATCATGAATCACAAAGAAAATTTCCAGTAAATCTCTAAATGAAATGACTTGGGGATCGAACACAATATCGACGATTTCTGCGTGCCCAGTGACCCCAGTACAAACAGATTCATAAGAGGGATTGGGGCGAGCACCCCCGGCATAGCCAGAAACTACAC
Source organism: Polynucleobacter sp. MG-6-Vaara-E2 (assembly GCF_018687695.1). Taxonomy (NCBI): domain Bacteria; kingdom Pseudomonadati; phylum Pseudomonadota; class Betaproteobacteria; order Burkholderiales; family Burkholderiaceae; genus Polynucleobacter; species Polynucleobacter sp. MG-6-Vaara-E2. Next base: position 1,229,407 of record NZ_CP061303.1, read on the forward strand.
TTTTCACACCCAAAATCTGCTGGTAAACAGCCTCAAGACACCAAAAACATCCCCCTCCTAAGGTAGCTCTTCCTAGGGGCAATAGATTTTTATTAGCATTTTCAGTCATGGCTTTATCCTAATGGTTAATCAAAATATTTGCCAACCATAAACACACCATGAATCGATTCACCTTCCAGTTCAACGAAATTAAGGCTGCCTATGCCGCCGAACCCAATCCCACAATAGAAGCAAGGCTGGAGAGAATTGGGCGAATTGAAAAGATGGTCAAGGCTAATGAAGAAAAGCTTTGCAAAGCGCTTATTGCCGATTTTGGCAATCGGGACCCTATTGAATCTGGGTTAGTGGAATTTCAAGGGATCTATCAAGCATGCGCCTATACCCGCAAAAATCTCAAAGAGTGGATGAGGCCCGTACAAATTGAAACTCCTTTTTATATGGGAGGGTCAGAAGCTTGGGTCGAAAGCCAGTCTATTGGAGTCGTTGGCATCATGAGTACCTGGAATTACCCAGTTCGGTTGGCCTTGCTTCCTGCGATTGCCGCGATAGCGGCTGGCAACAGGGTATGGCTAAAACCATCTGAGCGTAGTTCACGTACCTCTGGATTCTTGGCAAGCCTTATTCAGGAATATTTTCATCCTAGTGAGTTTTGCGTGACGACTGGTGGCTCCGATATTGCTGAGCAATTTGCGGAACTCCCCTTTGCCCACCTGTTTTTTACAGGCTCAGAACTCACAGGCAAAAAAGTAATGCGCGCCGCAGCGACAAATCTGACTCCCGTTACTCTGGAACTCGGAGGCAAATCACCAGCCATCATCGACCATTCAGCAAAGCTAAAAGATGTGGCTGCTTCTATTGTCTATGGCAAGCTTCTCAATGGTGGTCAAACCTGTATCGCTCCCGACTACATCCTCATCGAGCAGAGCCTGCAAGACGCATTCATCCGTGAACTTCAAACAGCAGCCCGCAAGCAATTTGGCGGCACCAAACAACTCACTGGACCAATTGATGATGCTCAACTGAAAAACTGGGATAGTCTCTTAAACGATGCCATCGAGCGTAAGGCAAAGGTGATCACGCTGCTCGATAGCTCTTCTACAGGTACAAGACGTTTTGAACCAGTTGCTTTAATTGACATCCCCGAGAATGCACGCATCCTCAATGAGGAAATTTTTGGCCCTATTCTGCCTATCATTACTGTACCCAATTGTGCAGCTGCGATCGAGTACATCAACAGCAGACCTCATCCATTAGCGCTGTATTGGTTTGGTAAGGACAAGAAAAATTTGCGTCAAGTCTTAGATCAAACTCGCTCTGGTGGCGTCACCATTAATGATGTTTTCCTGCATGCCGCTGTCGAGTCGCTACCTTTTGGCGGGGTTGGCTCAAGCGGGATGGGCAAGTATCACGGTAAAGCAGGTTTTGATACCTTCAGTTACCAGAAGTCTATTCTTGAAGTGCGCGGACTTTTAGGCACAAACTTCATGAAGGGCACCAAACCTGCTCACCCTCCTTACTCGAAAAAAACAGAGCGCTTATTAAAGTATCTGAAGTAATTAGACAAAGATCAGACGCAATGCAAAGCCGATAAAGAGTAGTCCTGCAAGGATCCATAATCCTGCAGTAAAGCGGCGATGATTCTTAAAATGTTCTGAGAAATACTGCCCTACTAAGATAAGTCCCATGAGATAAGCCATGCTCATTATTTGCAAAACCGTTGCAAGATAAATCAAAGTAAAGCCTGGATACTCAAAATCTGACTGAATAAATTGCGAGAAGAAGGCAATAAAGAAAAAGATAGCCTTGGGGTTTGTTAATGACAGGGATAACGCTGCAAGCAATGGGTGCAATTGCATTAAGCGCGCTTGAATCTCATACACCTTTGAATGAGATTGTGTTGTCCAACGTAGACGCCCGCTGCGTAGCAAGCCCAGCCCTATCCATGCTAGGTAAATCGCTCCGATGATGCGTAAAAACTGAAATAGAAGAGGCGATGACATTAGCAATGAAGCTGCGCCCAGAGCAACAGCGCCCATCAGAATTGAATCGCCAACGAATATTCCAAGCGCACCCCAAGCACCAGAGCGCCAGCCTTTTTGTGTTGCAATAGTTAAGACATAAAGTGAATTGGGGCCCGGCAACAAAATGATGAGCAAGGTTCCAAGCAAATAGCTTGAGAAATCATTGATTCCCGCATTTGAGGGGGATAAGAGACTTAATGAGAACCATTCCATCACCTCATCATAATTAATTCGGGGAAACCCTTGTAATCAAGTGTTCAAAATGCCATAATAAGAGGCTTTTTAAGCAATTTGATTCATCGCCCCCCAGCTCTATTTCAGCGTACCGTTTAGAAGTCATAAACACAGAAGTCACAAAACGCGCTGCCGCTTGTCTGATGGTCGATGCCTTTGACCATCGCACCCTATAAAAAACCATGGGTGCAACATACGGAGACATCCCTTAAAGGGGATGTAATAGCATGACTTTTTCTAAAGAAACTAAACATGAGTCAAAAGACGCAAGTCAAGACTCAAAGAGCACTGGATCTGAATTCCAGAATTTCGCCTTAGCTGCGTCACTTCTTAAAAACGTTGCTGAACTGGGTTTTACCCAAGCTACACCTGTTCAAGCTCAGGTTATTCCTGCAGCTTTAGCTGGTGGTGACTTATTGGTCAGTAGCCAAACCGGTAGCGGTAAAACTGCTGCCTTTTTATTGCCTTTAATTAATCAACTAATTGAAAGCAACCCGAACAATTCACCTGTACCAGGTCGCGCACAACCTAAAGTGCTAGTGCTCTGCCCGACCCGTGAGTTAGCTCAACAGGTTGCTGCTGACGCAGTGAATTTAGTTCGCGGCATGAAAGGTATTCGCATTGCCACTGTTATGGGTGGCATGCCTTACGGCAAACAAATCCAGGCATTGAAAGGTGCATTGTTAGTTGTTGCAACCCCAGGTCGTTTACTCGACTTGTGTGATAGCAAAGCAATTCGCTTAGATGATGTTAAACAACTCGTCATTGATGAAGCTGATCGCATGCTCGACATGGGATTTGCCGAAGATCTCGAAGCAATTGATAAACGTTGCGCTAGTCGCGACCAAACCTTAATGTTCTCTGCAACTTTTGCGCCAAAGATTATGTCTTTAGCCAATGAATTGACCACAGATGCCAAGCGTATTGAACTTGCTCACGCAGGTGAAAAGCACGCCAATATTGAGCAGAAGTTGCACTGGGCTGACAGCATGTCACACAAGCACAAGCTTCTTGAGCACATTTTGGCTGATGCCTCTTTGGATCAAGCAGTAGTGTTTGCAAGCACTCAAGTTGAAAGCGAAAAGATCGCTGACACACTGCGTGCAAACGGTTACGAAGCAACTGCCCTTCACGGTGCAATGCCTCAAGCTGTGCGTATGCGTCGCCTTGAGTCCTTACGTAAGGGTCATACCAAGATTTTGGTTGCAACAGATGTAGCGGCTCGTGGTATTGATGTGCCACGCATTAGCCACGTGATTAACTTTGGCTTGCCAATGAAACCAGAAGACTATACGCACCGTATCGGTCGAACTGGTCGTGCTGGTCGTAATGGCGTCGCAATCACATTGGTTGAACATCGTGATCGCGCCAAGATTCGCAATATTGAGCGCTTTACACAGCAAGATATTGTTGCCTCAGTGATCGCTGGTCTTGAGCCACAAGCTAAGCCTAGTTTTGGCGGTGGCGGTGGTCGTCCTGGTGGTCGCTCTGGCGGCGGCTTTGGCGGTAACCGCTCTGGAGGCGGTCGCTCTGGCGGCGGCTTTGGCGGTAACCGCTCTGGAGGCGGTGGTGGCAATGGCGGTGGAAATCGTTTTGGTGAATCTCGTTCTAGCGATTCACGTCCAGCGCGCTCTGCTGACTCACGTCCTGCACGTTCCGCGGATTCACGTCCAGCTCGTCCAGCGGGTGGTCCACGCTTTGCTAAACCAAAGACTGGCGGCCAACGTCGTAACTTCAGCGGCAACTAAACATGACTCACCGCAATCGCCTCCGTTCTGCATGGAATCGAGTCGGTTCCGGTGAGATTCATCGGGCGCCACGCAAGTGGCAACCGTGGTTGAGCGATACCGGGTCTTTGACCCAAAAAATTGAGAAAGCAATTGGTCAAAAACTGCAGGTTCAGGTTTTGCGTGATTGCCCTCAAACCTTAAATAGCGACGAGAGTCGCTATTTTCATTTCCAGATTAGACGTTGTCGGGTTCGTGAAGTAATGCTCTGCGCAAACAATATTCCCCTGGTGATGGCGCATAGCGTAATACCCACGCTGAGCTCAAGTGGCAGTAATCATTCAGTATTGCGTCTTGGTAGCAAGCCCCTAGGTGCTGTACTGTTTGCTAAAACTCGTATGCACTCCAAAGCAAAACCGCCGCGTGATATTGCACGCCTTGATAAAGGAAGTGCGCTATGGAAAAAATGCTCTAAGCATAATGTTGACCTTAGCTCACCCTTATGGGCACGGCGTACGCTGTATCGCTTAAAAGGCCACCCTATCTTGGTCAATGAAATTTTCTTACCGGCTTTGCTGAACTACCCATCTATTTAAGACTTACTCGGCTATTAAATCGTGAGCCAAGCCAATGTGGCTTTAATCAGCGCTTCATCTCCCGGATCAGAAGTGAAGACTTCGCCAAAACCAATAGCCTCTGCTGCGTCAGTAATATTGTGATGGGGGCATATTGCACTAGCGCTTTGCAGACCTTGAGGAAATTGATCCTTTGCAATTTGGCCTAAATAGCGCACCGCCTCTGATGAAGTTAACAACCATAGTGATTTAGAGATATCCATCTCACGGATGGCATGCCATGCAGGATTCTGTAGATCCAATGGAACACGCGTATAGGTGGATACTGCTTGCACCGATGCGCCAGCCTTTTTAAGAGTGTCGGCTAACCAGTCTCGACCCCCTTCACCCTTAAAGATGACAATCTTCTTGCTTGGCCAGTCCCACTTCAAGCTTTGTAACTCCTTCCACAAGCCCTCAGAATCCCATTGCTCATTACTTTTTGGCATCAATATCCGGGTTGGCTTTGTTTCTAAGCCGATACCGTGATTTTTCAGTGCCAAGGCACTACTACCACCCATCACCCCAATAGGTATTACCTTCTTAGAAAAATCTTGCCAATCTCGCTCCAACAAACGCATGACAGATTCAATCGCATTAGGACTAACGAAGATTGCTAAATCAGCCTCTTTCAGTGCGCTAGCAATATGATCAGCAAGTTGCTCATCATCTTTGGGAACAATTGTTAACAAAGGAAGAGAGAGGATCTCTGGAAGACTACGTTTTGCGACACCGCTCTTTTCAATAATCTGCGAGAGCACTTCGGTCAACTGCCGAGCCTGTCCACTCGGTCTAGTGATCACAATAGTTTTAGTGCTCATTGCTATCGTTCTTGTTTCTAAAGGTGAGTTTTATTTAGCAATCTTCGGAATCAAGTCTGCCGCACCTTGAGCTAACAAATCTTTTGCTACAGCAAGTCCGAGAGCTTCTGCATCATCCACTGATTGCACTGTTGCATCTCCCTTAGCAAGGCAAATAGCCTTACCATCGACACTCGCTACGAACGAGCGAATTTGCATATGGTCTCTATCCCATACTGCATGGGCTGCCAGGGGCACCTCACATGAGCCTCCTAGCTGACGAGAAACCATACGCTCTGCTGTAACTGCATACAAAGTTGGTAAGTCATTTAAGGGTGTTAACCACTCTTTGATATTGGGATGCTTGCTCAGGGTTTCGATACCCAATGCACCTTGCCCTGCTGCTGGCGTGTAAGGATCATAAGGAAGGTATGCACGAATACGGCTTTCTAAACCCAGACGCTTTAATCCAGCGGCTGCCAAAATAATAGCTTGATACTCACCACGGTCCAACTTACTCATACGGGTATCTAAGTTTCCACGTAGTGGTTGAATTTCTAGATGAGGAAATTTTGCGCGCAGGACGGATTCGCGACGCAAGCTTGAGGTACCAACGATTGCTCCCTTTGGAAGATCTGCTAAGCTGGCGTAATCATTCGATACAAATGCGTCACGCGCATCTTCTCTGGCCATGACACATGCAAGGTCAAATCCTGCGGGCATGACCATAGGGACATCCTTCAAGGAATGCACTGCTAAATCTGCCCGACCGTCCTCAAGAGCGGTTTCTAATTCTTTTACAAAAAGGCCTTTACCCCCGACTTTGGACAGTGCGCGATCCAAAATTTGGTCTCCCCTGGTGGTCATTCCCAAAATCTGCACATCACACCCTGGATAGAGCTTTTTAAGGCATGCCTGCACATGTTCGGCTTGCCACATGGCCAAGCGACTTTCACGGGAGGCAATAACTAGGCGCTTTGGAGCTTCCAGAGTGGCGGATGAGGGTGAAGAATTCAGGGTTTGGGACATAACATTTAAAATAATCAAAGACCTACACCAATATACTGTGTTTATGAGCTCATCCAAAAATTCCCTAGCCAACAAAGCCCAAGCTTGGTCGGCCCGTTTTGCCGAACCGGTTGACGAACTCGTTCAGCGTTATACCGCCTCTATTGGCTTTGATCAACGCTTTGCCCTGGTCGACATCGCCGGTTCCCTCGCGCATGCCCAAATGCTGGCTGCTCAAAAGATCATCAGCGGTCAAGATTTAGCCGACATCCAAAAAGGGATGGCTCAAATTAAGAGCGAAATCGAGGCTGGTGAATTTAACTGGCAATTAGCCCTAGAGGATGTGCATCTCAATATTGAAGCACGCCTCACTGAATTAGTTGGTGATGCTGGCAAACGTTTACACACCGGTCGCTCACGCAACGATCAAGTTGCTACCGACTTGCGTCTTTGGTTGCGTGGCAGCGTCGATGAAATTGCTGCTACTTTAAAAACCTTACGCACCGCTTTGCTAGATCTCGCAGAAAAGCATGCCGGTACGATCATGCCTGGTCACACGCATTTACAGGTAGCGCAACCGATTACCTTTGGTCATCACTTAATGGCCTACTATGAAATGTTCAGCCGCGATGCAAGTCGCTTAGCTGATTTACGAGCGCGTTTTAATCGCTTACCTTTAGGTGCTGCTGCTTTAGCTGGCACCACCTATCCGATTGACCGCGAGCAAGTAGCTAAGACCCTGGGTTTTGATGGCATTTGCAATAACTCTCTAGATGCCGTGTCTGATCGCGACTTTGCTATTGAGTTCTGTGCCTTTGCGTCGATCTTGATGATGCATGTCTCGCGTCTGTCTGAAGAACTAGTACTTTGGTTGAGCCCGCGCTTTGGCTTTATTGATCTGCCTGACCGCTTCTGCACTGGCAGCTCGATCATGCCACAAAAGAAGAATCCAGATGTCCCAGAATTGGCACGTGGTAAAACAGGTCGCGTTTATGGTGACTTGATTTCTTTATTGACGCTCATGAAGAGCCAGCCTTTGGCATACAACAAAGACAACCAAGAAGACAAAGAGCCTTTGTTTGATGCGGTTGATACCGTACAAGATACCTTACGTATTTTTGCGGACATGGTTCCGCACATCGAAGTCAAGGCTGATGTCATGAAGGCGGCTGCTGAAGAAGGTTTTGCTACTGCTACTGACTTAGCGGACTACTTGGTTAAAAAAGGTCTTGCCTTCCGTGATGCCCACGAAGCTGTTGCGCATGCCGTTAAAGCTTGCGTCGGCAGAAATTGCATGCTGACCGATCTAAGCTTGTCTGAGTTGCGCTTTGCTTGTGGTTTAGATAATCGCCCAGAATTGATCAGTGATGATGTTTTTGCCCTGCTCACCGTTGATGGCTCTGTGCAATCTCGTCAACATGCTGGTGGTACAGCGCCCTCACAAGTACTCGCTGCGATTAAGCAGGGCCGCGCAGACCTCTAAGATGGGGTTTTGGACTAAGCTCTCTGCGGGCATTGATCGAGTCAATCAAGTGCTAGGTAGTATTGCCAGCATCATGATTTTGCTGTCATGCGTGGTATCAGCTACGAATGCCCTTCTCCGTTATGGCTTAGACATTAGCAATAACTGGCCACTAGAACTTCAATGGTATTTATTTAGCGCCGCAGTCATGCTGGGTGCTTCATACACCCTCAAGCGCAATGAGCATGTACGCGTTGACCTCATTTATTCACATCTATCAGATCGCGGTCGTCTTTGGATTGATCTTTTTGGTTTGGCATGTTTTTTAATGCCGGCTTGCTTACTATTTGCATGGCTATCTTGGACCAGCTTGTTTTATCCATCCTGGTTAGTTACAGAAGGCTCAATGAACTCTGGCGGACTTGCGCGCTATCCCATCAAATTTATTGTGCCATTTGGATTTTTCATGCTGAGTCTGCAAGGTGTATCCGAAATCATTAAACGCATTGGTGCACTAAATGGTGAGATTGTCTTGCCAGCAGAAGATCTTCATTACGAAAAGCCGATGCAATGATTCCATTGGAATGGATGCCCCCCTTCATGTTTGCTGGTCTAGTCATCTTTATGTTGATTGGCTTTCCGGTTGCATTCTCATTAATGGCAGCAGGTTTGTTTTTCTCTGTCATCGCAATGAGCGAAGGCTTTTTTGGCATGCCCTTTTTACAAGCCATCCCCCAGCGTATTTTCGGTAGCGTTCTAGCCAATGACCTACTTCTGGCGATCCCCTTCTTCACCTTTATGGGCGCCATCCTCGAACGCTGTGGCCTCGCAGAAGAAATGCTGGACTCGATGGGTCAACTCTTTGGTCGTGTACGTGGCGGCCTTGGCTACTCAGTCATCATTGTTGGTTTTATTCTGGGCGCCATTACCGGCACTGTAGCCGCTCAGGTGATTGCTATGGCGATGATCGCTCTGCCAGTCATGATGCGTTACGGCTACAACATGCGCTACGCCACGGGTGTTTTAGCCGCTTCTGGAACCATTACGCAACTTGTTCCTCCCTCACTTGTTCTGATTGTGTTGGCTGATCAACTTAAAACACAAAGTGGTAGTGCAGATGTGGGTAGCATGTATTTAGGCGCGTGGGGTCCGTCCTTGCTACAAATCGCTCTTTTTGCGCTGTATACATTCTTCTTGGCACGCATACGTCCAGATTATTTGCCACCTGTACCAGAGGGTGACCTAACACTTAAAGGTTGGGCTCTGTGGAAAAAATGTCTGATCGGCATTATTCCTTCTGCTGTACTGATCTTTCTAGTGCTCGGAACCATCATGACTGGTGTTGCCACCCCTACTGAGTCAGGCGCGATGGGTGCGATGGGTGCATTACTCTTGGCTTGGATTAGAAGAGCCAGCATTCCCAATCTCAAAGGACTAGTTCAGGAGGCCTATCAAAACACCATGCGCATTACAGCGATGGTGGTCTTTATTTTAATTGGCTCAACCTGCTTCTCGGTGGTGTTTCAGGGGGTCGATGGTGGGCGCTGGGTTGAAGAACTTTTCTCCAGTTTGCCAGGTGGCTGGATTGGATTTTTGATTGTTGTCAATCTGTTTGTCTTTTTCTTGGCGTTCTTCCTGGACTTCTTCGAGATTGCTTTTATTGTTGTACCGATGCTGGCACCAGTGGCAGTCAAATTACTTTCTCCTGTATTGCTTGACTCTATGAATGGCAATCCTCAAGCAGCAGCCAGTGCGGCGCTGGTTTGGTTTGGGGTAATGCTATGCGTCAATATGCAAACCTCATTTATGCATCCACCCTTTGGTTTTGCCCTTTTTTATCTTCGTGGCGTAGCACCGAAAGAAGTTAAGAGTAGTGATATCTATTGGGGCGCATTGCCTTGGGTAGGCTTACAGCTTGTCATGGTCGCCGTTGTAATGGCATTCCCTGCGCTGGTAACTACCTTACTGGATAAGCCGGCTGCAGTGATTCAGAGCCAAGACTTCAATTTCACTGGCGGTGAAGAAAATAAATCCGATGTGCCAACTAATAAAATTGATGAAGATGCGCCGGTAAACTTTCAGTTAGATAAGCCAGTCAAATAAAAAATACCCCCGAATCTACGGGGCATTTTGTTAAGCATTCACTATGTTACAGAGTGATATCGCGCTCTTGTCTTACGCAATCCACGTAGTACTCGCTATGGCCATCAACATCAGCCTTCACTAGGCCATGAATATCAGTCTCAAAGCCTGGGAATTTCTCGTTGAAGTCTCTTGCGAAGTAGAGGTAATCAACAATGCGTTTATTAAAACGCTCACCCGGAATCAAGAGCGGAATACCAGGAGGGTATGGAGTAACCAACATTGCCGTTACACGACCATCTAATTTGTCTAATGGCACACGATCAACTTCTTTATGTGCCATCTTTGCCCAAGCCTCGGCAGGCATCATTGCTGGCTCCATATCAGAGGTATACATCTCAGTAGTCATGCGTGCTACATCACGACCCTTGTAAAACTCATGAATTTGCTGGCAGATATCTTTCAGGCCAACTCGTTCGTAACGTGGGTGCTTAGCTACAAATTCAGGTAAGACTTTCCACAGCGGAGCATTTTTATCAAAGTGATCTTTGAACTGCTGCAACTCTGTAACCAAAGTATTCCAGCGACCTTTGGTAATACCGATCGTGAACATAATAAAGAAGGAGTACAAACCGCACTTCTCCACAATCACACCATGCTCAGCAAGGTACTTCGTGACGATGCTCGCAGGAATACCCATAGAACCAAAGTTACCTTCGATATCTAAACCAGGCGTTACAACGGTAGCCTTAATGGGGTCGAGCATGTTAAAGCCCTTGGCAAGTTTGCCAAAGTCATGCCAATTTGCATTGGGTTCCAACACCCAATCAGAGCGCTCACCAATACCCTCTTCTGCCAGATGATCTGGGCCCCAGACCTTAAACCACCAGTCGGCACCAAACTTATCATCAACTTCACGCATCGCACGACGGAAGTCCATTGCTTCTGCAATCGATTCTTCAACCAAGGTAGTACCACCAGGAGATTCCATCATGGCTGCGGAAACGTCACATGACGCAATGATGGCGTACTGTGGACTAGTGGAGGTGTGCATTAAATAGGCTTCATTAAAGCAATCGCGATCTAACTTCGTATCTTCTGCGTCCTGCACCAAGACTTGAGAAGCTTGCGACAAACCTGCCAATAACTTATGAGTAGATTGAGTTGCAAACATCAAACTCTTCTTAGTGCGCTTACGATCGGATCCAATCGCATGCATATCCTTGTAGAAGGGATGGAAAGCGGCATGTGGCAACCAAGCTTCGTCAAAGTGCAATGAGTCCACTTTGCCGTCGAGCATCTCTTTGATCATCTCAACGTTATACACAATGCCGTCATAAGTACTTTGCGTCAGCGTCATCACGCGTGGCACGACGTTTTTATTCTTAATGAAGGGGTTGGCATCAATTTTCTTCTTGATGTTCGCCCACTCAAACTCTTCTTTTGGAATTGGGCCAATAATGCCCAGATGATTACGGGTTGGCATTAAGAAAATTGGGATCGCGCCCATCATGGTGATGGAATGAATCACGGATTTATGGCAGTTACGGTCAACCAGCACAACATCACCAGGCGCAACGGTTGAATGCCACACAATCTTATTAGAAGTAGATGTGCCATTGGTGACAAAGAACAAATGGTCAGCATTAAAGATACGGGCGGCATTGCGCTCGCTCTGCAGGACTGGGCCTGTATGGTCAAGTAGCTGACCCAACTCTTCAACCGCATTACAAACGTCTGCGCGCAACATGTTTTCACCAAAGAACTGGTGGAACATACGGCCTACAGGACTCTTTAAGAAAGCCACGCCACCAGAGTGACCAGGGCAGTGCCAAGAGTATGAACCTTCAGAAGCGTAATTAGTTAAGGCACGGAAGAATGGTGGCGCTAATGAATCAAGGTAGACCTTCGCTTCACGAATAATATGCCGCGCCACGAATTCTGGGGTGTCTTCATTCATGTGAATGAAGCCATGCAACTCACGCAAGATATCGTTAGGCATATGGCGCGATGTCCGTGTCTCACCATACAAAAAGATTGGAATATCTTCATTGCGCTTACGCACTTCAGTAATGAAAGCGCGTAAATTGTTTAAGGCAGGTAAATCATGGTCTTCAGAGTCTGAGACAAACTCTTCATCATCAATGGAGACAATAAATGTGGAAGCACGGGATGCTTGTTGCGCAAAAGAAGTCAGGTCACCATAACTGGTTAAACCAATCACTTCCATACCCTCATTCTCGATGGCCTCTGCAAGGTCACGAATACCAGATCCCGAAATATTTTCGGAACGGAAGTCCTCATCAATAATGATGATTGGGAAACGAAATTTCATGACTACCCTTTAGGTTAGCGAATTTGAATTTGCGCGAGAAATCATTAAGTCTTTGGCAGAGTAACGCCCCGCTGACCTTGATACTTGCCACCGCGATCTTTATAAGATGTGCCACACACTTCATCACTCTCAAAGAAGAGTACTTGCGCGCATCCCTCGCCTGCATAAATTTTTGCAGGCAATGGGGTCGTATTAGAAAACTCTAAAGTGACATAGCCTTCCCACTCTGGTTCAAATGGGGTGACGTTCACGATGATGCCGCAACGTGCATAGGTACTTTTACCAACGCACACTGTCAGCACGCTACGAGGAATCTTGAAATACTCCACCGTTCTTGCAAGCGCAAATGAGTTTGGAGGAATGATGCAAACATCACCTTTAAAATCTACAAATGATTGCTCATCGAAATTCTTAGGGTCAACAATTGTGCTGTTGATGTTGGTGAAGATCTTAAATTCGTCTGCGCAGCGAATGTCATAGCCATAACTTGATGTGCCATAACTAACGATTTTGTTGCCTGCGGCGTCTTGGCGGATTTGCCCAGGTTCAAATGGGCTGATCATGCCTTGCTCGCCCATGCGGCGGATCCAGTGGTCAGATTTAATAGTCATGGGCGAATTGTAAAACCTTCGCCCTGACCTACCCAAGAATTTATAGGGATTTTTGGGTAAAAACCACCCGGTCCGGGGCGTTGTAGATCTCGAAATGTTTACCCGAGCAACGGGAGAGAATGGTGAGATTGGTTTTGCGCGCTAACTCTAGGCCCATGAGGGTGACCCCTGAACGCGTTAGCAAGAAGGGAATGCCCATTTGAGCGCCCTTGATCACCATTTCTGAGGTGAGGCGACCAGTTGTGAAAAAAACCAAATCTCTGCCGGCTTTATCGGCTAGCCACATCAGCCCGGAAATGGAGTCGACCGCATTATGGCGCCCTACATCTTCAATAAAGTGGAGTAGTCGTACCCCATGCTCACCCTCGCGCTCAAATACCGCACAAGCATGAACCGAGCCAGACTTCTTATAAATTGTGTCGTGAACCCGAATATTCTCAACTAAGGCAACAATTGCCTCCTGAGATAACGCCGGCCCATCAGGCAAACGAATCTCAGACATCTCCTCCATCAAGCCGCCAAACATAGTTCCTTGGCCACATCCAGTAGTCACCACACGCTTGCTAGTCAAGGCATCAATATCCACAGTACTGCGACGGGTCTTCACCGCAGCCGAATCCGTTTCCCAATCGACTTGGATACTCTCGATGTCATCAGGCGACTCAACTAAGCGTTGATTTCGCAGATAACCCAAGACCAAAGCTTCAGGAGCGCTACCTAAGGTCATCAAGGTAACCACCTCGCGCTTATCCAAGTAGATGGTTAAAGGGCGCTCACCTGGGATGTGAACCAGCTTAGTTCGGCCCGCCTCATCCAATATCTCTACCTCATGCACCAAAGGCACGGAGGCATTCGACATCTGAATGTTGGGTTTTACTGCCACTGCTGACATTGGGCGCCTTCTATTGGGTTCAAACTGAATTTTATCGAGACTAATTGGGAATTAACTTTAACCGCAGACTAAAATTACTGCTCAAACCCGCATAATTGCGAATTAGCCCCAAATTCAACCCTGTTATTAAAGACCGCTTTCATGAGTAGCTCCCAGCGTCGCCTCCTTGTTACCTCTGCTCTACCCTATGCCAATGGTCAGATCCATATCGGCCATTTGGTGGAATACGTACAGACAGATATTTGGGTACGTTTTCAGCGGATGCGTGGTCATGAGGTTCACTATGTAGGCGCCGATGATACGCATGGCACCCCCATCATGTTGCGCGCCGAAAAAGAAGGTCTTACGCCAAAGGAACTCATTGCCAATGTTTGGAAAGAACATAAGCGTGACTTTGATCAATTTCTAATCTCTTTTGATAACTACTACACCACTGATAGTCCAGAGAATGAAAAGTTAGCGCAAAGCATTTATATCAAGCTTCGTGATGCTGGCTTGATTGAAAAGCGCGCCATTGAGCAAGCTTACGATCCCGTTAAAGAAATGTTCTTACCGGATCGCTTTATCAAAGGTGAATGCCCTAAGTGTGGTGCTAAAGATCAATATGGTGATAACTGTGAAAAATGCGGCGCTACCTATTCGCCTACTGACCTGAAAAATCCATTCTCGGTTGTGAGCGGTGCAACACCCATCAAGAAAATCTCTGATCACTACTTCTTTAAGTTATCTGATCCCCGTTGCGAAGCGTTTTTACGCGAGTGGACTCAAGTCAAAACGCCATTACAACCCGAAGCTCGCAATAAAATGAAAGAGTGGGTTGGTGAGCCTGGTGAGAGCAAATTAGGTGACTGGGATATCTCCCGCGACGCCCCGTATTTCGGCTTTGAGATCCCGGATGCGCCAGGAAAATATTTCTATGTCTGGCTTGACGCTCCTATAGGCTACTATGCCAGCTTCCTAAATTATTGTCAGGCTAAAGGCCTTAATTTTGATGAGTGGGTTAAGCCAGATACCACTACTGAGCAATACCATTTCATTGGCAAAGATATTCTGTATTTCCATACCCTATTTTGGCCTGCGACTTTGCAATTTGCAGGCTATCGCACACCAACCAATGTGTTTGCCCATGGCTTTTTAACAGTTGATGGCGAAAAGATGAGCAAGTCACGTGGCACTTTGATCTCTGCAAATAGTGTGATCGAGTGCGGCTTCAATCCTGAGTGGTTCCGTTACTACTTTGCTACGAAATTAAACGACAGCATGGAAGACTTAGATCTCAATCTGCAAGATTTTGTTGCTCGTGTGAATAGCGATTTACTCGGCAAGTACATCAATATTGCAAGTCGCAGTGCCGGCTTCTTGGTTAAACGTTTTGGTGGTGTTGTTTCTGATGAGGCGATGAATAATCCACTACTCAAGGAAATCTCAGCGGCCAGCGAAAAAATCGCTGCACTCTATGAGGGTCGTGAATATGCAAAAGCATTGCGCTCGATCATGGAGCTTGCTGACAAGATCAATGGCTTCGTCGATGAAAACAAGCCCTGGGAAATTGCCAAAGATCCTGAGCGTGAAGCAGATTTACAACGCGTCTGTAGTGTGACCTTGGAGGCATTCCGCATGCTCAGCCTGTACCTCAAGCCTGTGATTCCACAGGTAGCTACTGGAGTTGAAGAATTTTTATCCCTTGTCCCGCAATCCTGGTCGGACATTAATACCCCGCTTTCTAGCCAGAACCCAATCAAGCCCTATAAGCACCTCATGACCCGGGTGGAAGCCCCTCAAATTGAGGCCTTGCTGGCTGCAAACTTGTAAAAAGAGGGTGGAAAAGCACCTATAATGGTGGTCGTATTCCCCAAATAATTTGTGGAATTAAATCTGTAAGTTATTGAATTTATTGAGTTTTTTAGGAAATACCATGGCAAGATATCAATCTGAATTCACCCAGTTCTTAAATGAACTCAAAACCGAGAAACCGAATCTTGAGGCTGAGCAACAAGCTGGTCGCGCCCTCCTGTGGGACAAAGAGCCACTGAGTGTTGAAGATCAGCGTCGCGCCAAAGCCGCTAAGTTAAAACAACGCGCTTACGTTTACTCGAATGACTGAGCCGGGCACCGCCCCAATTTCTGATTTATTAGATAGCACTCCATCGGTAACCGATGGGATGTCGGAAGCATTCGCCAAACTATATGGCGAGCCCCTCTTCAAGCTTCCAACAGATCTTTATATTCCACCAGATGCGCTAGAGGTTTTTCTAGAAGCATTTGAGGGTCCACTCGACCTCTTGCTGTATTTGATTCGTAAACAGAACTTTAACGTTCTCGATATTCCAATGGCGCAGGTGACGCAGCAGTACCTGAGTTATATCGACCAAATTCGTCATCACAACCTTGAACTCGCTGCTGAGTATTTATTGATGGCAGCGATGTTGATTGAGATTAAGTCTCGCATGCTGCTCCCAATGAAGAAAGCTGATAGCGAGGAAGAAGTAGAAGATCCGCGCGCTGAACTGGTTCGTCGCCTCTTAGAGTACGAGCGCATGAAACTAGCAGCTCAAGAACTTGACCAAATTCCGCAACAAGGTCGCGACTTCCAGGTGGCACATGGCTTTGTAGACACTACTGTTGCTATTACTTGGCCAGAGGTCAATCTAGAAGATTTACAAATGGCTTGGCGTGATGTTCTTCACCGCGCCAAACTAACCCAACACCACACCATTACCCGCGAAGAACTCTCAGTACGCGACTTTATGACCCGTATTCTGCGTCGCTTACAGAACACGAAGTTCGTCGAGTTTGGTGAATTATTTGAAGATGCCATCAAGTCTGGCAATGGCATACCAGTAGTGATTGTGAACTTTATCGCCATGTTAGAGCTGTCGCGCGAAGCTTTAATCGAAATCACTCAAGCTGAGCCATACGCACCAATCTACGTCCGCCTCGCTTACACTCCTGTTGCATGAAAATCATTAGCGATATTCAAGAGCTGCGCGATCACTTGCGCGGACAAAATCGCGCTTCATTTGTGCCAACCATGGGTAACCTTCATGAGGGCCACTTATCACTGATGCGCCTAGCAAGACAACATGGCGACCCAGTGGTAGCTAGCATCTTTGTAAACCGCTTACAGTTTGGTCCTAATGAGGACTTCGATAGCTATCCACGCACAATGCAAGCAGATATCGAAAAACTGGAAAAAGAAGGTGTATACATTCTGTTTGCGCCTACTGAGCGCGATCTGTATCCACAGCCCCAGGAATACCGCGTTGATCCGCCACAGCAATTGGGTGACATCCTTGAGGGTGAGTTCCGCCCCGGCTTCTTCAGAGGTGTTTGTACAGTAGTTCTGAAACTCTTTTCTTGTGTACAGCCTAAAGTTGCGGTGTTTGGTAAAAAAGATTACCAACAACTAATGATTATTCGACAGATGGCTAAACAGTTTGCGCTACCAGTCGATATTGTTCCTGGTGAGACGATTCGCGCTGATGATGGCTTAGCCCTCTCATCTCGTAATGGCTACCTCTCGGCTGAGGAGCGTGCAGAAGCACCTGAACTACAAAGAGCGCTTAAGGAAGTGCGGGAGCGTGTTTTGCAACTTGCGAATCGCAATAGCCAATCTATCTCTGAAATAGAAAAAGCGGCTGTTGCTTCACTTGCCGCCCGTGGGTGGAAACCGGATTACATCGCCATTCGCCAACAAAGCGACTTGGCACCAGCATCTAATGAGAGCCTACAAGCGAATGAGCCACTAGTGATTCTCACAGCAGCCAAACTTGGTAAAACACGCTTAATTGACAACCTAGAGATTTAATCTCTAGGTTTATCCTAAAGGGCGAAGAACTGCCCTACTTGTAGATTTAATTCTTTTGCTAGTTCAGCGCCAGTCAACTTACCCGTTGCTCCCTTAGCCTTCAGGACTTCAATTTGCCCGCCATGACAAGTCACAAAGAATGAGTCTAGAGTGATCTGAGTAATCTCCCCTGGCTTGCCTTTGACTGCGCCAAAGGTAGCGGCCACATGCTTGTGGCAATCGTAGATTTGTACTTTTTGCTCGCCAAACTTTGTCCAAGCACCAGGCGCAGGATTGCAAGCGCGAATGAGATTGTAGATTTGACTAATATGAGTAGCCCAATGAATCTGTGCAGCATTGACATCAAACCAGCCTTCGTAGTTGGCTAGCGATTCATCCTGCACGATTTCTTGATGCTTACCAGCTACAACTAAATCAGCAGCCTCCAGTAAAGCCTTTACACCAATCGGGAATAAATGATCAAAGTAGATCTTGCCTAAGGTGTCATTAGGCCCAATCGTAACTTCTTTCTGCAAAATGACTTCGCCCTCATCCAAACCATCAGATGGACGGAAAATGGTTAAGCCAGTTTTTTCTTCACCCAATGCAATCGCCCAGTTAATGGCGCTTGGTCCGCGATACTTTGGAAGTAGTGATGGGTGATATTGAATCGTGCCATGCTTTGGAATTTTGCAAAGCTCTTGTGGGACAAACTGCAATACATAAGCCATGACACAGATATCAGCCTGGCTATCGATCATTGCCTGTGCAGCTTCAGGACCCTTGAGGGAAGCAAACTGCAAGGGGGTTAAGCCCCTTGCTAGCGCAGCCTCTTTAAGGATTTCTGGCTTAGTTGATTTAGGATTATCGGGTGGGCAAAAGACAGCAACGATCTCGTCACCACGATCTAAAAAAGCTTCCAGAGCAGCCTTGCCAAAATCGGCACTCCCAATCAACGCAACCCGCATCTTAGATCACCTTATCGTGACGTAATGCAATCAACTCATCGGTGGAGTAACCCAACTCACTGAGAATCTCATCTGTATGTTCACCTAATAAAGGTGAACGCGTCACTTCAGTTGGGCTATCAGACATCTTGATTGGGTTACCAACAGTCAAATACTTGCCACGAATTGGATGATCCACTTCTACTACCGTTCCAGTCGCACGGAGTGCTGGCTCTTCGGCAATTTCTTTCATCGACAAAATTGGGCCGCAGGGGATGTCATATTTATTCAATACATCCATGACTTCAAATTTCGTCATCGTCATGGTCCATTTTTCAATCTCGCCAAAGATCTCCATCAAATGTGGCAAGCGTGCCATTGGGGATGCAAAACGGACATCAGTAATCCAGTCTTCGCGACCAATCACTTTACATACCGCCTCCCAGACTGGAGCTTGAACGATCACATACATGTAGGCATTCGGATCAGTTTCCCAACCTTTACATTTCACAATCCAACCAGGTTGACCGCCACCAGAGGCATTGCCAGCACGCGGTACAGCTTCGCCGAACTCACCATTTGGGAACTGCGGATATTCTTGCATTAGGCCATTACGCTCTAAGCGCTGCTGGTCGCGCAGCTTCACACGGCACAGGTTCAATACTGCATCTTGCATTGCCGCTAATACTTTTTGGCCACGACCAGAGTGCGTGCGTTGATAAAGCGCCGTCACAATACCAAGAGCCAAATGCAAACCAGTTCCGCTATCACCAATTTGCGCACCAGTAACCATGGGAGGGCCATCATCAAAACCAGTAGTGGAAGCTGATCCGCCAGCACATTGCGCAACGTTCTCATACACTTTGCAGTCTTCATATGGCCCAGGACCAAAACCTTTTACTGAAGCCATGATCATCATTGGGTTCAGCTCTTGAATACGTTCCCAAGAAAAACCCATGCGATCAAGTGCACCAGGAGCAAAGTTCTCCACCAATACATCGCACTCTTTGATAAGACGCTCGAGAATCTCTTTACCCTTTTGGGTTTTGGTATTCACCGTGATGGAACGCTTGTTATGGTTCAACATCGTGAAATACAAGCTATCTGCATCTGGAATATCGCGTAGTTGACCACGAGTTGCATCACCTTCGCCTGATTTTTCCACTTTGATCACATCTGCACCAAACCAAGCCAACAACTGCGTACAGGTTGGCCCCGATTGAACGTGCGTAAAGTCGAGGATTTTGACCCCTTCTAGTGCTTTTGCCATGATTTAAGTCCCAATAAGAATGAAAATTTTGAATTGAGGCAATTTTACCAGCGGGGAATTCTGGAAAATGGCATGTGCCCAATTTTTGGGCACAAGATGCTACTAGGCCTTACAGAAACTATATGTGGCTAAGCTGTTGGGTCCTCAAGTTCAGAAAGGCGCTTTTTCAGGGCACTTTCCTCGGCAAAACGAGCAGTTTCATCGCGAATAATCGCCACCACCCCATTTGCTTTGTGATTTTCATTGAACAGCATCCCTACGGTAAAGGCGATAGATAGCATGCTGCCATCTTTATGCTTTGCCGGCACCTTCAATAATGCAGTGCCATATCGGGTGATGCCGGTCTCCATAGACTTGCTATAGCCCTCGTTATGCCTCTGACGTTGACGCTCAGGAACGATGAGATCCAAGGTCTGACCAAGAGCCTCTACTTCTGAGTAACCAAAGATTCTGGTAGCTGCTGGATTCCACAAGACAATTTTTTCATTGGCATCCGAAACAATGATGGCATCGCCCACACATTCAAGCAATTCATACAAATCTACATTTGTCTTCATGTATTCAGTCTATCGAATAAAAAAGGCGCCCACAAGGAGCGCCTTCAAATCAATCCGATGAATTATCGCAATTAAACTGCTTTAGCTGCGTGCAATTTAGCGATGTCATCTTTGCTGTAGCCAAGGTCAGCCAACACTTCATCAGTGTGCTCACCCAAAACAGGTGATGGCTTGACTTCGATTTCCAAATCAGAGAACTTGATTGGGCTACCGATAGTCAAATACTTGCCACGTACTTTGTGGTCAACTTCAACAATCGAACCGCTCTTACGCAAGTCTGGTGATGCAGCCAATTCTTTCATAGAGAGAACTGGAGCGCATGGAATATCGAATTTGCGGAGGATGTCCACAGCCTCGTATTTAGTCTTGTCTTTGAGCCAGTCTTCAATGGTTGCGAAGATGTCAAAAATCTTATCTTGACGAGCTTCAGCAGTCATGTAAGCAGGATCAGTTGCCCACTCTGGTTTGCCTAATGCTTTAGTAATTGGCTCCCAAGCGTGACCTTGAATAGTGAAGTAGATGTATGCGTTTGGATCTGTTTCCCAACCCTTACACTTCAACACCCAACCTGGCTGACCGCCACCACCAGCGTTACCGCCACGTGGAACTACGTCAGTGAATGAGCCGTGAGGATACTGTGGGTACTCTTCCAAGTAGCCAACCTTATCCAAACGTTGTTGATCGCGCAACTTCACGCGGCACAAGTTCAATACAGCGTCTTGCATTGAGCAAGATACTTTTTGACCACGGCCAGTTTTTTCACGTTGCATCAATGCAGTCAAAATACCAATTGCCAAGTGCATACCAGTATTTGAGTCACCCAAAGCTGCAGCAGAAACGGTAGGAGGACCATCCCAGAAGCCTGTAGTAGAAGCAGCACCACCAGCGCACTGAGCTACGTTCTCATACACTTTCAAATCTTCGTATGAGTGGCCATCACTAAAGCCCTTAACAGATGCCATGATCATTTTTGGGTTTAATTCTTGGATACGCTTCCAAGAAAAGCCCATACGATCTAAAGCGCCTGGACCGAAGTTCTCAACCATCACATCAGAAGTCTTGATCATCTTCTCCAATACTTCTTTACCTTCTTGAGTCTTGGTATCGAGTGTCAAAGAGCGCTTGTTACCGTTCAACATCGTGAAGTACAAAGCATCTGCGCCTGGAATGTCGCGCAATTGGCTACGAGTTACGTCACCAGCGCCTGGACGCTCAACTTTGATAACGTCAGCGCCGTACCATGCCAGCAACTGAGTACAAGCAGGACCTGCTTGTACGTGTGTGAAGTCAATAATGCGAATACCGTCTAATGGCTTAGTCATGTTTATTTCTCCTTAAGTCTTTCTTATTTGCTGCAAATTTAGTCCAAAAATATTAACTTTTTATTACCAACTACTCTTATTTCTTAGCAGCTGCTGTGGATGGGTTTAAGTTAGTTAAACGTCCACTCTCAGTACCTGCAGTTTCATCAATAACAGCATTAATGAGGGCTGGTTTACCGGCAGCAATTGCTTCTGTTAACGCTGCTTCTAATTCTGCTGGGGTAGTTACGTAATAACCAACACCACCAAATGCTTCAATCATCTTGTCGTAACGCGCATCTTTAACGAATACCGTTGGAGCAACATCAGCGCCGCCTGTTGGATTGACATCAGTACCACGGTATACACCGTTGTTATTGAATACGACCGTCGTAATCGGCAAGTTGTAACGGCAAACCGTTTCGAGTTCCATGCCGCTAAAGCCAAATGCGCTATCACCTTCAACCGCTAATGTTGGTAGGCCGCTAATCACAGCAGCACCAATGGAGTAGCCCATACCAATACCCATAATGCCCCAAGTACCTGAGTCAAAACGCTTACGTGGCTTGTACATATCCACGATGGCACGGCAGTAATCTAATGTATTAGCGCCCTCGTTTACCAAGTTCACATCTGGGTTCTTCTTGATCACATCACGAATAACACGTAATGCGCCATGGAAGTTCATTGGGTTAGCTTCTTTGGTCAATGTTTCAGCCATCTTCGCCATATTCTTATCTTTTTTCTCATTAATGGCATTGATCCACTCAGCGCTTGGCTTAGGTACTGAAGCAATACCCTTCAAGAGTTCACCAACGCATGAACCAACATCACCGATCAATGGGGCAGCAATTTGCACGTTGCTGTCAACTTCGTTTGCTTGAATATCAATTTGGATAAATTTCTTAGGCTCTTTGCCCCATGTCTTACCCTTACCATGCGCAAGCAACCAGTTCAAACGTGCACCAACCAACAACACTGCATCAGCCTCAGCCAATACAAATGAGCGCGCTGCAGATGCGGACTGTGGATGATTGTCTGGCAACAAACCTTTAGCCATTGACATTGGCAAGTAAGGAATGCAGGATTTTTCAATGAGATCACGAATCTCTTTATCAGCTTGTGCGTAAGCTGCGCCTTTACCCAAAAGAATCAATGGACGCTTAGCGCCCTTGAGCACATCTAATGCACGAGCAACTGCATCAGCTGCTGGAATCTGACGTGGAACTGGATCGATTACCTTGAAGATCGTTTTCTTTGCCTCTTCAACAGGCATAGTCTGGGATAGCAACTGAGCTGGCAAGTCCAAATACACACCGCCTGGACGACCGGATACTGCAGCACGGATTGCACGAGCAAAACCAATACCGATATCTTCAATGTGATTAATACGATAAGCAGCTTTGCAATATGGCTTAGCAGCATTAAGCTGATCCATCTCTTCGTAGTCACCCTGTTGCAAGTCAACGATCTCGCGCTCACTTGAACCAGAAATCAAAATCATTGGGAAACAGTTCACAGTGGCATTAGCCAATGCTGTCAAACCGTTCAAGAAGCCTGGTGCAGAAACAGTCATACAAATACCCGGCTTTTGAGTCATGTAACCGGCAATCGCTGCAGCATTACCTGCGTGCTGTTCGTGACGGAAGCCAATAAAACGCAAACCTTCTGCTTGAGCCAAACGACATAAGTCAGTAATTGGAATACCAACAAGACCGAAAATCGTATTGAGGTCGTTCGCTTTTAAAGCGTCAATGACGAGATGGAAGCCATCAGTTAATTGTGTGTTTTGGTTATCTGTTGTCATAGAAATTTTCATGTGAACTGCAAGCACCACCAGTTGATGGTTTGTGCAGCTTAGCTCTCGCTAGTGTCTCCAATTAGGTTATTCATCGCACTGCGGGTTTTAGCCCCGCTTAGGCTGAGTTGAATATTAGGCTTGGGGTGGGGGTTCATCATTGACTTCGGTCAATTTCCCCTAAATCCCCGATCCCAAAAGGGGTGCAGAACTTCAAAAGACCTATATAAAAAGCTCTTTATGCTTCGTTTTAAGGCGGCTCAAGGTCTCCGGAGAGAGGTTGAGATAGGCGGCCAGCTCTTTTTTAGGAAGGAGCTCAAATAGATCCTCATATTTGCGTAGAAAGCGCTCTACCCGACCTGGGGCATCGAGCATATGTAGGGTAATGGTGTGAGCCATAATCTCGCTCATCAAACGCATCACCTCAAATTCAAAGCTTTCTTTAAGGGGCTTATGCTCCTCCAAAAACTCAGCCCATTTTTTCATGGGCATCCGAGCCACGCGGGCTTTGGTCACCGAGGCAATGCTATACGGGGCTGCCGTCTTAAGGCGCCATGCGGCATAGCTAGTTTCGATATCTTTTTCGATAGCAAACCGTAGGATCATCTCCTTTGCATCAGCGCTAGAAACAATACGCTTCAAAATTCCATCAAGCACGAAGTACTGCTCCATCTGGTGATCGCCTTGGTGTAGCAGTATTTCTGATTTCTTTAAGTCAGAGATCTCTAAATGACGCTCTAGGTCAGACATTGCCGCTGAGTCTAGACTTTTGAGCACACAGTTTTGGCTCAACTGAAGTCGAATCAGGTTTTTTTCGGGGTGCTTATCTAATACAGTCATGAATCCTTCGTCCTAGGCCTAGTATTGTAGGCTTTTTTGCCCTAAAAACGGGACAAATCCCCTTCCCCAATACTCACATAAGCTAGAATCACGGTGTCGTGGTGCTTTGTTGCAATGCAACAGAGTTAAACGGGAAACACTAAACGTGTGCTGCCCCCGCAACGGTAAGTAAATGCCTCCTACATAGTCATTTTGGAGGTCAGGAATCTAAATACGCCACTGTGCTCGTCAATTGCATGGGAAGGCCAGATTCTGAGATTTATTAGCCCGGATACCGGCCAAGACAGGTGGAATTTCGCGGACGGGGACCTTCGCGCGCCGATGACAGCGCTTGGTCCAAAGCTGACGCACATTGACGCCAATCTCCTGCACAAGAAATTCTGTTCGACCCAGCTTACGGGGAGGTGAGCTAGGCAATCGATAACAGAAAGTCAACAATGAAACAGCAGTTCAGCAGTAAAAATTTGAGCGCCCTTCTATGTGCAAGTTTTATAACACTCAGCAGCACAGCATTTTCACAAAATAATTCTAGTGTTTCAGTAGCAACGGCATCAAACTCACTTGAGCCGATTATTGTTACCGCCACAAGATCGGCAACTAAAGCCGAAGATGTACTGGCAGACTTTGTCTACATTGGGCCGGAAGAGATTGCACAAGCCGCTCAAACAAGCCTAACAGACCTTCTACAACAACAAAGAGGAATCCAAGTTTCAAGCTATGGGGGCAATGGCAATCTATCCAGCGTTAACTTAAGGGGGACAAGCAACGCACAAAGCCTGTTATTAATTGATGGAGTCCGAATCGATAATTCTGCCTCGGGGGGTGGAATTCTTAACTCCATTCCCTTATCGCTAATTGACCATATTGAAATCGTATTCGGCGCACAAGGTACGATGTACGGCTCAAACGCAATTGGAGGTGTCATTCAGGTTTTCACCAAAACTGGTGGTGGACCAACTCAATTTACCGCATCTTCGGGCTATGGAACATACGGTACCAGTATCAATAATGCTAGCGTTACCGGATCAATTGATGATGCAAATAAAACCAAATATTCAATAGGCCTTAGCCAGGAGAATTCTGCAGGATTTAATACGGTTGGATCAAATAATGCCTGCTCTCCAAGCAAACAAAATTCATGCGTCTATGCTACAAATGCAACTGGATATACGCGACTTGGCACTACTGGACAAATTTCACAAGAGTGGTCAAGAGGTCAACAATTAGGAGTCAGTATATTTGCAAGCTCCAATAAGAATCAATATCCTGGGAGCACCATTGATTCGCAGGATCCAAATCTCCCTTTTGGAGGACCATACAACCCCTTAGTCGGCCAGCAATTTAATAAATTTTTCACAGCCACTGGTTTCACAAAAAATCAAATCACAGAAATGTGGCAAAGCGTTTTACAAATCAGCGCTGTTTCTAATAGCCAACAATCAATATGGCCTCCAATTGGAATTACGAGTGCTAACGATAAAATTGATATGCCTGAATACGACTATCTTTGGCAAAACAATATTGCGATTGGCGAAGATAAGTTGCAACTTCTCGCAGAGCATCGATCTCAGTATGTTTATGTCACAAACACCCCTACGTTAACTGGATGTACGGATAACTGCCTAGTTAATCAAAGTAGAACAACAGACTCTATAGCTGGATCATATGAACTAAAACGTGGGAACAATCTCGCAACCCTATCACTTAGAAATGACTCAATTTCAGGATTTAACTCCAAGGTAACTGGGGGTGCCGCCTATGGTTACTTTTTCACAAAAGAATGGCGCGCCAGCGTTAACTACAGCACAGGGTATAGAGTTCCGACATTTAATGACTTGTATTCTCCGGGGACTGCCAATCCTGCACTAACACCTGAGTCAAGTCATAATATTGAGGTAGGGGTCAACTATGAAGGGCGGACTACTACAGGACGTTTAAGTATCTATCAAAATAATATTTCCAATTACATTGAGCCTTACTACACCGCCGGTTCAAACCTAAATGGATACCCAATTAATATTGGACTAGCAAAAATTCAAGGTATTAGTGCTGGAGCTCAAACCTACATAGGAAACTACTTCCTTAGAGGCTCAGTTGATCACCTCAACGCAATTGATGAAAATTCTGGCTTATTTTTGCCAAGACGCGCAAGAAATACTGCGAATTTAGCTGCAGAGTACAAGCAAGGCAAAATGAACCTCGGAGCAAATCTCACGTATAGCGGCCAGACTAATGAATACTCAATTAAATATGCGCCTGATTACACAGTCATAGGTACAAACGTGCAAACCAACAATCCATATACATTACTAAGTCTTTACTCAAGTTATGAATTTGAACCCCACTGGAAGGTATTTGCTCGCTGGAATAATGTGACAAATTCCAAATATCAAACCATCTATGGCTACAACAATATGGGGTCAAATATTTTTGCCGGAGTCAGTTACTCATATCGATAGAAATGCTGGTCACTCCATAGGATGGGGTTGCTTCACCCTCCCCTTCCGACCAATTGGTCCAAAAATAGGGTGTTAGGCTTTCACACTAAGTCGAGGCTACAATGCCAGTATGAACGAGCCTATACCTCATTCCACTGGCGATGTAGATCTGGATGCATTGAGTGCATCTATTCAGCGCCTGTCTGAAAAGATTTCTTCAATTCAGGATGCTGTGCGCAACCTGACTCAGAGTCGTGCTCAGCTTGAGGGTAAGATTGAAGATGCTCAAAAACGGGTACAACGAATCCTGAGTCGCCTACCCGAGCAAAATGATGGTCGACAACTCAACTTACTAGCCGAAGCAAATCCACCAACCAACCCAGAGGACGACAGTGAGCCAACAACGCATTGAAGTAACTCTTGCAGGTCAAAAGATCACTTTAGCAACCAGTGCTGAACATGAGCCACTACTCCGTGCTGCTTGTGTATTGGTTGATGAGCAAATTCAACTTGCTATCAGCGGTGGCAACCGGAGCATTGAACGTGCGAGCATGATGGCAGCCCTGAAGATTGCGGGCGACCTCATTACACTTCAGAAAAATCAAACGCATCAAAGCACCTCTTCCAATGTAAGCCCCGATGAAGTGACTCGTCTTCAAAGCCAAATTCGCGAACTAGAAGATCAAGTAGATTCTTTGATGCAAACCCTTTCCCTGCCTGGTTCGCCAAGGCCAATAGTTCCTTGAACCGATGCGCAAGCATCCGGAACGATCTTTACCTTGTGGGCGTGAGCGTTTCGAAAGTTCACAGTGCCAACTTAAACTTGGTTACTCCCTGAGCCTCTTAATGCACCCGAAGCAGAGTAGCCGTTCCACCTTGAACCCTAGGGTTCAGGATGACGGCCTAGCGGCTAAGGCGGGGAATTCATGTTACTAAGCGATATCTTGATGTTGATGTTATGCGGCGCCATCTCTGGCTACTTGGCTGGACTGCTGGGTATTGGTGGCGGCATGATTCTGGTGCCCTTCATGATTTTGGTTTTTAACCATCTGGGATTTAGCCAAGAAGTCATCGTCCATATGGCGATCGCTACTGGAATGGCTACCATTTTATTTACGACGACTTCCGCAATCTGGGCACATCACAAACATGGCTCCATTGATTGGAAGCTAGTTGCCTCCTTAAGTCCCGGAATGATTTTTGGTGGATTGGTTGGTGGCAGTGAATTATTTGAAGCACTCAAAACTTCTTGGCTCTCACTTTTCTTTGCCGTCTTTATTGTTTACACCTCAATCCAGATGTTGCTCAATAAGAAGCCTAAGGCGGGCAGAGACTTGCCTGGTACAGCTGGATTATTTTCTTTTGGCACATTTGCTGGCGCCCTTGCAAGCCTAGTAGGCGCAGGAGGCGCATTTATCACCGTGCCATTTATGCTTTGGTGCAATGTCAAACCCCACACTGCAATGGCGACATCATCAGGCCTGGGCTTTCCGATTGCAGCTGCGGCAACGCTTGGTTATATGTATGGAAGCTGGGGCAATCCCAATCTTCCAGCAGGCTCTCTGGGCTTTGTCTATTTACCGGCGGTTGCATGCATCGTAACCGTCAGCATCTTTACTGCACCTTTAGGTGCAAAGATGGCCAGAAAACTGGATATTGTCCAACTTAAACGAGTGTTTGGCGTCATGCTACTGCTGCTTGCAGCCTTCATGTTCAATGAAAGCCGCAAGGCTTTTGGTTTTTAAGCAGCGTAGGTCTGGCGCAAAATATTCTTCTGCACTTTACCCATTGCATTCCGTGGTAAGTCAGAAACAATCTCTAAACGCTTAGGAATCTTGAAGTTCGCAATTTGCGTTTTCAAGGTAGCAATCATCGCCTCAGCATCTAACTTAGCACCTGCTTTTGGCACAACCACTGCCATTACAGCTTCACCAAAGTCAGGGTGTGGAATACCAATAACAGCACTTTCATCAACGCCTTCCATATCGTCAATAAAACTCTCGATCTCTTTTGGATAAACGTTGTACCCACCTGAAATGATCAAATCTTTGCTGCGACCAACGATGCATAGGTAATCTTTTGGTGCTTTTCCACCATTAGCATCACCGCCCCAGCGGCCTACGTCACCCGTCTTGAACCAACCATCGTTTGTAAATTCTTCAGCAGTCTTCTCAGGCATGCGCCAGTAGCCTTTGAATACATTTGGGCCTTTGACTTGGATGTTGCCGATCTCATCAACGCCACAAGGTTTGTTATCTTCATTAACCACGCGAACCTTAACGCCCGGCAGAGGCAAACCTACCGATCCTCCAACGCGCGCACCTTTGTATGGATTAGAAACCAACATCACAGTCTCACTCATACCATACCGCTCGAGAATTGGTTGACCAATCAGCTTCTTAAACGCATTAAATGTTTCAGTAAGCAACGGAGCAGAGCCAGAAATAAACAAGCGCATATTGCGCGTTACCTTTTTGTTAAAGCCCTTATCAGCAAGCAATCGAACATAGAATGTTGGCACACCCATCATCACGGTAGATTTGGGCATATGCTTAATTAATTGTGCAATGTCTAGGCGCGGCAACCAAATCATCTTGCTACCGTTAATCAAAGCACCATGAGCGGCAACAAATAAACCATGCACATGGAAAATTGGCAAGGCATGCAAGAGAACATCGCCTTTTATCCAACCCCAGAACTTTTGTAACACTTGCGCATTGCTATACAAATTCTTATGAGTCAACATGGCGCCTTTACTGCGCCCAGTAGTACCAGAGGTATATAAGATTGCGGCTAGATCGTCATCCTTTGTGGCCACCGTTTTGAAGGTATCACTCAAACTGCCGGCACGCTCCAATAATGTGCCAGTACGATCTTCATTTAAGGTCAGAACATGCTCAGTGCCAGCCTTAGATGCCACCTCTGAAACCCATGAGAAGTTTTTACTACTACAAACCACTACAGCAGGTTCAGCATTTTCAATGAAGTACTGCATTTCTGCTGCCTGATAGGCCGTATTGAGAGGCAAATACACATAACCAGCACGAATCGTAGCCAAATACAAAAAGAGCGCCTCTGGAGATTTCTCAACCTGAACAGCTACACGAGAGCCCGCAGGTAATTTAAGACTCTTGAGTAAGTTGGCCATCTTCGCAGTTGCGCGCTCTAGGTCACTCCAGGAGTAGTAGAGGCCATCATGCGTTTCGATAGCACAAGCTTTTTTATCTTTTGGAAAACCTTTTCCCAATACTGAGTACAAATTCATGAAATAGTCCTAAATGATTCTGATTTTTAATTAACTCAATGAACTTTCGCTGGTCCCATTACAAGGTCTGACAATCCTGTAGCAATTTCTGGCATAAAGCAGAGCAATACTACAGAGAGAATCATGATGACAACGAATGGCAACACCCCATAGATGATTTGGTTTAAGGAAATATCGGGAGCGATATTCTTAATCACGAAGATGTTCAAGCCTACTGGAGGATGAATCAATCCTGTCTCCATCACAATCGTCATGACCACACCAAACCATACCAAGTCAAAACCAGCCGCACGTAGTGGTGGCAAGAAAATAGGTGCAGTCATCAAGATGATTGAAACTGGTGGCAAAAAGAATCCAAGAATAATCACCAAAATCAAAATGGCGGTTAATAAACCCCAACGACCTAAACCGAGATCAACGATCGCTTGTGCTGCTGACTGGCTGAGGTGTAAATGACTCATTACATTGGAAAACAATAAAGACATACCAATAATGAACATCAACATTGTGGATTCTTTAATCGTTGCATTGAGCAGTGGTGACAAATCTTTAATGCGCCACATCTTGTAAATGCCGGCAATCAATACAAATGCCAAGATAGCGCCAAGACCAGCCGTTTCTGATGGGGTTGCGTAACCACCATACAATGCCACCATCACACCAATCAATAGCACCAAGAAAGGCAAAACTCTTGGTAAAGAACTCATCTTCTGTTGCATGGTGTAGGTATGACGTTCCAAAATAGGCTGGCTCGGTGCACCCTTCTCTACTGCATCTAATGCCATGTTGTATTCCTTACGGAAGCGATACACGGTATACATCGAGAAGAACACTACCAACATGAGGCCTGGCCCAATGCCTGCAAGAAACAGGCGTCCAAGAGATTGTTCAGCTGCCACTGAATACAAAATCATCGTAATAGATGGCGGTAACAAAATACCTAGCGTTCCACCTGCAGCAATAATTCCAGCCGCTAAACCAGGTGAGTAACCACGCTTACGCATTTCTGGAATACCAGCACTACCAATCGCTGAGCAGGTTGCAGGACTAGATCCAGCCATTGCAGCAAACAAGGCACAAGCTAAAACGTTAGCAACTCCAAGTCCACCGGGCACTTTACCCAACCAGACATGCAATGCTTCATACAAATCTTGACCAGCGCGTGAGCGACCGATGGCCGCCCCTTTTAAGATAAAGAGGGGGATCGAAAGCAAAGTGATACTCGCCATCTCTTCATATACGTTTTGGGTAACCGTATCTAAGGAAGAGGATGGCATGAAGAAAAACATGAATACAACGGCAACAGAACCCAGCGCGAATGAGATAGGCATTCCTGAAAACATAATCAGCAGCGTTACCGCTGCGAATAATAATCCTAGCGTCATAATTGACATATTTATTCCCCTTTGTCTGGATTTGCTACATCTCCAAACGCTTGGAGCAAAATTTGAAATGCCAACAAGCTCATTCCGATTGACATCATGATGTATGGAATCCACAAAGGTGGAGCCCAAGATGATGAGGTCACCTGACCATCCACCCAAGCCTCGTGGAACAAGGTCCAAGATTTCCAGGCAAAGAATGTGCAGAAAGCACAAGAAGCGAGATCAATTAGAAGAATTCTGGCTTGGTTTACTGCTTTTGGCAGCATCGATGAGATAGCAGAAATCCCAACGTGACCACGAATTTGCTGAACATAAGCCCCGCATAAGAATGTTGCACCTACTAAGCAAAACACTGCCGCTTCATCTTGCCAATCCGTTGTTGCGCCAAAAAATGCACGAGAGGCAACGCTGTAACTCAAAATAACTGATGCCGCTACTAGAGCCAGAGAGCCTAAAAACACCATCAACTTATTGATTCCTGACATTAAGCGGTCAGTCGCCAGTAATAATTGAGTCATTGCTTAGGCCACTTTTTCTGCTGCTCTTAACAAGGCTGCGCAGCTTTCATTTTTCTCTGAGTAATCTTTCCAAGCACTATCGCGGGCAATTGCTCTCCACTTATCAACAATTGCTGCATCAATATCAGTAACCTTGCTACCTGCTCTCGCATAGGCAAGCGCTGCTGTTTTATCGTCATCCTTAGCGGCTTCTAAGCCAAACTTTTCCATTTCTGCACCAGCAGCCATCAAAGCATCGCGCTGATCTTTTGGTAACACATCAAAAATTTGCTTAGACATCATCAATGGCTCAAGCATGAACCAATAAGATTTTTGACGTGCGCTTGTAAAGGCCTTAGCCAATTCTTCTAATTTGAAAGACATGAAACTAGTGGATGATGTGAAAGCCGCATCCATAGCACCGGTTTGCATGGCTGCGTAAATCTCATTAGAGGGCAGGGAAATGACAGAAGCACCAGCCGCTTTGAGCATCAAGTCAAACTCACGGCTACCGCCGCGAATCTTCATACCTTTAACGTCTTCAGGCAACACAATCGACTTGCTTCTACTGGCAACGCCACCAGCCTGCCATATCCAACTCAGCAGAACAATGCCCTTCTCTTCAAGAGTTTTTGTGAGCATGCGACCCACTTCAGCAGTTTTCCATTTGGTAGCCTGTTCATAGCTACTGACCAAAGCAGGCATCAAACCAATATTGAGTTCGGGTACTTCGCCACCAGCATAGGGCATGGGGAATAAAGAAATATCTAAAGCACCTTTACGCATTGCGCTAAATTGCGCATTGGTCTTCATGAGTGATGAGCCGGGATAAACCTGAAATTTCAGGGCACCTTTGGTGCGCTTCTCCACAGACTCGGCAAACTTTCTGCAAAGACGATCACGGAAGTCACCAGCTTGGATAGTGCCACCAGGAAATTGATGAGAAATATTGAGTGTTTTAGTGGCGCCTTGAGCCATTGACTGATTGCTATAGCCCATTACTCCCGCTAAAGGTAGCGCAGCAGATCCCGCCAACAATTGACGACGTAATGTGTTTGGCTTAGATGTGTCCGATCCTGAATTAAATTCATTGCTCATGCTGATCTCCTGATTTGTTGTTTCTATCTAATTATTATTTCGATATTTATTGCCGGATCTTAGCGCCCGGTTATTTCACCATTCATTCTAAAGCGAATGCTCTTTGGCTTCTGCTTTAGAGTCTCTCCTCCAAAATTTCTGCTTCTAAGTACACTTAAGGCTGCATTAAACGACCTACTGCACGCGAATAATCAATCTCACCATGGGTAAAACGCTCATGATTCTCTTCAACTGCCGATAAATCGTATAAGTAATTCACCATCAAGGAAGCTGATTGACGCAAGCCCTTGCGTGACAAATCTCCGGCCCAATTGATCTGGTGTAATTTCGCACCATTACCTAGATGGAACTTCGCCACAGGATTTCCGTTTCTGCCAGCAGATCCTAAAGCCAAATAAATACTTGCCAAACAAAGCAGTGCAGACTTTTCTTTTTCAGTTGCATTATCTGGGTGCCAACCTGCACTTAGGCGCTCAGTCCATGAGCGATTCGCAAGATCTATTGTCTCTAATGCCTGTTCGCGAGCCGCACGAACAGCTGGCTTTAATTGAACGCCTGATTTTTCACCGCCAATATCCGCACCAGCTGCAACCCAATCAATGAAGCCAGGAATAGGAGAAAGAGTGACAAAAGTTTTTAAGCCTGGGAACTCAGCATGCAACTGCTCAGCAACTCGCTTAATTAAGAAGTTGCCCATAGATACGCCACGTAAGCCAGGCTCACAGTTACTAATTGAGTAGAACGCTGCAACTTTATATTGCGAAGTTTGATGGACAGTCTCGGCTTTCTTATCAACCAATGGTGTAATCACTGCCGGAATCTCGGGCAATAGTGCCACTTCAACGAAGATCAGAGGCTCATTTGGTAACTGAGGATGAAAAAACGCAAAGCAACGGCGATCAGGCTGCAAGCGCCTGCGCAGGTCGTCCCAGCCATCAATTGCATGCACGGCCTCGTGTTGAATCAGTTTTTCGAGAACCTCGGCTGGCGACTTCCAATCCACACGATGCATCTTTAAGAAGCCCGGGTTAAACCAAGAGGAAAGTAGGTGACGCAAGTCAAAATCCACTGCGGTCAATTCAGGCTGCTTCTCTAATAATTGCAGCAAATCACGACGCATTCCAACTAAGGCAGCAGTTCCGTTAGTGGCTCGATTTAAGCGGCGGAACAACTCTTGTCTGGGTGGCTCTGTAACACGCTGTAACTTAATATAGTTACGGGCACTAGCTTCTGCGGAAAAATTTTGTGCCGCAGTCATTACTGCAGCTGGATCCGGATTGAGCTTTTCAAATAAGAAAGTAAAAAACTTTACGTGCTGATCTTTAGTGAGATTGCGATAGTTATTAAAAACATCATCAGCCATACTCAAAGCATTAGATTCGCCCCTCTCGGAAATGAGGCGATTCACCGCGCCAGTGACGCGCGAAAAATATCTGGCTTTTGCTAACTTTTCAAGCATGTAAGTCTCTTTGAGCAAACGGTAAATAACGCTAAGAGCCCAATGTATTCCCGCCAGCCAGGGGAATCAATTAAGTTAAATGCATTTTCATTAACCCAATGTTAATGAATTTTGAAAAGGGCTGTGGCTTGCTTAATTATTAATGCGATGCAGCATACGGGCTTCAGCTGCTAAAGCTAGGATATTGGGGTTTGATTCATTAGCCTGGAGATACATTAAGGCGATTCTTTGGGTCACTCGATATTTAGACTGCAAGGGGGTAAATTCGATGGCATTTCCCATAAGGGCTCGCACCCTACCCGGCAGCAGGGATCTGCCCATGTCTCCAGAAACCATGTTCATGAGAGAAAAAATATCTCCCACCTTCATCACGACATTTGGCTTAAAACCAGCAAGCCTAAAGGCCTCGTAAAAACCTGAGGTAGTAGCAAAACCATCTTGAAGGGTTAAAAACTTCTCGTATTCGTATTCTGAGAGATCGATTTCACCTCCCTTGGGTTTACTGCTTTTTGATGAAGCTAGATACAAATCGTCTTCAAACAAGGGGACGATTTGAATTCCATCCAAGGGATCATTCGGAGGGACCGCAATTACCACAGCATCAATATTGCCCTCGTTGAGTTTTTTCATAAGATCTTCATTGGAACCAAGATGCAAGTCAATATCCAATTCTGGGCGACGAATTTTTGTCCCCATAATCATTCTAGGAATAATGTTTGCCGTCAGCGAATACATGGATCCTAAACGAATTTGCGTGCTATCCAATCCCGCTTTCGCTCTCGTCTTTTTGAGAATGCGCTCGACATCGCCAATTAAATCTGAGCTTGCTTCTGCTAAATAAATGGCTGCGGGAAGCGCTTTTAATTGACGCCCCTCCTTGACAAATAAAGGGCATCCGATTCCAACCTCAAGAGAGTGAAGCGCTTTGTGAATGCTGACTGAACTTAATTGCAACTCTTCGGCTGTCTTGACCAGACTACCCGTCCTTACAAAGGAACACAGCACCTCTAACTTTCTCAGTGTTACTTCATCATTGAGCATATGAAGAAGTCTTTAAGAGGATTTGGAATCTGCATGCCGGCGCATGAGGTATACGCCAAAAAGAATCATAGGAACGCACAACCACTGGCCCATTGACAATCCCAGACCTAATAATCCCAAGAAAGCATCTGGCTCGCGAGCGTACTCCGCTAAGAAACGGCAAACCCCATAGCCCAATAAAAATAATCCAGAGACTTGCCCAATACGGCGCGGCTTACTGGCATAAATCCAAAGCACAACTCCAAGAAATACGCCCTCACCGAGTAACTGATAAATTTGAGATGGGTGCCGGGGGATGGAATCTACCAATGGAAATACCATCGCCCAAGGAAGATCAGTAGGCCTGCCCCAGAGCTCACCATTGATAAAGTTCCCCAAACGACCAAACGCCAAACCAAAAGGAACCAATGGCGCAACCAAATCACTCACCACAAAAAAAGTGGTGCTGCGTTTTTTGGCAAACCACCATAAGGCAACCAACACACCAAGTAGCCCACCATGGAACGACATACCACCCTCCCAAATTTTAAAAATACTGAGTGGGTGAGAGAGATAAAAACCGGGCATGTAAAACAAGGTATAGCCGAGACGACCGCCCAGCACTACACCGAGGACCCCCGCAAATAACAAATCCTCTAGATCTTTATAGGTCCAACCCAATGCTTGATAGCGTGGAGCTTGAATACGAAGGCGACCCAACAATAAAAATTGTGCAAAGGCTAGAAGATACATCAAGCCATACCAATGAATCGCAAACGATCCTATGCGCAACGCCGCTGGATCAAACTGGGGATGGATCAACATAAAAGAGCGGGTTTAACTATTAGATTGATCAAAGTTATGTAACTCATGACCTAGTTCACGATAGGCCTTAAAGCGCTCACGACCTGCTAAGCGCTCAGCCTCGTTCACGGTTACCACCTCGACAATACGTGGAAACCGAGCTCCCAATGCAGGTACATCGGGTGGCATACGCATACCAATGTGAATCATGACATCTGCATGAGGGATTCCACTAAACCCCTGGGAGGAAAAGGAATCTGCAAGGACAATGGGCGTTTCAGCCGCAGCCTCATCATCAACATAACAATGTGGCAAAAAGTCGGTAGCACTAAAAGTCCAAAGCAACTCATCTAACTTATTAAGATCATTTCTCTCGCCGACAATGACTATATTACGAACAGCTTGACCTTCTTGCGTGGTGCTCCAAATTTTGCGAGTCAAGCGACAGACATATTCCAGCTTGTCGCTCACATTGCTATGAAAATCAATTCTCGCCATATTGGTCTATTAACTTACTTTTGTTCCAGCAAGTAATTCACCAACAGGGGCACTGGACGGCCCGTAGAGCCCTTGGCGGCACCACTTTTCCATGCGGTTCCCGCGATATCTAAGTGAGCCCATTTGTATTTCTCAGTAAAGCGTGACAAGAAACAAGCAGCCGTCACGCTTCCGGCAGGACGACCACCAATATTGGCAACGTCAGCAAAGTTCGATTTGAGTTGCTCGTGATATGCGGCATCCAAAGGTAAACGCCAAACGGTGTCTAAAGAATCTTGGCCAGCTTTGGTTAAAGCACTCACCAGACCTTCATCATCTGAGAACACTCCGCTATGAACATGACCCAACGCAATAATACAGGCGCCAGTTAATGTTGCCACATCAATCACCGCTTTAGGCTTAAAACGCTCAACATAAGTCAGTGCATCACACAAAATCAAACGGCCTTCGGCATCAGTATTCAGAATCTCAATAGTTTGGCCAGACATACTCTTTACGATATCGCCTGGACGAGTAGCTTTTCCAGACGGCATATTTTCACAAGTTGGAATTACGCCGATCACATTTTTCTTCAACTTCATTAAAGCAGTCGAGTACATGGTGCCAATCACAGACGCAGCACCACACATGTCGTACTTCATTTCATCCATGGCTTCACCTGGCTTTAATGAGATACCGCCAGTATCAAAAGTAATTCCCTTCCCAACCAAAACAATTGGAGCCTCTCCTGCTTTACCGCCTTGATGACGCATCACAATAAATTGAGGGGGGGTTTCAGAACCTTTAGCCACAGATAAGAATGAGCCCATGCCTAAAGCTTCAATTTGCTTGAGACCTAAGACTTCCACTTTGAGATTTACTTTTTTTGCCAAACCTTGTGCAGTCTTACCTAAATAGGTTGGCGTACAGATATTTGGCGGGAGATTACCCAAGTCTTTGGCTAAGTTCATGCCCTCAACCATTGCGCTACCCTGCTCAACCGCAAGCTTTAATTCTTTTGCACAAGTATCGTTACCAGCAAGAATTAAATGCTTAAAAACATCTGCCTTGTCTTTGGCTTTAAATTTCATCGCTGGCTGACGTACACCAAATCGATATGCCTGGTCACCTGCATATTGGATCGTCAGGCGGACTTCATGTGCAATCAACTCAGATGCCTTAGATAAGGTCAAGCTTGGAACAAACCAAACTGCGTTCTCAATTGAGCCACCGCTTAGAGCCTTCAGTCCTGATCGGGCCACTTTTGAATAGGCGGTCAAACTTCGATCAGATGCTGACTGAAGATCACCAATGCCGAGCAATAAAACCCTTTTCGCTTTTACCGCATGAGCGATCCAAGTTTTATCCGCCCTTATTACGCAAACACTTGCTTGCTTGCCATCAAGATCACCCAATAAATTAGCGTGACTTACTGAGCCACCCAATAGGAGATCCAATTCTGTCAAAAGACCAGATTTTGTTTTGGCGCCCTTACTGCCGGCAAAAGCATCAAAGTCTGCTTTTGAGTAGCCCAGCACCAGGCAATCCGTGCTTTGAGTCAAAAGACTTTTGAGGCCAGATTTGAGCTGTTTGGCGCTTTGTAGGTCAGCCCGAGGGAAAATCTTAGAACTAAATTGAATTGTCATGATCTATTGCAGTGTCTATTACGGTGTTTTAGGTCGATTTAGGGGTGAAAGGTATAAATTTACGATGCTTATCCATTATCCTCCGACATGAGATTAACCTATTTTCCCGTGCCAAATAAGCCCTTTAGACTTCCCTGTCAGCCCATAAACCCCATACAGCCCATCCAATCCGAACCCAACCAATAAACCACTCATGATTTTCAAAGAAGCCCTACGCCGCGAACTTAGCTTTACAACAGGCGGAGTCTTTTTGGTGCTGGTCACCATCATGGTGACGACTTTGGTGATCCGCATTTTGGGGTATGCAGCAAATGGCACGGTTAATCCCGAAGATGCAGTTGTTTTAATTGCTTTAGCTACCCTTGGTTACCTTGCGGTACTGCTAACTGTCTCACTTTTTGTTGCTACCCTCATTGTGTTGGTGCGCTGGTACAAAGACTCAGAAATGATTGTCTGGTTTACAAGCGGTTTAAGCATTAGCAACCTCATTCGCCCCATTCTACAATTTGCTACACCACTTATCATCATCATTGCTTTGTTAGCACTTTTTGTGTGGCCCTGGGCCAATCGTGAGACCACACTAATTAGTCAGCGCTTTCAACAACGTGATGACGTCTCCATGGTTAGCGCTGGGCAATTTAAAGAATCCGCTAGGGCTGAACGAGTCTTTTTTATTGAAGAGTTAGACGTTGATAAAAGTGAAGTGAAAAATATTTTTGTGGCGGACAATAAAAACGGTCGCCTGAACATTGCTGTTGCGTCTACTGGATATATTAAAAACTCGGAGGGCGGAGAAAAGTCTATTGTTCTTCATCATGGGCGGCGCTACGAAGGGCAACCTACCCAGTCGGATTTCAGAATCCTTGAATTTAATGACTACACCACTAAGATTCGCAGTAAGGAAACCTTGGCTCCAGCCCCCCGCGACCGCGAAAAGACAATTACTGAATTGCTAAACCTAAACGACAGTAATCCTGCCACATTAAATGCAAATCGCGCTGAACTGCTATGGCGCATTGGTCTTCCATTGATGGCCCTTGGCTTGGTACTCATTGCTATTCCATTAGCTTATGTCAACCCACGCTTAGGTAACTACACTGCAATGTTCTATGCGGTACTGATTTACTTGATTTATAGCAATCTCCTCAACCTCACACAAAACTTTGTTGCGCAAGGCAAGTTCAGTGTGTTTGTGGGAATCTGGCCTATTCATCTTTTGGCACTCTTGATTGCAACAGTATTAATTCGCAATCGTATTAACCCTTCTGTGAAATGGTGGCGCCGTCAAATACCCGCCTCCTTTATGAAGAAATGAAATTGCTCTTTCCTTTCATCTATGAGCGTTATTTAGCTAAGCAGATCTATGCTGCGTTTGGCTTTATTTTGTTTGCCCTCGTAGCACTGTTTTTATTCTTTGACATCTTGAGCGAGTTAGGCTCAGTACAGGGTGGCTACACTTTACCAATCGCATTGCTCCATGTGCTTCTGAAAGCTCCTAGCCGTATCTCTGAAATCATTCCAATTGCAGCACTCATTGGCAGTATTTATGTGTTTGCAATGCTTGCCAGTCAATCCGAGTTCACTATTCTGCGCATTGCGGGGCTTGACGTTAAGCGCGGCTTAATTGCGCTCACCAAAATTTCATTACCACTCGTTATTCTCACCCTAGTAATGAGTGAGTGGGCTGGCCCATACGCTGAAAATAAATCAGAACAAATTCGCATGAAGGCCTTAGGTGCCACCTACGCCTCTCAGTTCAAGACAGGAGTGTGGGTTAAAGACCGCCTGAGAGATGAAGATGGTAGAGGTCCCGTTCGCCCAGGTGTGCGTTACGTGAATGTGGGCAAGGTCGATAAAGATAATGAAATTCGTGATATCCGCATGTATGAGTTTAATGACAGTTACAACTTGTTATCGATTCGCAGCGCACCATCTGGTCACTTTGATGAGACCGGTATTTGGGTATTGAACGACGTAACTGAAACCCGCTTCAAAGAAACCAAACAAACAGACCCACTAAATCCTGTTTTTTCTACGCAGACTTTCACCCATCCGATTTTGACTCTAGAGTCGGAAGTCACACCTCAAATCTTGAGCGTGCTGTTAATCAGCCCAGAAAAAATGTCGATCGTGAGCTTGGGTCGTTTTATTAATCACCTCCAAGAAAACAAACAAGATGTTCAACGTCATTCCATCGCCTTTTGGAAAAAGGTGGTTTATCCCTTTACGATTTTTGTCATGCTGGCTTTGGCACTCCCCTTTGCCTACTTGAAAGTCAGGGCAGGCAGTGTGGGTATCAAGGTATTTGGAGGCATCATGCTGGGCATGAGTTTCCAGTTATTCAACTCACTCTTTTCGAACGTGGGCCTGCTCAGCGCATGGCCCACTTTTTTAACAGCCTTAATTCCACCAATGCTGTACTTCCTCTTGGCGCTTGCGGCATTACGATCGGTTTCCAAGGCTTAATACCAAAAACTCATATAGAATTTGATTCCTATATCATTGCCGATATATAGATAGGAATCGCATATGAATCTCCATCAATTTCGTTTTGTCCGCGAAGCCGTTAGACAAAACTTCAACCTAACCTCTGCAGCAAAGGCTCTTTTTACTTCACAGCCAGGTGTATCGAAAGCCATTATCGAATTAGAGGATGAGTTGGGAGTTGAGATTTTTAGACGCCACGGCAAACGTATCCGCTCCCTCACTGAACCCGGCAAACGCATTCTGAGTTCAATTGAGCGGATCCTAGACGAAGTAGAAACGCTAAAACGTGTCGGTAAAGATTTTGCCAGCCAAGATCAAGGCAACTTTGTTATCGCTACCACCCATACTCAAGCTCGCTATGCGCTACCTAAAGTGCTTACTGAATTTACTAAGCGCTTTCCTAAAGTACGCGTCAGTATTCAACAAGGTAGTCCAGGACAAATTGCTGAGTTATTGAGCCATGATCGTGCAGACATTGCTATCGCCACCGAAGGTATTGCCAATACACCTGGCGTCCTTGCCCTACCAGGCTATCAATGGCAGCACGTCATCATGGTGCCGCTAAGCCACCCATTACTCAACCAAGCAACGGTGACACTAGAGGAAATTGCAAAATATCCCATCATCACCTACGACAAAGCTTTTGCAGGTCGAAGCAAAATTGATGCCGCCTTTGCTCAACGCAATATCGCCCCTGACATTATTTTGGAAGCAATTGATGCTGATGTCATTAAGACCTACGTAGAGGCAGGTATGGGTATCGGCATTGTTGCCGGTCATGCATACGACCAAGATAGAGATCGCAATCTCAAAGTAATTCCTGTGGGTCATTTATTTGGAAATAATGTGACCCACATTGGCGTTAAACAAGGCGCCTATCTAAGATCTTTTGTCTACACTTTTATTGAGCTTTTCTCACCAACTCTCACCAAGAAAATCGTTGAGCAAGCGATGAGCGAGAAATCTGAAACCTACGAAATTTGATGTCTTAGGAAATTCACCGATTGATTAACCAGTAAATGGTGCCTCGGGGCGGACTCGAACCGCCACGCCTTGCGGCACCGGATTTTGAGTCCGGCACGTCTACCAATTCCATCACCGAGGCAGGTGTTTGCAGTGGAAATTCTGCTTAATTTGATACTTTGTTACTGCTAAGACATAAGAGTGTAACAAAAATTGCTTATTAGCCCTCTTCCTTGGATCTAGAACCCCTTAAAATAGAGTCTTGTAGCCAAATTATTAAAAGGACTCACCCGTATGGCCGGCCACTCGAAATGGGCCAATATTCAGCACCGCAAAGGTCGTCAAGACGAAAAACGCGGCAAGATTTGGACCAAACTCATTAAGGAAATTACCGTTGCAGCTAAGTTGGGCGGCGGAGATCTTGCAACTAATCCTCGTCTTCGTTTAGCTGTTGATAAAGCCAAAGACTCCAATATGCCAAACGATAACGTGCAAAGAGCTATTCAACGTGGCACTGGCACTCTAGAGGGCGTGAGTTATGAAGAGATTCGTTACGAAGGTTATGGCATCAATGGTGCCGCCATCATTGTGGATTGCTTAACCGATAACCGAACTCGCACTGTTGCTGAAGTTCGTCACGCTTTTAATAAAAATGGTGGCAACATGGGAACTGAGGGTTCGGTTGCTTTCTTGTTCAAGCACTGCGGCCAAATGCTATTTGCACCTGGCACTAGCGAAGATAAACTCATGGAAGTTGCTTTAGATGCCGGCGCAGATGATGTAATCACTCACGATGATGGATCACTCGAAGTATTAACACCCGTTCCCGAGTTTCCTAAGGTTCAGGATGCCATCACAAAAGCAGGTTTGAAGGCAGAACTTGCTACCGTTGCTATGCGCCCTGAAACAGAAATTGCACTTGAGGGTGAGCAGGCAGAAAGTATGCAGAAATTACTCGATGCTCTTGAGAACCTTGACGATGTGCAAGAAGTCTTTACAAACGCAGCCCTTTAAACTTTTATCAGCTCTTTTATTATGAAAATTCTTCTCGTTGGATCTGGTGGGCGCGAACACGCATTAGCCTGGAAACTGGCGCAATCTCCACAAGTACAAACGGTATATGTTGCACCCGGTAATGGTGGCACAGCCACTGCCAAAAAAGCAGCTACCGGTATTGAGAATTTACCCATCACCGGCCTACAAGAGCTTGCTGATTTTGCCAAGCGTGAAAAGATTCACTTAACCGTTGTAGGACCCGAAGCTCCATTAGCTGCAGGTATTGTGGATGTATTCCGCAATAACGGCTTACGGATATTTGGGCCAACCCAATTGGCAGCGCAACTTGAGTCTTCAAAGGACTTCTCTAAGGCATTTATGAAACGCCATGGCATTCCAACAGCGGACTACCAAACCTTCTCTAATGCATTAGAGGCTCATGCCTACATTGATGCTAAGGGCGCACCAATTGTGATTAAAGCTGACGGATTGGCTGCTGGCAAAGGCGTTGTAGTAGCCATGAGTCTAGAGGAAGCTCATGCTGCAGTAGACATGATGTTGGCCGACAACAAACTCGGCAATGCAGGCGCCCGCGTCGTGATTGAAGAGTTCCTCACTGGTGAAGAGGCTAGCTTTATTGTTCTTGTTGATGGTAAGAATGTTTTAGCATTAGCAACTAGCCAAGATCACAAACGCCTATTGGATGCAGATCAAGGTCCCAATACTGGAGGCATGGGCGCGTACTCCCCTGCTCCTGTTGTCACCCCAGAAATTCATGCGCGTGCATTACGTGAGGTGATCATGCCAACGGTTAAAGGCATGGAGGCAGATGGCCTGCCCTATACCGGCTTCTTGTATGCTGGCCTCATGATTACTCCTGATGGCAAGATCAAAACACTTGAATTTAATTGTCGTATGGGTGATCCAGAAACTCAGCCGATCATGGCACGCTTACGTAGCGATCTCGTGAATGCTCTGGATCATGCGGTCGATGGCAAATTAAATGAAGTGGAACTTGAATGGGATCGTCGCACTGCATTAGGCGTTGTACTTGCCGCACACAACTATCCGGATACCCCGCGTAATGGCGACGTCATTACTGGTATTCCCGCTGATACTGACGATCAAGTCACATTCCACGCAGGTACGAAATTGCAAGATGGCAAAGTAATCACTTCAGGCGGACGCGTGCTGTGTATTGTCGGTCTAGCGGATACCGTTCGTGGCGCACAACAAAAAGCTTACGAGGCTATTCATAAGATTCAGTTTGATGGCATGCAATATCGCAAAGATATTGGCTATCGTGCAATCAAATAATTTTAGAAATCATCAACCTTTGTCAATACAACATACACAAATGGATATTGGAGCCTTAAAAGCATATTTTTTAGACTTACAAGATCGTATTACTAGTGCAATGAGTGCATTGGATGGGAAAGTATTTGTTGCAGACGAATGGCATAAACCTGAAGATAGCAAACTCAAGGGGTACGGGCGCACTTGCATTTTGGATGACGGCAATATTCTTGAGAAAGGTGGCGTTGGCTTCTCTCACGTAC
Source organism: Polynucleobacter sp. MG-6-Vaara-E2 (assembly GCF_018687695.1). Classification (NCBI taxonomy): domain Bacteria; kingdom Pseudomonadati; phylum Pseudomonadota; class Betaproteobacteria; order Burkholderiales; family Burkholderiaceae; genus Polynucleobacter; species Polynucleobacter sp. MG-6-Vaara-E2. The sequence continues at coordinate 1,273,787 of NZ_CP061303.1, forward strand.
GCGGTGATCAGATGCCACCATCCGCATCCCATCACCGCCCTGAATTAGCAGGTCGCAGTTTTGAGGCTATGGGAGTCTCTCTGGTTTTTCATCCGCACAACCCGAAGGTTCCAACCACCCACATGAATGTGCGCTGCTTTATTGCGCAGGCACCTGATAAAGAGCCGGTATGGTGGTTTGGTGGCGGCTTTGATTTAACACCCTATTACGGCGTGGATGAAGATTGCAGGCACTTTCACCAAACTGCGAAAGATGCTTTAGATCCATTTGGAACTGAGCTCTATCCGCGATTTAAAAAATGGTGCGACGAGTATTTCTATCTCAAGCATCGCGAAGAGCCTCGCGGTATCGGTGGTGTTTTCTTTGATGACTTTAATGATCTTGGCTTTGATAAAAGCTTTGCCATGACGCGCGCAGTTGGGGATGCTTTTATTGACGCCTACCTACCCATCGTTGAGCGACGTCATCAGGACACTTTCACTGCGGAAGAAAAGTCATTTCAAGAATATCGTCGTGGACGTTATGTGGAATACAACCTGATCTTTGACCGTGGCACGATCTTTGGCTTGCACTCGGGTGGGCGAACCGAATCCATCCTAATGTCGATGCCCCCAGTAGTCCAGTGGTGGTACAACTGGCATCCACAGCCCGATACACCCGAGGCCAAGCTTTATGAGCACTACCTAAAGCCACGCGATTGGCTAGCTTGAGCGCTTCAAATTGAGTCAGTTGAAAAAAATCGGCATCCTCGGTGGCACCTTTGACCCGCCACATATTGGCCATCTCAAACTTGCAAGCCATTTTGCAAAACTGTTGAACTTAGATGTCTTACTTCTGGTTCCTAGCGGCGAGCCTTGGCAAAAGGGCTCTGGAATTACTTCTGCCGAAGTGCGGCTCCAGCTGACTGAAGCTGCTGGGATTGATTTAGCGCGTGCTCTCCTGTATCTCAATATACCTACTCAAGTAGGTGTTGATCGCATAGAGCTTGATCGTGCTGGCCCAAGTTACGCCATTGATACCGCTAAAGCCTTAAGAGAGCGCTTTGGCCCTGGGACAAGTTTAATTTGGTTAATGGGGGTAGATTCATTCAATGCTCTGCCCACGTGGCACTCGTGGCAAGGGCTAACTGATTACGTCAATTTAGCAGTCGCAAGCCGCCCAAATCATGAGCTTGCAATTGAGACAAATTCAGCAATACTAGATTTACTAGCCAAGCATCAGACAAAGGATATCAAGGCTCTTGAAAAAAGCGCTTCTGGCCACATCTATGTTGATGAAACGCTCGCGGTAGACCTTTCCTCTACCGCTTTGAGGCATCAAATACAAACCTCCAACCAAAACTCTGAACTTTCAGAGCAAATTCCATCGCATACCCTTGAAATCATTGCGAAACTGGGCTTGTATCAGTAATCAAGCTAAGATCCCCCATAACCTCTAAAGAAAATTAAATACACACCATGGATTTACGTAAATTACAGCGCGTCATTATTGATGCCTTAGAAGATGTTAAGGCGCAAGATATTCGTGTTTACGACACTACCAAGCTCAGCGAGTTATTTGATCGCGTCGTTATTGCGACTGGCTCTAGTAATCGCCAAACGCGCTCCTTAGCCATGTCGGTGAAAGAAGAGGTCAACGCCAAAGGTGGCGAGGTGATTTCTATCGAAGGTTTAGAAACTGGTGAATGGGTATTGGTTGATTGCGGTGATATCGTGGTTCATATCTTGCAACCAATGCTGCGCTCCTATTATCAGCTTGAGGGTATGTGGGGTGCCAAGCCAGTGCGTGTGAAGTTAGCTGGCGCTAAAGGGCTAGTCAAGGCTAGCGAATCTGAAGACGACGAGTAATTTTTGTTTAGTCAATGCGCTTAACCATTGTTTCAGTTGGCCACAAAATGCCGGAGTGGGTTGCCACTGCAACCCATGATTACGTCAAGCGCATGCCGGCTGACTGCAGTATTGAAATCAAAGAAATCAAACCTGACATTACCCCAGCAAAAGAAGCTGTCAAAATCTTGGCAGCTATTCCGAAGGGCTCACGAGTCATTGCGTTAGACGAGCACGGTAAAGATCAAACTACACAGAATTTAGCAACACAACTTACCAGTTGGCGCCAGGAGGGGTTTGACATCACCTTTTTGATTGGTGGCGCCGATGGACTAGATGCCAGCCTCAAAACAAATGCCCAAGCAATGTGGCGACTTTCTAGCCTCACCCTGCCTCACGCTATGGCCAGAGTTTTACTAGTTGAGCAGCTCTATCGTGCCTGGACGATACTGCAAGGCCACCCCTATCACCGCGAGTAATGCTGTGTATCCATTTATTTATCTTGCTTCCCAAAGTCCACGTCGCCAAGAACTCTTAAAACAAATTGGGGTGCGCTTTGAAATGCTTATTCCTCAAACTGGCGAAGATAGCGAAAGTATTGAAACACCCCTCCTCAATGAAAAAGCGCGTGCCTACGTAGAGCGAGTCACTTTAGCTAAAAGCGCAGCTGCACTAGAGCGTTGGGGGAAAAGTGACTTAGCTTGGGCGCCAATATTATGTGCAGATACGACAGTGAGCCTGCCCAATAGTGATCAAGGTGAAATTTTAGGTAAACCCGCAGATGCATTGGATGCTGAGCGTATTTTAAGAATGCTTAGCGGAAAATCCCATGAAGTATTAACTGCGGTTGCTCTGACCATTAATCCGAATGACGTACCTATTCATCTTGTACAGATTTCTGAGGTGAGATTTGCCGAACTTACGGATGCACAAATCCAGTCCTACATTGAGACTAAAGAGCCTTTCGGTAAGGCTGGTGCATATGGCATTCAAGGTGGTGCTAGCGCTTTTATTCCTGAGATCAAAGGTAGTTATAGCGGTATCATGGGGTTACCCCTTTATGAAACTGCTTTACTCCTAGACCGCGCTCAAGTTCAACGTATATGAATGAAGAAATTCTGATCAATATCACCCCGCAAGAGACGCGGGTTGCCTTAATTCAGCAAGGTGCGGTGCAAGAGCTGCAAATTGAGAGGACTCGTCAACGCGGTATCGTCGGCAATATTTACCTGGCAAAAGTAGTTCGGGTTTTGCCAGGCATGCAGTCTGCGTTTATTGAAATTGGTCTCGAGCGCACCGCTTTTATGCACGTAGCGGATATTACTCAAGGCAATCCACAGCCACAAATTGAAAAACTTCTTTTTGAGGGTCAAACTTTATTAGTCCAGGTATTAAAAGATCCCTTAGGCACTAAAGGGGCACGCCTAACCACTCAATTGAGTATTGCGGGTCGTAATTTGGTTTATCTGCCGCCAGCAGGAACAGATACAGCCACCGAAAAATACATTGGCGTATCTCAACGAATTGACCAGCCTGAGGAGCGAGAGGCGATTAAAGCTCGCCTTGCTAGCCTGATGACTGAGGATGAAAAAGGCGGCATCATTGTGCGCACCAGCGCCCAAGATGCATCCGATACTGAGCTGCAGCATGACTTGCGCTATCTCAGAACTACCTGGGAAAATATTCGGGAGGCTATGAAACAGAAGGCTGCCCCCAACCTTCTTTATCAAGACCTGAGTTTGGCCGAACGAGTATTACGAGATGTTGCAGGAGAAGAAACAACCCAAATTCGGGTGGACTCTGCAGAAAATTTTGAGAAGCTCAAGGGCTTTGCAAATCTCTACATGCCCAATCTATTAAGCAAGCTGATACTGCATCGCGGCGAGCGTGCCCTCCTTGATTTATTTGATGTTGATGCCGAAATCAACAAAGCCCTTGGCAGACGCGTTGATCTGAAATCGGGCGGCTATTTAATGATTGACCAAACAGAGTCAATGACCACGATTGATGTGAACACTGGAAGCTATGTAGGCGCTCGCAATCTAGATGACACCGTCTTTAAGACCAATCTAGAAGCCGCTCAGGCAATCGCTCGCCAACTGCGTTTACGCAATCTGGGTGGCATCATCATTATTGATTTCATCGACATGATTAGCAAAGATCATCAAGAGTCAGTTTTACATGAACTCAAGCGCAATCTAGAACGCGATCATGCGCGTACTTCAGTAAGTGAATTCTCGGCACTAGGTCTTGTAGAGATGACCCGCAAAAGAACCCGTGAATCACTAGCCCACATCACCTGTGAGCCCTGCGCAACCTGCATGGGCAAGGGTGAAATCAAAACCGCCCAAACGATTTGCTATGAAATTTTGCGTGAGATTGTGCGTGAGCATCGTCAATTTAATCCTCGCGAATTCCGCATCGTGGCCGCACCAGATGTGATTGATCTTTTCCTGGAAGAAGAGAATCAATTCTTAGCTCAGTTAGGGGACTTCATTGGCAAACCCATTACCTTGCAGGCAGAGGGTAGCTTCCGCCAAGAACAATACGATATTGTTTTAAGCTAAAAATTTAGGCGTTTGAAAATTGTATGCGGTGCAAGTTGGCATACAGGCCATCTTGCTGAATTAACTCTTCGTGAGAGCCGTTTTCCACAATCTTCCCGTGCTCCAGAACCACGATGCGATCCGCATGCTCAATAGTTGATAACCGATGTGCAATAACCAAAGTGGTTCTGCCAGCCATCAATCGCTCTAAGGCATCTTGTACTTGTCGCTCAGATTCAGAATCTAAAGCAGAGGTAGCCTCATCCAAAATCAGAATTGGGGCATTCTTGTAAATTGCCCTAGCAATAGCTAAACGCTGACGTTGGCCGCCAGACAGACGGTTGCCATTATCACCAACCATTGAGTCAATACCTTCAGGTAGCTCGCGTATCAGACTACTCAGATTTGCAGCCTCTAGAGCTTCCATAACACGACCACGATCGATGCCTTGTTCATTTGCGGCGCCATAAGCCACATTTGCTGCAATGGTGTCATTAAACAAAATAACATCTTGGCTCACAAAGGCTAATTGTTTGCGAACATCTGCAAGAACAATATCCTCCAGCGGAAGATCATCTAAATAGATATGGCCGCTTGTAGGCTTAAAAAATCTTGGCAGCAAATTTACTAGCGTTGATTTGCCACCGCCTGAAGGCCCAACAAATGCAACCACCTCTCCTGGCTTAATACTCAGATTGATATCAGTTAACGCATCTTTTCGGCCGACCTCTTGTTGGTATGAGAACCCAACATTCTCAAAACGAATCGCCCCTTTGGCTTTATCCAAAGACTTCATATTCAGCCTACGGTCCTCATCCTCCTCAAAGGGCTGGTCCATTAATCCAAAAATCATCTCTGCTGCAGTAAGACCGCGCTGTAAAGGTTGATTGATATCCGCAAGATGCTTTAAAGGGGAGATCACCAACATCATTGCGGTAATGAAGGCTGCGAAGCCACCAACAGTCGTACCTTCAGTAGCAGACTGCATTAAAGCGATGACCAACACGATCGACAGAGCCATAGAGGCTATCAATTGCGTAATCGGCTGATTGAGACCGCCCGCCACTGCTGATTTCAATGCAAATTGACGCAGACGCTCTGCCTTTTGCATAAAGCGATTCATTTCATACTCTTGGGCACCATGCACTTTGACAATTTTGTAACCTGCAGAGGACTCTTCAACGATATAAGCTAGCTCACTCGTCAGATTTTGCTGCTCACGATTAAGCGATCTTAGGCGTCGATTAATCTTGCTCATAATTAAAGCAATAACAGGAAAAATAAATAAAACGACTAGCGTTAACTTCCAGTTGAGATAGATTAAGTAGCCCATCAATCCCACCACAGTGAGAGAGTCGCGCACCAAGCTAATAAGCATGCTTCCCATGACGGATAGAACGTTGTTAACTTCAAAGACCACCGCATTAATGAGAGAAGATGCTGAATTTCTCTGAAAAAAAGTAGTTCCCGCATGTAATAAGGTCTGAAACATTTGCTCGCGCAATTTGAGCAGTACTGCATTAATAACTCGGGTAAGCAAATAGTTCGATAAAAACTGTGCCAAGCTGCGAACCAAGGCTAGACCAACCAAGAAAACAGGCACCTGCCACAATTTGCTATTGAGCTGACCGGTGAAGCCACGATCCAATAATGGCTTCATCAATGCAGGGATTGAGGTCTCAGCCCCTGCCACAAAAGCCATGGCTACTAAAGAGCCAATAATGAGCCCAATATGGGGCTTCAGATAGGTAATTAAGCGATTTAGAGCGGTACGGTCTTGAGCATTCATATAATGAATTATGCCCACCTTATCAGTCATACTCATCACCTGCAATGAAGAGGCCAATTTAGACGACTGTCTAGCCTCACTGGAAGGCATTGCCCAGCAGGTTGTCGTGGTCGACACCAATAGCTCTGACCGCACCCTAGAAATTGCCCAAAATCATGGAGCAACCATCGCCCAACCCCTTGATTGGCCAGGTTTTGGCCCTCAAAAGAACCGCGCCCTAGATTTAGCTACTGGAGACTGGGTTTTATCCCTGGATGCGGATGAACGGCTTACCCCTGCATTGCGTTCGGAGATTCTGACGGCTATTCACCATAGCGCCCATGTGGAGTGTTTTGCCATTCCAAGACTATCTTGGTACTGTGGCCGCTTTATTCGTCATTCTGGATGGAGCCCAGACTATGTAGACCGCCTTTTTAGGCGAGGGACCGCCCGTTTTTCAGATGACTTAGTACACGAGCGACTCATTCCAAATGGCGCTGTGGCAAAACTAGAAAACCCCATGCTGCACTACAGTTTTATGAATTACTCTCAGGTTCTCCAAAAACTGGATCGCTACTCCACTGCCTCTGCAGAGCAAGCATTCGCCAAAGGTAAAACAAGTAGCCCTCTTAAAGCAGTCTTACACGGCGCATGGGCTTTTATACGGACTTACATTGTTCGCGCTGGATTTTTGGATGGTGGCCAAGGATTTACTTTAGCCATGTCCAATGCTCAAGGAACTTACTATCGCTATATCAAGCTCTGGCATCTTCATCAGGAAGCTAGTAAATGATTTCCATTTTGTTGGCTACTTATAACTGGCCGCAAGCACTCAAGCTCTGCCTAGAATCTTTAGCCACTCAAACTGATCATCATTTTGAAATCATTATTGCCGATGACGGCTCGACCGAGAGCACCAAACAAGTCATTGACACATTCAGAGCCTCACACCCAATTTCAATTACTCACCTCTGGCAGGAAGACCAAGGCTTTCGTAAAACAAAAATTCTGAACCAAGCAATTGCTAGCGCTAAAGGTGATTACCTTATCTTTTTGGATGGTGACTGTATCGTTCAGCCTGATTTTGTAGCACGTCATCGCGAACTTGCACAAGAAGGTTATCTAGTTACTGGCAGTAGAGTTCTTCTGAATGAAAAGTTAACCCAGGAGCTACTCACCTGGAATACATGGGACTTTAAACGCTTTAGCTCCAACCTTATAAGCGAACGATTTAGCGGTGGAATCAATAAATGCCTGCCTCTCATGATTAAATTTGGTAATGGTGGGTGGCGCGACTATCAAAAATTTGTTTGGCGCCGCATTAAAGGTTGCAATATGGCCTGCTGGAAAGCGGATGCGCAAGCAATTGATGGCTTTGATGAAGCCATGACGGGCTGGGGTCATGAGGATGCAGACTTTGTGTTTCGCCTACAGCGTCACCACGTCAAACGTAAATCTGGCTCATGGGCCACTGAAGTACTACATCTCTTTCATAAAATTCATGATCAAAGTAATGCTGCCGAGAATGCGCGGCGTGTGCGTGAAAAGATTTTGGCAAAGGCAATATAAGCGTCTTGGATATGAGCAATTTTTCTACTCTTAAGCCGAAAAAAGTATTGTTCATCGCCACGCGGCAAATTGGCGACGTACTAGTCACTACCCCATTGATTAGCAAAGCCCGTGAACTATGGCCTAACGCACAATTTCATTTTCTGGGATACAAGGGCAAGCTTGACATGCTCAAAGGCAACCCAGATATTGCGGAAATTATCGAAACCTCTGACCGCCCTGGCTTTAGCGAATACCTCTCATTATTTAATAAACTCTTTCAGCGTTATGACCTTGCGTTTGTGACACAACCGAGCGATCGAGCATACATCTATGGTTTGGTAGCTGCTTTCCACAGAGTGGGCGTCTTAGGTGGGCACCCACAAGGCAAATTAGCTAACAAGTCTCACCAACAAAATGCTTGGAAAAAATTGATCTCTATGCACAACGTAGATGTAGATTATTTTTCACAGCATGTTATTACCGAAAAGCTACGCCTACTCGAAGTCTTTTTTAGAAATCCTGCTGAATTATTTTCTAAACCAATTGATGTAACTCCTCCTATCGGTCAGGCCTTAACGCCGATCATTGCCAGCCAATTAACTCAACCTTATGTTGTGATTCATCCAGGCCCCCTTACTGCTTATAAGCGTTGGCCACTAGCGCACTGGCAATATCTCATTGCTGATTTGGTGAGACGTGGCTATCAGGTGGTGCTCAGTGCCTCCCCTGCCAAACAAGACCTACAACTAAACCACGACATTTTGTCTTTACTTACTCCAGAGATTTGCGAAAAGGTCATTGATACAGCAGGTAAATTATCCATTCCTCAGGCGGGATCATTACTCAGAGGCGCTGCTTTGTATATCGGCGTAGATACTTCGATTACCCATTTAGCAGCAGCTTGCAACACGCCAACAATTACTTTATTTGGCGCCACTCCGCCCACTAATTTTGGGCCATGGCCAAATGGTTTTATTGGGAAACAACCTTATCAGCTGCGTGCACGCTCTCAAACTGTTGGCAACATTACCATTTTGCAAGGCCCTGGTGAATGCGTACCATGCCGCAAAGCGGGCTGTCTAGATCGCGCAGATGGTAACAGCGAATGTTTGGATTTACTGGAGCCCGCTCAAGTCATTGAGGCCATAGAAAAGCTTTTGATAAGCAAATAAAGCTTAGTGGTATTGAACCTGAACTGGATCTTTTTGTTTTGATGCAAGCAATTGGTTCAGGCTATGCAGGCAAGCATCATCAGGATATATACGCATCTCTTCAGGGAACTGCATCAAGCAGGCACCACCACTAGTAGTTACTGCCGCCGTTAACATCAAACCCTTCACGCCATCATTAGTATTGGGGGTGGGTGCATGAGGACTTTGTTTTGGATCTCTACTACGATTAGCCATGAGATAAGGCCCGATTTGACTTCGCAACATCCTGATATCCATAGCGGAATCCAAGCAGACATGAATATTTCGTGCGAAACGCATTCTTGCGCCGGTGATATCCATCACTGCCTCGGAAACAATTCGCATGCCTCCCGAGAATTTATCTGGGGTCACATTAACTTTGGCAACCAGCAATTCATCTTCTTTTAGCCACGAACGATTCGGCTCATAGACTTCGCTATACAAAGTCACCTCTAAAGCGGCTGTGCCATCATCAATTGTTGCAATCATCATACGTCCGCGCTGGCCTGTCAACATCCGCGCGGAGGTGACAATGCCAGCAATTAACTGATCCTTCCCTTCGGTAATCTTAGCCAGAGGTTGACGTATGAAATGAGAGGTCTCTTCGCGATAGGCGTCGAACATATGTCCAGTTAAGCAAAGTCCTAAGGCAGTTTTTTCTTCTTGGAGCCGTTTTTTCTCTGACCAAACAGGTTCACGCACCAACTCAGGTTGATGTGCATGATCTTCACCAGCCACCTCAAATAAACTGACTTGATGAATCGAAGCTTCTGCCTGCTCGGCAGCCTCAATTGCTCTAGCTAGTGATGCTAACAAGGTTGAGCGGATGTCATATAGATTACCGCCAGCCGATAGAGAATCTTTGTAAAGACTATCAAATGCACCTGCACGCATTAAAGCTTCAATAGCGCGACGATTCACTTGTCTACGGTCGACCCGAGCACAGAAATCAAATAAATCTTTAAATGGTCCGCCAGCTTGACGGGCTTTAACGATTGCTTCAATTGCTGCTTCACCAGTTCCTCTGACTGCACCTAGGCCATAACGAATATGACTGATTGGTGCATCAAGAGCCGCATCAGGCGCACGCAATGGTGTGAACTCATAAGCACCCGTATTGATATCAGGTGAGAACACTCGAATCTGGTTAGCCAAGCAATCGTCATAGAGAATCTTCACCTTATCGGTGTCATCCATTGCGAGCGATAAGTTGGCTGCCATAAATTCGGCAGGGTAGTAGGCTTTGAGCCAAGCAGTTTGATACGCCAGAAGGGCATAGGCAGCAGCATGGGATTTATTAAATCCATAACCTGCAAAACGCTCCATCAAGTCATAAATCTCATTGGCCTTGCCCTCAGAGATACCACCAGCCTTTGCGCCGTCACTAAAAATCTTGCGATGCTGCGCCATCTCCTCTGGCTTTTTCTTACCCATTGCGCGACGGAGCATGTCAGCGCCACCAAGTGAGTAGCCGCCAATCATCTGCGCCATCTGCATCACCTGCTCTTGATAAACCATGATGCCGTAGGTTTCGCGCAGAACAGGTTCAATACGAGGATCGGGATACTCTACTTTTTGACGGCCGTGCTTACGCTCAATAAAATCCGGAATCAAATCCATTGGACCGGGTCGATACAAAGCTACGAGAGCAATAATGTCTTCAAAGCGGTCAGGCTTAGCCTCACGCAGCATGCCTTGCATGCCGCGGCTTTCTAGCTGGAATACAGCAACAGTATTAGCTCTCTTAAGTACATCAAATGCTTTTTCATCATCTAACGGAATGTCGCTGATACTCCAATCCTTGCGATCAGCATGCAGGGCTTTAATCCAACGCTCAGCAGCAGCCAAAATCGTCAGCGTTGTTAATCCCAAGAAGTCAAACTTGACTAAGCCGATTGCTTCAACGTCATCTTTATCAAATTGACTAATAACGGAGCTGCTATCTTGATCTTTACTCTCTTGGGTGTACAGCGGACAAAAATCGGTCAGTCGTCCTGGAGCAATCAACACTCCACCAGCATGCATGCCGACGTTGCGAGTCATCCCTTCAAGCTGCTGAGCTAATGAAAGAAGCTGACGCACCTCATCTTCATTCTTTTCGCGCTCAGCTAATTGCTTCTCTTCTTTCTTCGCCATCTCAATAGTCATGTACTGACCTGGCTTATTAGGGACAAGCTTGGCAATCCCGTCAACAAAGTTGTAGCCCTGTTCTAAAACACGGCCCACGTCACGAATCGCCGCTCTCGCAGCCATCGTGCCAAAGGTAGCAATTTGACTCACAGCATCTTTGCCGTACTTATCTTTAACGTACTGAATCACGCGGTCACGACCATGCTGACAGAAGTCGATATCGAAGTCGGGCATCGATACCCGCTCAGGATTTAAGAAGCGCTCAAAAAGTAAGTTATATCGCAAGGGATCTAGATCCGTAATACCAAGCGAGTAGGCCACTAAAGAGCCGGCACCGGATCCACGGCCTGGACCCACAGGCACTCCATTATTCTTTGCCCAGTTAATGAAGTCGGCAACGATCAAGAAGTATCCGGGAAAGCCCATCTGTGAAATAGTCTTGACCTCAAATTCCAAACGCTCGTGATAACGCGGCATCTCTTTTGCGCGCTCTTTCGGATCCGGAAAGTTCCGTTCCATATGCCGCTTGAGGCCAATCTCAGATTGAGCAAGCAAATACTCATCTAGGGTGATGCCAGGAGGCGTCGGAAAATCAGGCAAACGTGGTTGACCTAATACCAAAGATAGATTGCAACGCTTCGCAATTTCAACAGAGTTTGCCAATGCTGCAGGTAAATCCTCAAAGCGCTTCTCCATCTCTTCTTGCGATAGGAAGTATTGCTCTTCATTAAATTTTTTAGCTCGGCGTGGATTACCTAACAGCTCACCTTCAGCAATACAAACTCTTGCCTCATGCGCAGTGAAGTCGCTCTTTTGCATAAACTGCACGGGGTGTGTTGCTACCACAGGAAAATCGAGTTGATTGGCTAAATGGCAAGCAAGTTGAAGTTGCTTTTCATCTTGCGGATGACCGCCGCGTTGCACTTCAAGATAGAAGGATTTGGGGAAGAGTTTTTCGTAACGTTTGGCGGCGATCTTGGCTTGGTCTTCCTGTCCCGCTAATAGTGCAACACCCACCTCACCCATGCGAGCACCAGAAAGCGCAATCAATCCGTATGCAAGTGTTCTCTTAGCTTTTTTATCTTCTGCTTTAGCGGCAGGTTCACTAAACCAGACCGGGTCTACTTCAGCACGACCGCGCGATTGATTGTCTAATGAGGCCCTGCTGAGAAGCTCACAAAGATTGAGATAACCCGAGTGATTCTGAACTAAGAGCAACAATCGATGAGGCTGATCAGGGTCTTGGGGGTTACTCACCCAAACGTCTGCGCCGGCAATGGGTTTGATACCGCCAGAGCGGGCAGCAGTATAAAAACGGACCAGGCCAAATAAATTACTTAAATCTGTAATAGCTAGGGCACCCATTTCATCTTTGACGGCAGCAGCGACTGCATCATCAATGCGCACGACTCCATCCGTAATTGAAAACTCGGAATGAATGCGAAGATGAACAAAACGGGGTGAAGCCATGAGATGATTTTAGCTGTGTCCAAGCTCAAAAACCCTCCCTCCCCAGCCGACGGCTATCGCGGGCGATTCGCCCCCTCACCTACTGGTCCGCTCCATGCGGGATCGCTGGTTGCCGCCCTAGGAAGTTGGCTGGATGCTCGTAAAAATGGGGGTAAATGGCTACTCCGAATCGAGGATTTAGACACCCCAAGATGCATCCCGGGTGCTGACCAGCAAATACAGGCCCAATTGCTCGCCTGTGGTCTTCTCTGGGATGAGGACACTAGCTACCAATCGGCACGCCAAGAGCTCTACCAAAGCGCTTTGGAGGTCTTAAATCACCAAGAACAGCTATACCCCTGTCATTGCTCTCGGCAGATGATTGCCAACACTCTGGCCGCACTGCAAATTCAAACACCTCGCAATCAAGAAATGGTGTATCCCGGTACCTGTAAACCAGAGTCACCAAGAGGATATTCTTATGGGTTACTCAATAACACCAAGAGTGCTTGGCGCCTTTCCTTACCCAAAGATTGCCAAATTCATTTTGAGGACATGCTCCTTGGGCCACAAGACCAAGATCTGAATGAACAAGTAGGCGATTTTGTTCTTAAACGAAGTGATGGTCTTTTTACTTACCAATTGGCCGTTGTAGTGGATGATGCGCAACAAGGTATTACACATGTCGTGCGCGGCGCAGACTTATTGAGCAATACCGCCAGACAAATATATTTGCAAAATATCTTGGGCTACAAAACTCCGCACTACAAACATCTACCACTCGTATTGGATGAGCATGGTGAAAAATTGAGCAAGCAAACCTTAGCTACTCAGATCAATACTCAAGATGCAGCGCATGCACTTGCAGAGCTGCGCAAGGCAGCAAAACATTTAGGGCTAGTTGGATTACCTGACGGCGAGAGAATCACCATTGCAGAGTGGCTCTTAGCAGCGACTCGTGCTTGGATTTAATCACTTCTTTGCTCTTTACTTCTTTTTAAAACCGCCTAATAAGGCGCCTACTGCTGGCTTAGCAGCAACATTACCCACTTTTTTCTCTTCTGGCTTAAGTATGTCACCAGCTGGCAGTGACGTGGCGCTGGGCTCGTAGGGTTTATAGAAAAATGGATCCGCCATCTTGGCTGACGCAGCGCTACTAGATGATGGCTTTGCGTACGAAGGAGTCCCTTCAGGCAAAGGCTTAATATCCAACTTACGCTTCATTAATTTTTCAATGTCATCAAGCAGACGCTTTTCACTGTCATCCACTAATGCAATTGCATCCCCTTTGCTACCGGCACGACCAGTTCGACCAATGCGGTGAATAAAGTCTTCAGCGTTATAGGGAAGTTCGTGATTAATCACGCAAGGCATATCCGGAATATCCAAACCCCGTGCTGCCACATCGGTGGCTACCAAAGCTTCAATAGCGCCAGATTTAAATGCATCCAAGGTTAAAGTGCGCTCGCCCTGACTCTTATCACCATGAATTGCACCTGCTTTAATGCCATCACGCTCTAGTGCTCGCGCTAACTTCGCACAGCCCAAGCGACTATTGGTAAAGATGATGCACTGACGCGATAGACCTTGGCGTGTTCGGTTCTCTAGGACCTTCACAATCGCACGCTGCTTGTCGCCCGATGAAACCATATGCACTACTTGCTTAACCGTATCCGCTGCAGCATTCTGACGCGCCACTTCGACTGTGACTGGAGTGCGCAAATAACTCTGCGCCAACTTCTTAATCTCAGGCGAGAAAGTTGCTGAGAACAATAAAGTTTGTCTTTGAGCAGGAATCAAATTAATGATGCGCTGTAAGTCTGGTAAGAAGCCCATATCAAGCATACGATCGGCTTCATCTAAAACCAGAATCTCCACTTGCGACAGGTTAGCCACTTTTGAACCAATGTGGTCTAACAAGCGTCCTGGGGTGGCAATCAGGATTTCTATGCCATTGCGCAAAATAGCAACTTGCTCTTTCATATCTACGCCACCGTAGACCACAGCAGCTCGTAAATCGGTGTGCTTAGAATAGCTAGCGGCATTCTCAGCCACCTGTACAGCTAACTCTCTAGTTGGCGTCAATACAAGAGCACGAATCGGATGACGTGCAGGCGACGCGCTGTTACTGGCGTGACGCAAAATCTTTTGAATGATTGGTAATACAAAGGCCGCTGTTTTGCCGGTGCCCGTTTGGGCAGCGCCCATCAAGTCGCTTCCCGCTAATACATGGGGAATGGATTGCGCTTGAATCGGAGTGGGAGTGTTATATCCCTGTTCAGCAACCGCTTTTTGAATCAGCGGGTCTAAACCAAAATCAGCAAAAGTGATTGTTACTGGAGAGGTAGCGACAGAAGCAACTGCGTCACTAACCCCCGTAGATGAATGTATTTCAGTAGCAGTATTTGTCAAGGTAACTTACAGAATGGCTGCGATGCCGGCCTTAGCGGTTTCAGCATCTTCAGTCGATTTAACGCCGGAAACGCCGACTGCGCCGATGGTAAACCCGTTTACCTCGATATTGACGCCGCCCTCTAACATGCCCGAGATATGTGGGGCAGATAAGAAAGAGGTACGACCGTTATTAATAATTTCTTCATAAACACGGCTCTCGCGTTTACCCATTGCAGCTGTACGTGCTTTTTCTTGAGCAATGTAAGCAGATACAGGAGCACAACCGTCGCGACGAATTAAACCCAGCATATGGCCACCGTCATCACAAACTGCAATCGTTACTGCCCAATTGTTTGCGGCAGCATGTTTGTTTGCAGCGTCCAAAATCTTTTGAACATCAGCTTGTGTAAGGTATGGTTTAGTTGCCAACATGTTGAATCCTTTTAAAAAACTATTGTCTCGAATTTGTTTTATCTGATGAAATTGCCATCAATACAAGTGCCTGAATTATAAAGGGTGTAGCTAGACTCACGGCAACTAGCCTAGCCCCACCCAATCTACATCCAATGGCGACTATTTGAGGAATTCCTGGGCGGCCACTACCCCACTAGCCTTAGGTTTAAAGCCCATTGATCCCAAACTCATCTCAACGCCACTCAAAGCAGCCATCAGACTCAATTCATTGCAATCGCCTAAGTGGCCAATGCGGAATGCTTTGCCCTTAATTTTTCCGAGGCCTGTGCCCAAAGAAAGATTGAATTTCTCCAAAGCATGTTTGCGCAATTTATCCGCATCCATACCTTCAGGTGTAGCAATACAAGTGAGTACTGGAGAGTAGCAATTTTTATCTTGGCATTGAATTTCTAAACCCCATGCATTGACTGCTTCACGACATGCTGCAGCCAAACGTTGATGGCGTGCAAAGATTGTGTCTAAACCTTCGGCCATCATCATATCTATCGCTTCATGTAAGCCGTACATTAAATTAGTACTTGGGGTAGTTGGCCAATAGCCATTTTTATTGGACTCCAAGATTTCATCCCAAGCCCAATACGATTTTGGATAAGTACTTTTTTTACTCGCTTCAATTGCTTTGGGTGACAAAGCATTAAAGCCAATACCGGGTGGCAACATCAGCCCTTTTTGCGAGCCAGAGACGGTTACGTCAGCGCCCCATTCATCATGCTCATAGTCCGCAGAGCCAAGCCCTGAAACGCTGTCGACTAATAGCAAGGCAGGATGTTTAGCATCGTCAATTGCCTTGCGGACTGCAGCAATATTGGAGGTAACCCCAGTAGAGGTTTCGTTATGCACTACACATACCGCTTTAATCTGATGCTGAGTATCGTTGCGCAAACGCTCAGCGATTACGGATGCATCCACGCCCCAGCGCCAAGAATCCTGGCCAGGCTTACCAACTACTTCCACATTTAAGCCAAGACGTTGAGCAAGTGCACGCCATAAATTGGCGAACTGACCTGTTTCATAAAACAATACAGTATCACCAGGATTGAGAACGTTTACTAAAGCACCTTCCCATGAACCCGTTCCTGACGCAGAATAAATAATCACGGGCTGCTCTGTTTTAAAAATCTTTTTAATACCATCTAAAACCTTCAAACCGAAAGCGCCAAACTCAGGCCCACGATGGTCGATGGTTTGGTAACTGATGGCACGCAATACGCGTGGAGGAACTGGGCTTGGACCAGGAATGTGTAAGAAATGGCGTCCTGAGGCGTGGTTATCTAGTTTCAACATGCTTTGTCTCACTGTAGGTATGTTTATGAAGAAAATGAGTTTCTAGCACTAGTGTATGACAATTTTTAGCAATTTCCTATTTTGTATACAAAATAAATCTAAATTTAGGCATTAAAAGTGATTATTTATGCTTTATGATGGCTAATTGGTATTTTTGTATACAAATTTAGGACTCCGGAGAGATGGCTAGCGAATCAGCTCAATCCCAAAATCTGCATGAGGCAACCCTGCAAAAACTGAGATCTCTCTTGGTTGAAGGAAAAATTGCGCCTGGCAGCAAGCTGAATGAGCGCGAGCTAGCTGAAAGCCTAAACGTTTCTCGCACCCCGATTCGCGAGGCAATTAAGCGTTTAGCTGCTGATGGTTTGGTGGAACTAATCGCTAACCGTGGTGCCATTGCAGTACAACTCAGCCTCGAAGACGTGATTCATACCTTTGATGTGATTGCAGACCTTGAAGGATTTTCAGGGGAATTAGCTGCAAACAATATTAGCGCTGCCGCTCTCTCCGAATTAGAGGCACTTCAATATGAAATGATGGCCTCGTATGCGCGTCGTGATTTATCGAGTTATTACAAACTCAACCTGCGCATTCATCATCTGATTAATCAAGCAGCGAACAATCCTGTGCTGTCGCGCCTCTTCTCACAGGTAAACGCCCGCATTGAAGCTTTACGCTTTCGCTCTAATCAAGATGGCGTGAAATGGGAAAAGGCTGTAGAAGAACATCAAGAGATGCTTGATGCCCTCAAAGCCCGTGATAGCAAGCGTATGCGCAAGATCATGATTCAACACGTACAAAACAAACGTGATGTTGTGGTCCAACTATTAGAAGCAGAAGCTGCAACTACAACAGCAGCGGAGACAGTCAAATGAATAAACCTTTAGAGCTGAAAGAGTTGATGATTGATCAAGCTCAACTCACCAAGCGTCTTCGGCAGGAAACTTCTGGTGAGGTAATGACCGATAGCGCTAGCCGTGGGCGCTATGCAACAGATGCCTCTATTTACCAAGCAATGCCAGTAGCTGTGTTCGTACCGAAGACCGCGGAAGATATTGCTACTGCCATCCAAATTGCTGCTGAATTAGGTGTTCCCGTTCTACCTCGGGGTGGTGGCACTAGCCAATGCGGTCAGACTACTGGCGCAGCTCTTGTCATTGATAACACTAAATACTTTAGAAATGTACTCGATCTCAATATTGATCAGGGCTACGTAGAGGTTGAGCCTGGGATGGTGCTCGATCACCTCAATGGCTCACTCAAACAGCATGGTCTCTGGTATCCAGTGGATGTCTCTACCGCTGGTCAAGCAACAATTGGCGGTATGGCTGGCAATAACTCTTGCGGTAGCCGCTCTATTGCTTACGGTAATATGGTGCATAACGTTTTAGGCATTAATGCATGGATGGCCAATGGCAAGATTGGAGAGTTCGGTAACTATGCCAACAGCTCTGGTGTAGCAAAGCAACTTGGTGACTTCGTTAAAGATCTAGCAAACAATCTTCAACCCGAGATTGAGACGCACTTTCCTAAAGTCTTGAGACGAGTTGCCGGATATAACTTAGATATTTTTCATCCACAAAGCGAACTACCTTACACAAAAGACGGTAGCGTTAACTTGTCACATCTTTTAGTAGGAAGCGAAGGCACACTTGCCTACTTCAAATCCCTCAAACTTAAACTAGCACCCCTACCAAAACATAAAGTATTGGGTATTGTGAACTTCGCTAGCTTTTATAAAGCGATGGATAGTGCTCAGCATATTGTCAAACTAGGCCCTACTGCTGTTGAGCTGGTCGATCGCACCATGATTGATCTAGCACGTAGCAACCCCAGCTTTAAGAAAACCATTGAAACCGCACTAATTGATCACACTGCACAAACACCTGAAGCAATATTGTTAGTAGAGTTCTCTGGTGAGGCTCATGCCCCCTTGCTTGAGAAGCTTAAAGCGCTCGAAGAGCTCATGGGTGACTTGGGCTTAGCAGGTTCAGTAGTCCCAATGTCAGACGCCACTCTGCAAAAGAATTTGTGGGAAGTTCGCAAGGCAGGTTTGAACATCATGATGAGCCTAAAAGGGGATGGCAAACCAGTGAGCTTTATTGAAGACTGTGCTGTGCCCTTAGAGAGTTTGGCTGATTACACCCAAGCTTTAACTGATGTCTTCTCTAAATATGGTTCACGCGGCACTTGGTATGCGCATGCTTCAGTTGGCACTTTACATGTCCGCCCTATTTTGGATATGCGTAGAGATGGTGCGCAGAAAATGCGTTCTGTTGCAGAAGAAGCCTCTGCATTGGTACGCAAATACAAAGGTGCCTATAGCGGTGAGCATGGTGATGGACTATGCCGTGGTGAATGGATCTCCTGGCAGTTTGGTCCGAAGATCACCGAGGCCCTTGCAGAAATCAAGCATGCATTTGATCCCAAGGGATTATTCAATCCAGGCAAGATCATCAATCCACCGAAAATGGATGATGCAAGCAATTTCAGATTTCCGCCAAGTTACAAAGTGATTCCATTGCAACCAGCATTAGATTGGTCCGCCTGGAATGTGCAAAATAATCCTATTACAGAAGAAACAACTGCACCAGGCACTGGTGGTGACCCCGCTATGGGTCTGGCAAAAGCAGTGGAGATGTGTAACAACAATGGCCACTGCCGTAAGTTTGATGCTGAAGTGATGTGCCCAAGCTATCGCGTAACTCGCGATGAGAAACACCTCACCCGTGGTAGAGCAAATACATTGCGCCTTGCGCTATCCAATCAACTCGACATTAAAGACGAGAGCTCACCGCTAGGTAGCGATGCGATTAAAGAAGTGATGGAACTATGCGTCAGCTGCAAAGCCTGTCGTCGTGAATGCCCTACTGGCGTAGACATGGCAAAGATGAAAATTGAGTTCTTGTCTGCCTATAAGATAAGAGTTGGTCACTCTCTTCGAGACTTAGCGGTTGCCTATCTTCCGAAATATGCCGCGACGATTAGCAGAATTCCTTTTTTACCAGCAATACTCAACTTACGAAATCACATTGCACCAGTTACTAAGTTACAAGAATGGATGATGGGCATCTCCGCCCAGAGAAGCTTGCCAATTTGGAAGAGTAGGACTTTCTGGAGTGAATCCAAAACAGCATCCCCTTATCAATATAGCGCCGATGAATTATCCAAGCAAAAAGGGGTGGTACTTTTAGCTGATACCTTTAATGCTTACTTCGAAGACGAGAATCTGATGGCGGCGATAAAAGTACTTACTGCTGCAGGCTATCGCATACATATTCCGCATAAGAGTGAAATTAAGTCAACTAATAAAGCACCAAGCACTTGCTCAAAAGAGTTTTGCTGTGGCAGAACCTATCTCGCTGCAGGCATGGTTGATAAAGCTAAGGAAACATTGGGTGAACTCTTAGATCACCTGGCTCCCTACGCAGAAAAGAACATCCCTATCATTGGCCTAGAGCCCTCATGCCTCTTTACCCTAAAAGATGAAGCATTAGTAATGGGCTTTGGGGAAACTGCTATTACTGTATCGAAGCATGCGCAACTTTTAGAAGAGTTTTTAGCGGGCGAAGTCAAAGCAGGAAATCTCAATCTAACACTAAAGCCTGCCAGCAAGCCTGTGCTATTTCATGGTCACTGCCATCAAAAATCTTTTGCGGCAGTAACACCTGCAATGGAGTTACTCAAACTGATTCCAAATGCAGAACCCAAGTTAATTGAATCCTCTTGCTGCGGTATGGCGGGTAGTTTTGGTTATGAGGCTGAACATATCGAAGTTTCTAAGCAGATGGCTGAAGTAAGTCTGTTACCAAGTATTCGCAAATCACCCGATAGCTGGGTAGTGGCTGATGGTACGAGCTGCCGTCATCAGATTGCCGATGGTACACAAAGGGAAGCGGTTCATATCGCCAGAATCTTGGCGGCACATCTTTGATCATTCAAAGGCTTGCTAGATAACTAACGAATAACACCGTAACTTACCATGAGCAAGGTTCCCGTTAATAAGGCTGGAACCAAGCGCTTGCTTGGCTTAGATGTCATCACCCCAATACTCAAGGCGCAAATCAAAATACGGATCCATAACGGTACGGTTGCCATTAAGCCTAAAGGCATTACTATCAGGCGAATTGTTAAAGCAGCCACCATTGCATAGGTAACAGCTGCTAGCCATCGGAAGACTTCGCTATCCTGATTAATACTTTGCGAGAGTAATACACCAATCGCTCTACAGAAATAGGTGCCAAGACATGCACCTGCTAGAGCAATCCATAAGCCCCATCCAGACAGTGCATTTACCATCGTATCCATAGCACTCGTCACCCGATTACCCCAGCTCTCTTACGCAACAATTTGCGATCTATAAAGTAAGCCAAAGTGCCGCCAATTAACCCTGCAGCAAGCAGGCTAGTGTCACGATCAATCACAAAGAAGATAGGGCCAAAAATGCAGCCCATCAAGATCGCAATCCGATTAATCCAAGGTTTGACCTCAGTAAACGTTAACAAAAAGAACAGAGGATTAATGAACACTAAACCTAGTGTGACAGCTGGTGGCACCATCCCTGCTAAGTAAAAACCCAAGATGGTTCCCGGAATTGAAATTAACCAACACAGCAAGCCAAGGCCAACAAAATAGGCCAAGCGATGCCTAGTCTCGATTGCGTGAAACTCTCTCATCGAGATTGCCCACGCTGTCATTGCCAACAAGTGCACTGAGGCATACAAACTTCGATTGCGATCCTTTTTAGCAAACTGCGGAAAGAGTGTGACAGTCATCGTGATAAAACGAGTCGAAGTTAATGTCACTGCCAACGCAATGGCGATCACTGATGAGCCAGTAATGGCCATCTCTAACAAAACTACTTGCCCTGGTAAGGCGAACATGAAAAAAGAAGTAAAGGTAGTGAACCAAACATCAAAGCCATTGGTTTTACCCATCGCCCCAAAACCGACCATACCCGCAAAGAGCACCATGGCTGGAGCGCCAGCGGCATCTCGCATTCCCATCCAAAATGCATGTCTAGGATTGTTGAAGCGCTCGACTGCTGAACCTTCTAGCGCGATTTCGCTAGGATCTATATAAGGTTGATCGGCCGATGACATGGATTTATTGTAAGAGCTAGCGGTAATTGTTGCTCAAAAAGAGTGTTCTAGGGCCCATTGAATATGCTCAGTCACCATGGCATCTGCTGTTGCCATCCCCTCGCCTAGTGCCTTGCGAATCCCTGCTTTATCTTGGTAGCTCACAATTGGACTTGCCAGTGCGTTACCCATGGCAACGGCGAGATTACGACGCCAGCGGCCATAACCAATTCGCCGAATTGCACTACCTTCATGGCGCTGCTCAAACTCTGCCTCAGTCCATGACCATAAATGCAGCAGACTTGCTTGGCCTAAGCCATGTCGTTGAGCAAAATCTGGTAACTGTGTTCGCTTAGCAAATTTGTTCCATGGGCAAATGAGCTGACAGTCATCACAACCATAAACTCGATTACCCATCGCTCTGCGAAACTCCACCGGAATAGCTTCTGGATTTTCAATAGTGAGATAAGAAATGCAACGACGTGCATCTAATTGGTAAGGCGCAGTAATAGCACGGGTGGGACAGACATCAATACAAGATGTACAGGAACCGCAATGCTCTTCTGTTTCTTGATCAATCGGCAGTGGTACATCCACCAAAATTTCACCTAAGAAGAATGTTGAGCCAGACTCGCGATTCAGTAAGAGCGTATGTTTACCACGCCAACCTAAACCGGCTTTACGAGCAAGCTCAACTTCCATCAAAGGTGCAGAATCAGTAAAGACTCGATATCCAAAAGCCCCAATTTTTTCTTCAATTGCTTTAGCAAACTCTTGTAAACGATTGCGTAGGACCTTGTGATAATCGCGCCCTCTTGCATACATGGAGACCACTGCTTGCATTGGGTCCTCTAACCTCTTCCATTCCAACTCAAAATCACTTTCCTGTGGAAGATAGTTCATCGTTACGCAGATGACTCGCACCGTACCGGGTACTAATAACTGCGGATCTGAGCGCAGATCAGCATGACGCTGCATATATTCCATATGACCATGGCGCCCCTCTGCCAACCATTCCTGCAAACGCTCGCTGGCAACACCCAATTG
This sequence comes from Polynucleobacter sp. MG-6-Vaara-E2, assembly GCF_018687695.1. NCBI lineage: Bacteria > Pseudomonadati > Pseudomonadota > Betaproteobacteria > Burkholderiales > Burkholderiaceae > Polynucleobacter > Polynucleobacter sp. MG-6-Vaara-E2. Next base: position 1,296,527 of record NZ_CP061303.1, read on the forward strand.
AGTATCGGTAATCCGCAAACCATCGAACCCTAATTCTCCAGCCTTATCCCCAAGCCAAGCGCGCAGCTTAGACTCGTCTTGAGTAGAGAAATGAGTAGATAAAGGCATATGAATAGAGAATGTAGCGCAATAATTGAATAAACTAGAACCATGAGCAAATCATTGGGAACACACAAGCAACATTGTAGGCAAGAAGCGGACACCGCCAACCTTGCTAAACAGCTTGCCACTAGTATTTTTAGGTTCCTTGAACAAAATCCACTGGGGCACCTCAATATCGCCTTGGTAGGCAATTTAGGCGCCGGCAAAACAACCTTTGCTCGATATTTGATTCAAGCTATGGGCCATGAAGGAAAGGTCAAAAGTCCTACCTACACCCTATGTGAGCCTTACCTACTGAAAACCAAACATGGTGCTTTTACCGTGCATCATTTTGACCTCTACAGAATGCGCGATCCTCTTGAGTGGCAAGAGGCGGGATTTGCAGAGTACTTTGATATTCCTGGCATTTGCTTAATCGAGTGGCCAGAAAAAGCTGAGGGGACCTTACCAGCCTTTGATCTCGAAATCGAGCTAACTGCTGGCGCCGAGGAAAATGAACGCTCGATGATGCTCAATGCCTTTCTCAATGACGGCCTCAGTATTCTGAATCATTTAAGCAAGAATTTAACTCAATAAATGCGCATCAAGAAGACTATTGGGCAAACCAATCTCTCTAGAAGGCAGCACCTTAAAACATCTGCAAAGCTACTCAGCTTTGCCTTGCTTTTTACTGAAGTTGAGATCGCCTGGGGCGCCAAGATACTGGGTGTGCGCGTATGGCCATCAGAGGACTACACCCGCATTACCTTAGAGTCAGATACACCGCTACCGATTAGCCAACAAATTTTGACCAATCCAGATCGTTTGGTAGTTGATGTTCAAGGCTTAGAACTCAATTCCACACTCAAGGATTTAGTAGCCAAGGTAAAACCGAACGATCCTTATATTTCACAAGTCCGCGTAGGCCAGTTTCAACCAGGTGTTGTGCGTTTGGTGTTTGATCTAAAGGAACCCATTAAACCTCAGCTATTCACACTAGACCCCGTCGCTGAATACAACTATCGCATGGTATTTGATTTGTATCCCACAACCCCTCCCGATCCACTCATGGAGTTAGTGAAGAGCAGTGCACGCAAAGAAAGTGCTCTGGCAAAATCAAATGAAGAAGTGGATTTCATTGCGCAGTTTGCCACCAAAAAAGATATCCCGAAGCCGCCAGTTGCACAAGCGATACCCGAGACCAAAGAATCTCCAGCGCCAGCGAAATACAAACGCTTAATTACCATCGCCATCGACCCGGGGCATGGCGGCGAAGATCCTGGTGCCATTGGATCTTTAGGCTCTCGAGAAAAGCATGTCGTACTCTCGATTGCTAAAAGACTTAAAGAGAAGATTGAGAATGAAGCCTATATGCGCCCGTTCTTAACAAGAGATGGTGATTACTTTGTGCCACTTCACGTCAGAGTACAGAAAGCTCGAAGGGTTGAGGCTGATCTCTTTGTTTCCATTCATGCAGATGCATTTATTCAACCCCATGCCAAAGGTGCTTCGGTTTTTGCGCTTTCACAAATGGGAGCCAGTAGCACAATGGCGCGCTGGATGGCGAATAAGGAAAATGCTTCAGACTTAGTTGGGGGTATCAACATCAAAACCCAAGATCGCCAAGTCGCTAACCTACTCCTGGATATGTCTACCACCGCCCAGATTAAAGATTCACTTCAGGTCGGCAATTCGGTTCTGAAGCAAATCGGCGGTTTTGCACCACTACATAAAGGAAAGGTAGAACAGGCGAGTTTTGCTGTTCTGAAGGCACCAGACATCCCCTCTATCCTCGTTGAGACAGCATTTATTAGTAATCCACAAGAAGAAGCTAGGTTGAATGATGACGGCTATCAAGACCGAATTGCTGAGGCAATTTTGAAGGGAATTAAGGACTATTTCTCTAAAAATCCACCAGTGGCACGGCGGACTAATACATAGTTGACTTGTATCTACAAGGGCTTACGGGCAGACCCTACAGGCCAAAGGATCATCAATAAACTTCTTGCTATAATTTATGGCTTAACTGGGTCGGTAGCTCAGTCGGTAGAGCAGCGGACTTTTAATCCGTTGGTCGCGAGTTCGAATCTCGCCCGACCCACCATAGCATAAGGCGAAGCGCACGAAAGTGCGCTTTTTCTTTCACAACAAAGCACTCACACACCTCTTGCCCATTTCTAGCACCCACTGCAAGCTAAAGGGATAAGCAACCAAGCAGAAGACCACCATACACGCACTTCCAAGACAACTCGTTGATTATCAGCGTGAGCGTGTTGCTATTATGCAAAAAAACTTAAATTGCACAAAAATTAAGCAATCCTAACCATCAGATTTAATTGTATAAATCCAATTAAAGCGCGGAAGTTAGCTGCTTTTTATTCGGTATTTGTTCGTTCATTATGAATTATTTAATAAAGTTCTGGAAAAACTAATGTTGTCGAACTAGTCAGAAATTCGTGATACAGGAAATAGTTAGGGCAATATAGACCTTACTTGAGCACCCAAAGTACTTGCACATTCGATAGCATAATTTTCTAAATAAGCAAATATTGATAATTAATTTATTTAGGTTGAACATTGATATACATTTGCTTGATTTTCTTTGATTTCTGCTAGAAATGGAACATTTATGCGTATTAAACATAATGGCTTTTCTCTGATCGAACTACTTGTCGTAGTAGCTATTATTGGGGTTTTGGCTGCAATTGGCATTGTTGGCTATCAAAAATATATTGAATCAAGCAAAAAAGCGGTCAATATCGCTAACGCCAATACTTTAGCCAAAGCAATGGCGGTAGAAATGCTGCCTGGCGGAATGTGCCAGAATATGATTAGCCTGATAAAAAGCAATGGCTTTGGGAATGTATCCCCCTGTGCTTGGTCAGTCATGAATGCTAATCCGATGAGAAACCCGTATACCGGACAAAACTATCCCTCCGCCATTTTTTTTGCTCGACTCATCTCAACAGCAAATTTCTGTGATCTTTCAGATACCTCGCGAAATATGGTCATCCCAGGTATTGATCCGCTGGCTGGATCTATTTGGACGGGAATGATTGGAAACACCGTGGTAGTTGGCGCATGCCAACCAGATGGTAGCAGTCAACTTTTTAATGTTACAGAGGTTTATTAATTAAGATCTATTCATGCTCAAATAATGTTCTTGAAATAACTTCAATCAAATATTTACATGTGAAGGCATTAACCATCACAAGCTCCGGTAGAGCCATAAAGGCCACTTTTTAAGCTATTAAATTTCAGCTCTTGAAAGAAAGTATCACCATTCGATAGTTTTCCAAATAAAGCCATCTTTCTAATGCTGTCATAGGCACCAGACCGATCAGGATTAAATACATTTCCCCTAGAATCCGTAAAATTCTGACAAATGGCTATGCCAATACTCATAAACTGTTGTCCCCAGGAACCATCAGGAAGATTTCCATAGGGAGCTGAATTTGTACCCGAATAAGAATCATTTAACACTACCAGGTTTTGCAAGGTATAGGCGTCTTTCATGCTTGCGCTGGCTGATATTGTATTGACACAATCTAATAATCTGGGAGTCGATTGGCAAAGATTGATTTGTGAATCCTCTATGAGCAGTGCATCAGCCAATTGCTTAAAGTTGGCTTTTGTAACTGCATCTTTAGCGGAGTCAAGATACTTTTGATAGCCCACAATACCAATAGCAGCCAGAACACCAATAATGGCAACGACTACGAGTAATTCAATCAATGAAAAACCGTCTTTAATTTTCTTTTGCATTATGTGAACCCCGTAGGTAATTTACCAATAATATAACTCAATAAGTATTTACAAATACATCCTCAGGAGCCAATCCCTCTTGATAGCGTTGATAGACTGCTAAATAAGCTGACTCAATATCTCGGGTGAGTTGAGACCCATTAAACAAGGGGGTTTTATCCCTATTCTTGGCCAATTTCTTCTTCAAATTAGTCAATTTTTGAGGGTTTCGTGCCAGCTCAATAGCTTTAGCCTCGTACTCGGCTTGGGTGTGGCATATGAGCTCAGGCAATTCAATAGCTTTCAGTAAGCTGGCTGCCACCCTACTGGCAAAGGATTGCCCTATTAGCGTTAATACTGGCAGCCCAGACGAGAGAGAATCATTGGCTGTTGTGTGAGCGTTGTATGGCAACGTATCAAGGAATAAATCAGCTAAACGATGTCTTGAAAGATGTTGATCCAAGTCCATGCGCTTAGCAAATACAAGACGATTTGGATCAATACCTCGTAATTGCGCTTCTTTTAATAAATTACTTACAGCAAAGGGATTGTCAAGTAAAAGCCAGAGCATGCTACCTTCGACCGATTTGAGAATACGCATCCACATATCAAAGGTTTTAGGCAAAATCTTAAAGGAGCTATTAAAGCAACAAAAAATAAATGCATTTTGACTAAGGCCAAAGTCCTGCCTAGACAATTTACTCTCTGGAATGATATTTTGACTATCGTGTGTTACATAACAATGTGGCAAATAAATCTTTTTTTCTGAGAAAAATTCTTGATTACCCTTATGGATAACCGTTTTATCAGCCATAATGTAATCAACTACATCACTGCCGATAGTTCCTGGATAGGCTAGATAATTAATCTGTACTGGAGCACATCTCGTCAGAAATACTCCGGTTCTAGCATGCTGGGTATGACCACCCAATTCAATCGCAATGTCAATTCCCAAATCTTTAGAGAGCTTAATAATTTGAGTATCGCTAAACGAAGTAACATCAATAAATTTATCAAAAATTGTGCTGATATATCGCTTAGTCGAATCATTATTTTCAGGACCGTACGAGAGACCATAGACCTCGAACTGACTCCGATCATGGCGCCGTAAAATCTCTATAATCAATTGTGATGTTGGGTGAATACGAAAATCTGCAGAAAAATATCCGATCCGAATTTTTTTCTTATTTTTTATAGAAGAAGAGCTGATGGGTATATGTGTATTTAAATATGTCTTATTCACATAGGAAGTAGCAACTTGTTGATGCAAGCTTGGATTATCAAATAAATTTAGAGAGATGAAGGGGAATGTGAACCATAGACCCTCAGTTAGATTCTTTTCAAAAAGTAATAAATCTTCTGATATGTTTTCCCAGTGACACATCCTCATTTTGACCTGTATATAAAACCCATATAAAAAATCATAATGAGGGTCAATGGCAATAGCCTTTTGATAATGAAGTAGAGCTCGATCAAATTTACGCAAATCAAATAGCGCGTTAGCAAGACTGAAGTGTCCCTCAATAAAATTAGGTTGTAACTCTATCGACATCTCGTAGTCAGATAATGCATCAAGCGGATTCTTAAGCATCAAATGAATCTCTGCCCGCTTATAAAAAGCTAAGTGGTAGTCTGGCTTGAGATTGATTAGCTCATTACAGCAAGTTAAGGCGTTAGATATTTGATTAAGCTTAACTAAAATCTCCACGCGCTTTAAATAGGCTTGTTCGTATCTAGACTCAATCCTAATAGCCGTATTGTAACTATCAAGAGCTTTGAACCAGTGATTTAAATCTTGTAAGGCACAGCCTAGATTAAAGTGCGCAGGTGCATAGTTTGGATTAAAAGAAATAGACTTTGTTATCAACTCTATCGCCCTTTTTAGATCACCCTGTTGATAATAGGTCAACCCTAATAGATGCCATCCATTAAAGTCATTTGGGCTTAGTTCAATTATTTCCTTATAGATTCCTTGGGCGGCTGCAATCTCGCCTTGCTGGTGAAGCTTGAGTGCTTGTTCTAATTTCAAGAGAGTCTTAAAAAAATAAATTGCTAATTCGATAAACTGACAGCCACTTCTTTTAAAGTACTAAAGAAATGATCCGGGCTTAAAATTTAAAGAATCTAAATCCGCCTCTGAGGCAGACTGCTCCATAGAGTCGTCTAAAACTTGCACGCCTTGAATGGATTGATTGGTGAAAAAGCTATCATTAAATTCAATTGTTTTTTTAGGCGCTCCACTATCTTCATCAACTACTTTTTTAATTGGAAGTAGGTCGGTTAGTTTTGCTAGCTCAATCACCCTGTACCCAGCCGCCGAAATATCGGTAATGATGAACTCACATCCAAGCTGGCCGCAGCGACGCTTCATCATCAGTAGCGTAGCTACACCTGAAGAATCAATATATTTAAGATTTTTGGCGCTCAGAAAGACTTGGATAAAGTCTTTTGAAATAACCTCATCAAATTCACATTGAATCAGATTTGCATTAGATAAATCAATTGCATCAAAAAATTCTACACTAAGAACATTGACGTTGCGTGTGAATGAATATCCCATAACGATTGAGAAAAAAATCTCTGCTACATGGCAGAAATCAGTTCTTATCCTTAAGCATAATTAAAATCCATTGAGTGTTGGGACAGATGTTGGATCAAATATTGGGATTGCTGGGTTCGGCGCACCGTCGCCATAGAAGTCTACACAAGTTACAACAGTAATTTGATTACCAGAGTTATAAATAGGGCCTAATGTTGATGGAACTCCAACAACAATATGGCCGAGCGTAGTGCATGTAGTCGATCCAGACTCAATAACTTTGGTGTCTGATTGGTCATATGGATTTTTCATATTGGCAGCTATATCTCCAAAGCATGTGCCTAATGGATAGACATCAAAACCTGCTGAATTTTGAACGGTATCATTTTTCCATTTGGTTGGATCTGCACTGCAAGTAATATTTTGGGTAGATAAACCACCGCTTCGAGCCGCACCCTCAGCGGCCAATGCTTTTAAAAAGTTTGCCCCATTCGCAATCGTGGCATTCCTTTTTGCGCTCTCTAAGTATTTTTGATAGCCCACAATACCAATCGCTGCCAAAACACCGATGATGGCTACTACTACTAACAATTCAATCAGGGAAAAGCCTTTTTTTAGCACTTCTGAGTATTTTTTAATCGCGCTCATGTTCAGATATTCTTTAAGGGTTTTTTAATACAGCCTTATGGTGTTAGATAGATAATAAAAAATGTAAATTTTTAAATACATGTGGACTTTGGACTAAAAAAATCCCTGCTTATTGCAGGGATTCAAGTATCACTTCAACTAAAATTAGAAACCGTTTACATTTTGGGTGGGGCCTAGTATTGCATTCCCATCGTCATTAGGTAAACAAGCTGCAACTTGAATATTTGTGCTAGCGCTGTAAGAACCCAACGGCGATGAATTCATCCAAATTGCAATATGCCCAACTGTACTGCATCCGCTAGCCCCCTGCCCTGTTGCAGTCCCATCCTCGAGCACTAGAGTGTCGGCTTGATTGTAGGGATTTTTCATATTGGCGGCAATGTCACCAAAGCATGAGCCGGGCCCATAGGTGGTGCCAGTAAGAGTATTGTTAAACGAGTTTGGACTGCAATTAGCCACTGAAGTCGCTAAGCCTCCACTACGGGCAGTACCCTCAGCAGCAAGTGCTTTTAAAAAGTTTGCAGCATTGGCAATCGTTGCGTTTCGCTTGGCGCTGTCTAAATACTTTTGATAACCCACAATACCAATCGCTGCCAAAACACCGATTATGGCAACGACCACCAATAATTCAATCAGAGAAAAACCTTTTTTTAGTGTCTCTGAGTATTTTTTAATCACAGTCATGTTCCAACCTTCTTTAGGGGTTTTAAGGGGTTTATTTAGCTTAGATTTTAATTAAGCAACATCATTTTTACATAGTATTTGTGACATTATTTGATAATTTACTAGGGAAAACCCTCTTTTTTAACGCGCTAATTATTCTCACTATACGAAATCTACCATTACTAAAAATAGTCCTATTTCTGGCCTTAATCACCAAAAATTTCCAGGCTTCCTTAATATTTTCTGTATTTTGCATACTATTGGTAGATATTTTTAGTATGATCCATACTATACCTAGTGGTATTAAGCCCTATACATAACCAAAAACGATAAAAATACTATTCATGAACCAAACGTCATTTTCAGAATACGATAGCGAAATCAAAAAAACGCCTATTTTAGAAAAAGAGACTCAATCTGACTGGTTTGAATTTATTTCAGCACCGCAAGAAAATACCGTCCACAAACTTGAAGAAGTGCCTATGGGACCAGAGAACATCCTAGTGATGCCCAATGGCGATCGGTACTGGCGCATGCTTGAAAAAGACCTCATTAAGTACCAGGGACTCAGTCAAGAGTTAGCAGATTTACGAGGCAGAATTTACGCCCTCACGGAAATAGTGGCTCAAGTTGAACTTAAGGTAAATCAAGCGGCTATCAGCCCCCAAGAAACCAGAAGGCGCCGCTCTGCAGAGCGTATTTTGCTGTGGATTCGCTCCACGCTTCTCCCCTTCTAAGTACCCCAGGCTTTTTTATAAGACTTAAGCAGATCTATAACTGCTCATATACCTAGCCAACTGCATCGCCGGCATTGAATATCGGTAAATATAAGGCGATAACTAACATTCCAATGACTAGTCCGATAAACACAATCATCAAGGGCTCAATCACTGTCGTTAAACCCTTGACCACTGTTTCAAATTCTTCTAGATAATATTTGGCAATTGAGGTGAGCATTTCATCCATACGTCCGGTCTTCTCTCCAACCTTAACTAACTGAGAGAGTTCAAGCGGAAAAACAGTTTCTTGCTCAAACAACGTAGATAGCTCTTTACCCGTCACAATTTCTTTGCTTATTCTTTGCATAGCTCCTACAAAGAGAATATTCTTAGTAGTCCTACTTGCAATACGCATAATTTCATCAATGCTAATACCTGCCACAAAGAGGTTCGCCATCAGTAAAGACATGCGCGCAATCGAGGCTTTGATGATGATGTTTCCAAAGATGGGCAACTTTAATAAGATTGTTGAGATTGCTCTTTTATATAAAAATGAGTATTTATTCAGAATTCCATTAGCTGCATAAGTTAAAAGCAATCCAATCATTAATGCCAGCATATTCCAGCCGTCTAACATCCACGCGCTAATATCCATAATGACTTGGGTCGGCCCTGGTAACTTAACACCCATATTTCCATAAATACCAACAAATGTGGGAACAACCTTAATCATCATGAATGCAGATATTGCAAGCGTAACCAAAACAAGAGTCATCGGATAAAAAAGAGCGCTCTTAATACCGCTGCGTATCGTTTGCATACGCTCCAAACCTTCAACAAGCCTATCAAGAAAAATATCGAGCTTGCCAGTAACCTCCCCTGCTTCAATCATATTGCGATAAACCTCATCAAAATAGCGGGGGTATTTAGCTAGCGCTGCAGAAAATGAAACGCCGGAGTTAACTGAATTAATGATGTCTTGTAAAGCTTTGGCAAATGCCTTATTTTCAGTTTGTGATTGGATAAGAATTAAAGAATCAAGAATGGGCAACCCTGACCGAATCATAGTTGCCAGTTTTTTAGAAAAAACTAATAGCACCAAAGGGGAAATAGAATTAAAAAATGAAAAAGCGAAATTAAAGCTAGTTTTGTTTTTTGCACCCCTAAGGCTCGCTGAAGATCTTGCAGGACGCAATTCCTTGATAGTAATTTCTGATAGGCCTTTATTGCGAAGGAGTACCCTAGCCTTAGTCATGCTCTCAGCTTGAAAACTACCTTTGATTTTTTTTCGAACGCGATCTTTTGCTTGATAGGTAAAGTTTCTCATGGGCTCAAGCGATCACTCATTGACCATCCATATTTAGGCTTCTCTGATATTCCTCAAGAGAAAGGACGCCAGACTGAATTAATTGTCTACCTGTTTCCTGTAAGGTCTTAAAACCATCTTTACGGGCAACCTCTAATAACTGTGGGGCTTGATCATTTCTGAGAATCGCCTCTTCTAGGGCGTGGGTATTTCTGAGTACCTCGTAAATACCTTGCCGGCCTTTTACGCCAGTACCCTGACAGCTTGGACATCCAACACCAACCATCGGCGTAAACGAGCCAATTTCATCCTCATGAAATCCAACTCGTTTCAAAATATCAGCTGTACCAGCTTTGTCAGGAACAATACAATCAGGACAATTTTTTCTCACTAACCTTTGTGCAATGATCATTGTTAAGGCTGAGGAAATCATAAAATTGGGAACACCCATATTGACGATTCTTGATATCGTTGAGACCGCATCATTGGTATGCAGGGTTGATAACAATAGATGGCCAGTTAATGAAGCCTTGATTGCAATATCAATGGTTTCCTGATCACGAATTTCGCCCACCAATATGACTTCAGGATCTTGGCGTAAGAATGCCCGCAAAATCGATGAAAAGGTTAATCCTATCTTTTCGTTTGCCTGAACCTGGCCAGCTCCTTCCAAGTAGTACTCAATAGGATCTTCAACTGTAAGGATATTAATATCTGAGGAATTGATATGCTTTAAGGCAGCATACAGGGTCGTTGTTTTTCCGCTTCCCGTTGGACCTGTTACCAAAATCATTCCTTGAGGGGAAGTAATGGCATCGATAACTTTTTGATAATCTTTTGAATCTAAACCAATACTATCAAGGGACAAAGTGGAGTCACCCGCCAAAATACGCATGACAATACGTTCACCATTTTTAGTGGGGACTGTACTAAATCGAAAATCAATATCGTTATTTTTATCATCCTTAATCGTAATTGCACCGTCCTGAGGAAGGCGCTTTTCTGAGATATCACAACTAGCCATAATTTTGAAACGAGCTGATACGGCGCCATAGTTCACAAAAAGATAATCAGAATAATGGTCCATCACCTGCATGGCACCATCTTTGCGCATTCTAACCCTAGCACTATTGCGAAAGGTTTCTACATGAATATCAGAGACACCATCAACAATTGCCTCGCTTAAGATTTGATCGCAAAATTCAACGACCAATTCTTTGTCATGAATATTCCAGCGAGTTTTAAAAGCCCTTCGGACTTGCCTTGCTCCGCCATTAGATGACCGAGGCTGAGATTGACTTGAATTAGAGAAAACATTTTTTGTATATTCAGATTCTGAAGCATTGTCATCATTTTTTGGGGAAATGACTTGCTCGGGTAGATTTTTCCAGTAAGAGGTTCGAATACAGTCTTCAAATTCGGAAGGCTTGATTACATAAAACTCCGGATTAAGACCTGAATACTCCTTAATCTCGTTGGCAAGCTTTAAATTAACAGGATCTACCATGGCAATCTTGATAAATCGATCCTCCATGCCTATCGGAATTATTCGGTTTACCTCCATGAAACTCTTTCTTAATAAACCTAAAGTCGCTTCATTAAGATCATCAAAATTCAAATTAGTACGTCTTAAATTAAAACCTTTAGAAAATATGGCACTAAGTAGTTCTTCGTCACATTGCCCATTCGCAACGCATTCATCTAATATTGAACCTGCAGGACGTCCTGAAGTGAATAAATTGTCGAGTTGAGCTTGGCTTAATTTACCGATGCTAATGAGAGCTTTTAATGCCTTAGCACTACTATCGTCAGAGTACAAACTCATGATTATTTTTGTAACCTATCGAGGTGGATTAGCTGAGATACTCTTAGAGATAGACTTATCGTCTCTTATCAGCGATCTATCATCTTTAGCTAAATTTTTCTCATCTTTTGTAGAATTTTTATCATCTCGAGAAGTTCCAGGGGCATTAAATGGAATAGTATCGATTGATAAAAAATAAGTAAGCGTATTTAATTTTGCCAAATAAACACCATCTTGATTTATTTTAAGTACAACATACTCACCAGCGCCTAACTTATCACCCTCCTTAATTTTAAAGCTCGTTGTCATCAGTTTCTTAGGCTCATAAATTTCGGAATCACTAAATTGACTGATCGTAGCTGCAGAAAGACCAACTAAGGCATTGCTGGTGAATGCCTGCTGCTCCTGTAAGGAAGCGTACTCTTTGACTAAGGGACATTTTGTAAGTGGGGGAACGACGTGCTTGGTGAGCTGTTCACAGGAAATCAATGCATGTTCATAATCAGTAAAAGGGCCGTAATCAATTTGAAAGAGATTGCCACCCTCTTTCCATGGCGTTCTACGAATTACAAAATTTGCATCAATTAAGATTTTGTTTGTTGTAAAAAAATCCCAAGCATATTGTTTTGCATAACTTAGTTGATTAAAGGAGCCTATTCTGAGATAGAACTGCAGAGGAGCCTCCCCCTTATCGGGCATATTTAAAACAGGCCCCACAATATTGGGTTTTTGCGGAATCGGTTTGCTAGAGATACCAACCAAACGATAAGAACTCAGATCAGGCAAACGACGTAAATTATCGGCAGTAGTTTGGGTGGAAAATCGAACACCATTAGCCTTCGATCCATCTAATGGATTGGCACTAATAACTTCACCATAAGAAAATGGTTTTTGAACACCCCGTGAAAAGGGGTCTGCCAATCTCACTGTTTGCGGAGAAGGCGCTGAAATAGGCGCTTCAACCCTAGTTACCTGAGCAGATATATCTTGCACAAATAAAATATTAATGGCAAGGAAAGGATAAATGAGCAATCTCATAAGTTCTAGTTTTTCTCTTGGTAGAAAGGCAAATTAATGCCCACCACAATTGTAACGGTCGACTTATTATTCTGAGAAGTTACTTTCTCAGATTCTATTATTGCCCCAGGAACTAGGCTAATAAGTTGCTGGCGGATCGCCAGGTAGTTTATATAAGCTCCACTAAGTTCTAATTTGATGTAATAGTAATTAATACCCAATCGATTTGCATCATAAGGTGTTATTAGATCGGCATCTTCAGGCAAAAAATGGGCTAAATTTAAGTCTTGAGAGCCTTGTAATTTACCTTTTTCTGTCTTATTTTTAGATTCTTGTGCCACCTGGTTGGCAATTGGTTCTTTGTTAGTTGCAATACGTGCCATTTCTTTTAGTCGATCAGCGCTAGATGGCACATCTTTGGCTGAAGTTACAGGGCGCTGTAAGTTTTTGGTCTCATAAACTGGAAAGTTTGAAAAACGTGCCAAGGATATCTTAACCGTTACTCGATTATTCTCTAACTCAGCAAGAAACTTAGTAACTAAGTCTTTAATTGAACTTTGATCAAACACATGTTTTTGCAATTGACTATAAGTCTGCTTTTTTGACTCAAGCGAAGCTCTTTCGATCCCTAATAAGCGATTAATGCTATTGGTTTTATCTTTAATATCCTGAATGTTACCAATTCTGGATTTAATCGAGCCTACCTCAGATTTTAAAAGGGTAAAGTCAGATAAAAATACCGCGACGATAAGAACAAAGAAAATACTAACTGCCAATACTAGATCAATCAGATATGTACCTTTAGATTCTCGGGCATAGCGACTTTTAGAAAAGTGCCTATGATGATAGAAACCTACAATATTTAGTAGATGGATCAGGGAATCTTTGATTACATTTCGTAATAAAAAAAAATTTCCCGACAGCTTCTTTTCGTCAAATACATTTTTTTCCTCAGTTAGCTTTTTAAGCGTTACATCAGAAGGAAATGCTGAGGTCATGCCTAATTTTGGCTCTTTTTTCTCATGCCTAAAACGATGGCTCCATGAAAGTTGATCGCCATCAATTCCCCCTTGGTTATGCTTAAAAGTATTAGAGGGCCGAAAGTTTTTTGGAGATTCATTAATTGTCCGATCAGACTCGAGTCCATACAACGACTTCAAAATCTTCCGCGCTCTTTGAGAAAGAGGACCTGAAAATATTTTTTGTTTTTCCGTCATTTAAGGCTCTACCAATTCTACTTTAGACGGTTTACCGGCAATCTTAAAACGGGTTACTAATGAAAGTGAATTCTCCCGATCGACTACCATACCCAAATTGGTGGCTAACTCACTATCTGACAATGCATTATAAAAATTTTGTGCAGTGGCAGTACTTGTTGCGCGTCCAGTAATGCTGATGCTATCCGGGGTAACCGTAAAACTATCAAGCTCAACACCAGAGGGAACAATTTTTGGCAACAATGTCATCAATCTTGATTTAGAAGCACCTTGGCTTGCCTTTAAGAGCAATGCAATTTGCTCACTATATCTTTTACTCTCCGCCTGTGTCTCATTTAGAGCCTTCTCTTGAGTGAGCAAAGCCTTATTTTCCAGACGATATTGCTGTAACTGAGTCTGATTAATGATGTAGGTAGGTAATAAATAAATGATGCTCCAAATCAAGCCTATGGCCAAGATAATGAATGCTATCAAGTAAATATTTTGGATTATTTTTACAATTTTTCGATTGCTAGTGATGCGTTTAATGCAGGGCTGTAGATTTAAATCAACAAAACTTTCTCTATCACTGCTCTTTCCTAAAAAAATCCTTTTCTTAACGACCTCTTGTAAGCCAAGCCCCAAAATACCACTAAAGACTGATTGATTATCAACTCTGTTTGAATCAGCCATGGAAATCATTTGACTAACACTCTTTGAAAAAGGATAGGACTTTAAATTGCTCAAATTAAAGTTACGACCAAGTAGCAACATGGTATTTTTAATACTGGATAACTCAGATACTACATAGATATTTCGTATTGGCGGTATTCCCTCCTCCTCTTTGAGGTATAAAAATGCCTGTTTGAGGGCATTTCCTATGCGGGCTCCCACCTCCTCCCAAAATGGACCATCTACCTCATCAATTTTTTCAAGATCTTCAAGCAATACTTCATCCAACTCTGTAATGTTTAGCTTTGCGTGAACAATTCTCTCGGGACCGATAATCATTAACTGAGATCGCTTGGAAGCAATATGTAAAACACCAAAAAACGTTTCCTTTTCTAGTCGATCTAGCTGCCTGTATAAATAGTTATATATTGATTGAGTCTCTGGACAAATTAAGATGGGATAAAGCTGAGCAGCTAACAAGAACTCAATACAAATATTAATGGCCCTTTGATCTGCCCAAGTCGCATAAATAAGGGAGCTTCCTTCATCCTCTGAAGGTGCGGCGTACTCATAGCTAAAGATTGGGAACTTCAAGTCAATAATTTCAGCATCAAATTCCTGCCAAAAAACTTTATCTTTACTATTGGCTAAAAACTCTTTTTGATCTGCTTTATTACTCAAGTCAAACGGCACAGTTAGCATTTTTAATTCTGCAATACTGCTGGCTAAAGAAAAAGCAACGTCATATCCAACCAAATCATACTTTTCGACAAGCTCTGCCAGGCTAGCTTGAAGAATTTCAATATCTAAACTCGGCTTATTAGGATCAATTTTTTTGGGTAACGGATGCCATATGAGTTTATGGATTGTTAGATTCTCATCTTCATATGAGGTGATACCACCTACCCAAGCATCAACAGTTAATTTAAGGACAAAAATCTGGTGAGGACGATCCATCCTTTTCTTTATTAGAAATTTAATTTGCTCTATCAAAATTTAGTATTTAATTTTTTGTTGGGCAATTAACCTCGTTTCCTCAACATATTTCTGTGCTGAGATGAGGCGCTTCAAATATAACTCCTTAACGGCTAGTAAAGAGCTTTCAATTTCTATCAACCGCTCTAATTCCTCATCAACAGCCTCTAGAGAATCGCTAACTCTTTTAGTGCTCACTATGCTTTCAGATTGCACACCACCGTCAGATATGCTTGAAAAAGTTAGAGGCTCCTCGTTTCTTTTTCGTATTATCAATAAAAAAATAATTAGTCCAACTATGACTAAGATACCAGTCAGAATAAAAAAGAAAGATTCCGAGTAATTCATCGATTTACTTATCTCACTGAATTGATTTGTGTTTTTCCAGCTACTGGCTCAATAACTGTGGGCGCAATAAAAACTAATAATTCACTATTTTTCGTACTCAAAGAGTCAGATCCCATGATTAAGCCTGTCAAAGCACCGAAGCCTGTGGTGCCTGGTACCCCCGTTGTTGAACGCCCATTTGTCTCTTTATAGAGTCCCGCTAACACAATAACGTCGCCTGGCGCAGATTCTAATGTAGTGGCAATACTGTTGGAAATCGTTGGAGAGGTAATAGTTGGGGTCCCAGCAGTGTCATAAACCGTCTCATTAAAATCAAAGTCAATACTGACGTGATTATTATGGTGATTAACACGTGGAGTTACCTTCAGTACTAAAGGTGCATTTAGATCAATCACATTTTGAGAATTTGTTGTAACAGGCGATGTTCCAGCAACGGTTGTTTGTTGGGTCAATATCTGTCTCACGATATTATCTCGATTCACTGTTGCAGTTTGCCCATCCTTTGCCAGAATTGTTGGGCTAGAGATCTTTCGACCAATATTGTTCGATTCCAACAAGTTCAAGAACTGGGTTAAGTAACCCTTTCCAGGGATGAACTGACCTACAAACCCACCATCTGTAGTGGTACTTTGAACGCTAATGAGTCCATTTGGACCCGTTGTTGGGAAGTTAGTGGCGCTACCTCCAACACCTCCAGAGCTGTTTGGATTTGATGATTGGCCCCCAATCTTGCTCTGAATTTCTCTTTGCCAATTTTTATCAACCTCAACCATAAACACTTCAATCAAAACTTGTTTTGATGTGATGTCAAAAGTAGACGCCAATCTCTTCGCAAGCTGTATTTGCTCACGAGTACCAGTCACAATAATGCCGGTAGCATCCTCTTGAACCACCATTGCTGGTTGAGAGCAGCCTGACCTTCCAGTGGATAAGTTTTGGTATTGGACAGGGCCTTGACCCATAGGTTGTTGACCAGGAGGAAATGGTACAGCTTGATTGTAAGGGTTCTGACCCTGGGTTTGGGGCAGAGAGCCTCCCCCTTGAGCCTGAGGAGTCCACTGATTCAAGGGGGCTTGTTGTCCAGGAGTTTGGTTAGGAGGAGTTGCGCCTCCAGAACCGGGATTTTGAGGGGTCCACTGGTTTAAGGGTGCTTGCATTCCTGGGGCTTGATTGCTACCCAACGGATTATTGGGTGAACGACCTTGATTTTGCGTTCTGCTCGCTTGCTGCATTTTTGGGTATTGCCCTGGTAAATAACCTAAAGCGGCGTAACCCTCATTAACAGCGTAATCTCTAATTTGCTCTGCCACATATTTTGGAAATTCTCTATAAACATACAGTTTTTCTGTATAAAGCTCCTTACCAGGCTTAATACACTCATCCAAAGTTCCAAAGTTCATGACGTTTTCAGAAACTGCTTTTTGATCTTTCTTTTCAAATACATATCCACGTAGTTGAAGATTAGTTTGACGATCAAAATACTCTAACTTTGCTTGGAGCTCAGAAGCATCTCTCATCATAGCCATATGCAATTTGCGTTGAGCTTCTGAGCCAGACTGAGCAAATGAGGTTTGCTGTATAGCATTTAAGAAAGTAGATGCTGTTTCATTTGATAGCCTTTGAACGAGACTTCGATAATATCCAATCGCTGCAATAAAGTTTGCTGGAATAAGGGTATTGTCTAAAGACAGAGTATTGAAATTAATATCATCTCTAGTTCCATTTTGCGTCTCTACCTTAACTCGCAATTCATTTGGAGCAGAAACTCTATACAAACGAGCTTCAATATCATAGCTAGAATTAAATTTATATTGGGCGACCAATTTTTCGAATAAAACATCAGGTTGACCATTCAAATCAATCGTTACCATCGGTGATTTTTCAAGAGCCTGAGTTGAAAACATCACTTGTGCATTTTGTTTTTGAGCCAAATCTTCAAGCACACTTGATAGTGGCGCATTACGTAAATTTAAAACAACAGTCTGCTTGTTTTGAGTATAGTTTTTAATAACGCGCTGAGCTACCAGAAGTTGGGAAAGCATTTTTTGTTTTTCGTTTTGAATCAGCAAAGCTCTTTGCTCGAGTCTTTCAGAATCTATATTACCCCGCTCAATATCTGTTAGTTTTTTCTTTTCAAGAGAACTATTCCTTTTAACATCCTGCAAATTTAATGAGCTTAGGTAATCTATAAAGTCTTTTTCCTCTAGACTATCTGGACCATATCGAAATCTGAGTAAGACAGAATTGATTTTCTCGGTCCCTTGTAAAAGAGCAATACTCTCCATATCGTCATCTTCTTGGATCTTTAGCCTGTTTTGCTTGAATCGCTCCTTGGCCGAACCCATATCAAAATCAATAGTAGGAGTCGAGCATCCACCTAATAAAGTGATGCAAACAAGACCAATCGCAAGGCTAACTATTTTTAGACGCATATTTTCACTTCGACAGTGCATCCTTTGAAATTTCATCTAGCTTTTTTGAAACAACATCCCTAGTAATTGCCGCCATATTTAATTCAAGCCACCTGTCTATTGCGGGGCGTAATACATTAGCCAAGGTTTTTTCAATAATATCCTCACTGACATTACCTTCAAACTCAGCCCTGAAACGTTTAATCTCTTCCGCAATCAGTGTTATTTGGTTCTCCGGCAAATTACTGGCACTCAGACGATCCAGGGCATCGTCTTGCTTCTGAGACAACAACTGCGCGGCCATTTCCGCCTCATGAATAAGATGCTGAATAGATTGCTCAATTTCCTCTTTTTCCATGCTCATAAAGGCTCCTGATTAGACAAAAAGCTGCCTTTGGCCAATTAATACCGTACTGATGGCAAGATATACCCCAAATGGAATCGGTGAGCCAAGACTGCCTTTGCCTCTAAGAATCGATACCATTCCAAAAATAGCACCAATCCAAGCGGCTAAAATAAAAACAAACAAAACTATGAGGGGGCTGGTCCATGCTCCAATTCCAGCCAAAAGCCACGCATCCCCACTACCAAAACCATCTTTTTTTCTAAAAAATCGATACATCAGATTACTGCCATAAATTAAGGCAAAGCCGAAAGTACTACCCAAGATGGCATCAGTCAGTAATGGGACAGCTAAAACTGACTTTAATAAAATCCCAGATCCAATCAGGATTAGCATGGTGGGCATATGCAATACTTGGTCTAAAAAGTCAGTAAAAAAACAAATGCCCAATAAGCCATAAAACAAACTTAAGGCCAGAGCATCACCAAGTGGCAACCCATACCAAACTATCGCCAAGAGTGATGCAAACCCCAGTTCGGAATATAAATAACCCTTACTTAGTAATATGCGGGAACAGGCGCAGCGACCCTTTTGAGCTAACCAAGAATAAATTGGTATAAGTTGTTGTTTTAAAAGGGGTTTTTCACAGGATCTGCACCGAGACCTGGCAAAGAGAAGGTCTTCGCCACCCACAATTCGCTGCGCGCAGGCATAGACGAAGGAGCCTATACAGGCCCCCAGTAAAAACCCCAAAACAGCCATCAAGATAGGATTTGCCTGCAACACAAGATACCCTCAAATACGATAAATTAGACCCCTAGGCACTTAGTTTAGCGGAACTTGAGATATTCACTATTTTTCCAGTAAACAACAGCTAGGGTGGTTTAAGGCCTTGTTTTGGGGTGCTAGTATTAATTGCAAATAGCCGAAAGAATGCCCACCTAGGGCAATATATTGAAAACAATGACAATCACATCTTTTTCAACCACTTTCCAGTCCTTACCAGGCCAATTGTCCTTAGCAAGAGAGTTTGTTCACAGCACACTGGAAAAGCTCGAAATCCAAGATAAAACAGACATTCAGATTGCCGTTGGCGAAGCTCTGCAAAACATCGTCCGTCATGCTTATGTAAATACAAAGCCAGGATATCTTGTGCTAACTATTGCAAAGCTGGGCGATGTCATTGAAGTTATTATTAAAGATGATGCCCCACCGAGCAATCCAGAATTATTTATGTATCAAACGCACTTTCCTTCAGAGTTGGGTGGCATGGGAATAGATCTGATTAAAAAAATTGCACTGGAATTTAGAATTGATCCTCAATCAGATGGGAACCTCACGACCCTGAAGTTTCATTCATAGCGCTTAAGCTGTCTGAATTGATAAAAAATCCTCAAAAGAAATTCATGCATACCTGTTTAAAAAAAGGTTTGAGCATTATTGAGATACTGGTCGCTATTAGCCTTATTGCTATTGCCATGCTCGGGGTTACGGGTTTTATACAAACCCAAAATATGAGTAGCATGAACCTTAGCATCAGTGCCAACAATATTAGTGCGCAGCGCTATCTAGAGAAGCTTATTTGGACAAAATATATTGGGGTACCTGGAGCAGATAGCAATTGCCAATTCATCACAAATGATTCTAGTACTGTGACGCAAATTAGTCTTAGCCCAAATAAACAATGTAGTCAAAGCAAGTCGGACTTAGATAGCGCTACTGTTTTAGCCAATGTTTACCCACTCACGTGCAATCTATCTAGCGTAGCGCTAAGCTGCAGAACAACATCATTGAATACGGCGCAATCAGCTTTAGCAAAAAATGCACTGCAATCAGTTCCCGCTTTAGGGTCGGCGACAGGGCCTACAGACATTAAGTGCCAAACAGTAGTTCAGGCACAAAATAATAATACGGAAGTAATCACAGCCAATTGCCCGCTAGACAATCTCAATATAAGCTCGGCATTACCAAGCTATCTATTGATTTTTCAAGGAACTTTAAAAAATCCTAGAAGCGATGGCTTTATTAAATACTACTATCCTGCAATTGACTATCAGAACTCCTCCTCCTGAACTAACTTTAAGTCTTTATTTTTCTGAGTTAAACGCCACACTGAAAGCGCGATATTTTCACCGCTAATATCGGATACGCAGGTGGTGATTTGAATTTGAGAAGGAGATAGGCAATCATCGCACCAAACTAGAGTAAAAATTTTCTTGTTATTGACAGAAGAGTTCTGGCTGGCGATTGCCTGAGCGTAAGCCTTACCTGCCGTAGGAGTGGGTGTACACAGTGCATTTTGCGTAGCATTAATATATCTAGAGCAAGCGCTACTTTCCCGAGAGCACTGATCAAAGCTAGCTTGCGATTTAAATATATCAAAGGAATCAATACTTGAACTAATCAGGTTATTAATTTGCTGAGCTTGAGCTAAGTGTTTGGCATAGATCACTGGCGTAATTTTAAATTTAGAGGTGGCTGAATCAGTTATTATCCACTGCGATATAGCGATGGAAAAGATCACCACTATCACTAGTGCAGCTAAAATAGCAAAGCCATCTTTGTTGTTTTTTAAATTATGAGAAATTGTAAACATTTAGCTAGGTGCGTACCGGGCATCTCTCTAGTAGAGACGCTAGTTTATATCGCCCTTCTCAATATCGTAATATTTAGTTTTTGGGGTGCTTACCAATTTTATCTAGATCAAACAAACAGGATCAATAAAGAATCGAACGAAAGCTATTCCAATCGAAAAATTGATCAGTCTCCTTTACTCATTATTTTATCTGATCAATCTATATCCTTAGGATCGACGATCAATTTAGACACTTATGGCGGTAGCGGTCCCGGTAATGTAATTTACTCAACGACATCTCAAAATATTTGCAGTATTAATGGTGCAGTGTTAACTGCAATAAGCTCTGGGACTTGTGTGCTCTTAGCTACTAAATCGAGTAGCTCAAGATTTAAAGAAATTCAGGCAACTACATCATTAATGATTAATCAATGATTTGTCATTCATAATAGTATGATCTAGCAACTCTAGTGGTAAGGTCATAATCTTGTTTAAATTTTGTCATCAATTTATTAACCTCTTGCTCACTAGGCTGATCATTGCCAAGCTCTATAAGAATTAACTTACTTAATTGCGGGCATAGCGAATCGATAAAGCTTAGTGAGATATCAGCATCATTAACCAATGATTGCATGAGGAATTCAAGATTCTCAGGATGATTGTTATAGTTAGCTCGGTTTTGAGTCAAACAACTTTGCTCAGTTCCTTTTATGAGCTTAGCAATTAGCTCAAAGTAGTTTAATGGCAATTGATTAAGTGGTGTATTCCTGAGTAATCTTACGGTCTCTACTTCTTGACTATGATCTAAGGAAGATTTATTGGCGGCGCCAACATGGCCAAAGTCATGGCAAAGCATAGTTAGCAACAACAATAGTTTTTGAATATCAGAAAAGTTGTCTATATCTTGCAAATAAAAACCCATCGCAAGAATGGTATCGGCAAAATGCTGACGATTGTGGTAAGCAGGCTCAGTACCAAGCTTTTCCTGATGACTACCTTCACTCTCAACATAAGCAATCATTTGCTCTGAGATTCTCAAGAGATTTTGAGTGTGGGGATCATCTGATTTAGCTGATATACCAGCAATTAATTGCGCCTGAAGAAAACTCTTTGCTAGAGAATGCTCCGAATATCTTCGCGATTGAAGAATATTTTGAAAGTGATGTTTTTTTGAATTAGACACTTTATCTTTAGCACTATATTATCAATGTCAGATATATTTACTACTGCCCTTTTACCTGATAGCCTGCCCGCATTACTCCAGATCCCTGACCAATAGTAGTAGTTAGGGTTGACCACTTACCAGTTAAGCTACCTAGCGAGCCAAACTGGCCAATCATATTTAAGGTTGCTGATCCTGGTCCAGAGGTAGTCCCCATGGGTAATTGTACGTTTTGAGCATTTGCTGCTGTTAGGGCACTAAAGCTCGAACTTCCAGAACTCACTATGCTTCCAGTGGCGCCGTTAAAGTTGGCATAAGAAACGTTATAAGAGTTTGTCATCACAGAAGTTGAATAATTAAGTACAACTGTTTGCGAGTTGATAGTTGCAGTAGCGCCAGTTCCACAGTTCGTATTTTGACAGGCCATGCCAATGTTATTGGCGCTAAAACTAACATTGCCTAGTGGGCCCATTCTGCTATTAATAATGTCGCTTGCAGAATAAATGGTTGGAAATACTAAAAGTGCGTAATAGGTCGCAAAATCACTATTTATAAATTGTGACAAAGTGCTAGTTGGCACTATAGTACCTGGTGGCATACCAAAAGCTTTAACAATCCCTGCCGAAACTTCTGGGTTATTCGAAATAGCATCACTTAGTACGCTAGCACTTAGCATATTGCTATTGCCATTTAAAGCAGTTTGGGCATTGACTGCATTTGTAAAACTGGTTTTAAAGTTCTGAGCAGCAGCAGCACTTACATAACGACTAGCATCTACAGAATTAGCTAACTCAGCTGAAGATAGGCCTGAATTCGATTGGGTGTTTGATTGATTAGGGTTGTTTGAAGAGCTAGCTGCAGTCTGGGTATTTGGCGCCGTATTACTAGACCCCACTTTTTGAGTAATCCCTTTAAGTGTTTCAATAGGTACTAGCGATGGACTAGAAAGATTTCCCTGGGCACCAACCTGTACCCCCCAACCAGATTTACTCAATGTCGCTGTTGAGCTAGCACCCTGATTAGTACTGGTGATGCCAACAACGCCATGCAATAAAACGACGGTAGAAGACCCATTGGGCGCGACCTCACCGGCAACCCCAGTTCCGCGCACCGCAATCGTCGCATTTGGAATCGAGACTTTCATAGCGTCAGGATTGCCATTAGAGATCTTTCCCGAAACAAACTTAAATGCCCCGCGTTGAATACTGACATTCAACTCCGATTTATTGGGGTCATAGACAAACTTATCAATGATCAAGATACTGTTGGGTCCAATATTGAAAACAGACTGATCCTTGAGTAGAATCTGCAGTCGGTTTTGAGGGCCAGTCTTAATTTCATCATTCAAATAAATCGGCTGACCCGTTCCCGCGGATCGCCCAATGATCTTGCCTTCTAAAGATACGGTTTTAATAGTTGCTGGTTCATTAGCCAAAGCAATGATGCCTGACTGTGCTGGCATTTGATCTGCAAATGCGCCACCCATACCAATGCAAACAAGGAAAGAAAGATAAATTACCTGAGAAATGAGGAGGCGATGATTTATTAAGCTCATAGTCAATTTCCTAAAAATTGATTGCCTTACTTTCCTAAAATTTTATACCCATTACCAACACCCATATAAGCACTACCGCTATTAATGCTGGTATATACAGTGGCTAAGTTAGCCCTATTAGTGACATTTTGAAGCCCCACTGAAGTTAAAACGACATCCATTGCAGCGCTCACTGGCGCTGTAGAGACCTGTCCTGATACAGGCAAACTAACAATCGTTGGTGAACTCCAATTGATTGCTGTTGCACTATTTGAACCACTTACCGTTCCAGTGTACCCATTGAACTGATTAAAACTAATGTTGTAGTTGTTCGTTACAGTTGAATTTTGGAAATTGAAAATAAATGCATGGTTATTAATCGTTGCAGATCCCCCGCCACAGTTGACGCCCGGAATACAGCTCATTGCCACGTTTGTTGTACTAAATGTCACATTTCCTAAAGGACCAAGAACTGTAGGAGTTGCAATCGTTTGGGAGATAGTTTCAAGCGTAGGAAGCGTCTGGGCAGCTGTAAGTGCTGAGGCATAAGCACTTAAGGAGCTATTGGCAGCTGCCAATGCAGATGCAGAAGCTTGATTTGCTGCTGTCTGAGCTGAGGTCATTGCATTAGTAGCAGCAGAATTGGCATTACCAGCAGAAGTAATCGCCGTATTCGCTTGGGTGCTGATGGTATTTGCTTGACTGACGATACTGGCTGCAGCGGTCTTAGAATCTTGTGAAGCACCTGAGCCATTAAGAACTAAATTAGCCTGGGTAGTTGCAGTATTTGCATATCCAATCGCCGTTGTCGCAGCTTGACTACTCGATGTCGAATTTTGAGAGGCGCTTGTTGCACTTGTAGATGTTTGAGTTGAGTAATTGCTTGCTAAATTCGATGCAGAGGAAGCCGAAGCGGCGGCGGCAGCGGCTAATTCATTAGCGCGGATTGCAAGTTCAGGTGCTGTGCCAGTAACAGCGTTAGCTGCAATTGTCGCTTGATTTGCTGCAGTCGTAGCATATGTCGATGCTAGATTATTTTGAGTTGTAGCGTTACCTGCTTGAGTGACAGCAGTACTGGCTAAAGATTGAGAAGTACCTAGATAAGTATTTGCTGAAGAGAGTTGCGCATTTCCTAAACCAAGATTATTGCTTGCTTCCGCAGTGGAGTAACTTGTCGAACTTGCGCCCGCTAAGGCAGTAGAGGTATTGACCGCTGTCGATGCGCTGTTTCCGATGGTAGATTGAATGGTGGAAGATGTTATGGGCATACTAGTCGAAGCGATACTATTTGTTACCGCGGTAATAGCTACCGCCTCAGATAGCTGTGGAGCTACAACATTAGCATTAGCACTTGTGCTTGTAGAAACTGCTGTTGCAGAAGAAATAACAACCGCTTCAGATGCGACTGGAGTCGTAGTGTTGGCAGTAGAACTGGCAGTGCTTGTTGCTGGGGCACTACTAGCAGTATTAGTTTGCGTTGTCTGGGAAGACTGATTAGAGGAGCTACCAGTTGCATTGGTATTATTTTGGACTGGTGCTGTAGACGAGCTAGATGCTGTTTGAGTAGTAGTTTGGTTTGTTTTTGAAGTTTGGATAATGTTTCGAGACACATCCGCAGGCAATTTCACCGGTGCACTCACCACACCTGAGGGATTAATTTGTACCGCCCAACCTGATTTTGTTAAGGTTGAAGTACTGTTGTTAGCAATACTAGTTACATTAACAACACCATGAAGCAAAATCACTGTTGCCGATCCATTGGGCTCTACTGTTCCAGCCACTCCAGTTCCTCTTACAGCAATTGTGGCATTTGGCAAACTCACCTTCATTGCTTCTTCAGAGGAATTGGCAATCTTGCCAGAGAAAAACTTAAAGGCTCCTTTTTTTACGGAAACATTCAGGTCTGATTTTTGTGTATCGTAAACAAACTTATCAATCACAATCGTACTATTAGGTCCAATATTAAATACGGTCTGGTCTTTAAGTAAAATTTGAGCCTTAGATGTGGGGCTAGTACTAATTTCATCATTTAAATAAATTGACTGACCCACTAACACCATGCGGTTTAGCACAGCACCTGTAATAGGTTTTGTTTTGACAGCAATCGGCTCCGATGCTACTGAGATAATTCCAGACTGCAGCGGCATTTGATCAGCATATGTACTCTTCACGACTATCAAAACAAGAAAAATCATGTATTGTATTTTCAAGCTCGAAGAGTGCATACCAATCAATTGAATGATTAAAAACCTTTACTGAAAACCAACATATACTGCCTTGATTGGCTTGCATAGGTCTGCACATTAGAGTTGGAATTACTTTGCTGATAATTTAAACTCATTGTTAAATCTTTGCGTTCAGGTCTTGTAAAATAAGGGAGTGCAACTGTATATGAGCCACCAATACTGGCTGTCTGGATCTGTTTTTGAATCCCACTAATTGGGTCACTATCGGCATATTGATTGCTAAGATTACTCACAAATCCTGTGATCATCCCATATTTAAAAAGGTAACTAATACTTGCTAACTCATAATTCATCATATAACTTTCATAGCTCAACTTGGCGGCATAGTTATAGTGAGATAGGTTTGCCTCCGCTAACCAATTAGCATTAATAAAGTATTTACCACTTAAAATATAACCGGTCATAAAATTACTTCTTGCGTTCGTTCCAGAGTAGTTTTGACCTTCTAATTGATTGTTATAGCCATAATTAAAACTACCATTGACAAGGAGGCTCTCACCAATCGCTTTTTGGTAAGAGCTAGAAGCCCAATTGCTATTCATATATCCCTTATTACTCAGGGTTGTTTGAGAACTATTCCAACCCAAAGTAAAACGATCAGTAATATCACCAGACTGATATGCAATTGTTCCTGTGTTAACTCCTAAATTCGCCAAACCATAATTAATATCAGGATTAGAATTTTGATATTGCTGGTTATAGCGACTTAATGTCACGACAATGGATTCATTCGCTTGATTTTCAAGGGATCGCTCAAAACTTACTGAGCCAAAATACATAAATGTTGTTGCATAGTTAGAGGCATATGATGGATTAGTGAGATCAAATCCTTGGATCGTCAAATATCTTGGCGAACTTAAAGGATTCATAGATCTTCCGATACCCGCCTGCAAAATACCGCTATATTTCCAAACTTTTTCGTCATACTCAAGAGTTCCCAGCTCTGCCTTCGCAGCATCCTTTTGAAGTTGAGTAGCCAAAGGATTGTCGATTACCTCTTGGAAATACCCCTTAGCCTCTACAGCATTACCTAAGTGCTTTTCGGTTTGCGCCATTAATAACTGAACCCTAGGCTCATTTGGATATAGGCTTAAAACACGATCTAAGGTAGCTGATGCCCCCTTAAAGTTACCAATCTCGAGTTGCGCAAGAGCGAGTTCAACATTGAGCGGTAAAGAAGTTGGGTTTTGATAGACCTTCTCAAATAAGTTATCTGCTTTTTTTTGTCTGCCCCCATCCAAAGGAGTAAATTGATCATTCGAAAAGTCGATTGATCCAGGCGTTTGAGTCTCCATGTTGACTAATGGGGCTGGACTTTGAGCCAATGCAGATCCAATACTCACCGTAAAAAATGCTGTAAGTACCTGTGCCAAGTAAGTTTTAGAATGAGATATTTGGAGCATGAATCTAAGAATTATCAATGAGACTATAGGTTGATCAATAAATTCAATTAGTTCACAAATTTAGCGGTAAATATATTGAGCACCTCAACCTTGCCGCGGATTTCAGTACTGCCCACTAAATTAATTTGAATAGTCCTGTTATTGAATTCCAAAATTTGACCATCCACCAAGTTATCAGAGGCAATCAAAATGGGTTGACCCTTTTCCTTGGTTAGACTCTCTAGTCGCGATGCAGTATTGACGGCGTCCCCCAGCGCGGTATAGTTAAAGCGAAACTCAGAACCAAAATTGCCTACAGTGATTGGTCCTGAGCAAATTCCAATACCAAAGGCGATTTTAATTTCGAGGGTGATGGGATCAAGGTTATAAATTTGGGAGCGAATGATTTCCAAATCCTCTTGGATTCGACACGCACCATAAATCGCGCGAATTGTATGATTATCTTGTTTTTCAGGCGCATTCCAAAAGGCCATTACTGCATCGCCAATATACTTATCGATAGTGGCACCGCTCTCTATCAGTCTCGCAGTAACTTCATTCATAATGGTGCCGATTACCTTAACCATCAATTCTGGATGTGGCTTGAGTTTTTCTGTAAGCGCAGTAAATCCTCTCAAATCTAAAAAAAGAACGCTTGCTTCTATCAACTCACCTCCTAGTTTAGGCGCAAGATCACTTTTAGAAATTCGCTTAACTACATCAGGGGGAACATACTGTGCAAATGAATTTTGTAATTTTTTTCTCAAGCGCTCCTCATAAAAGGATTGTAAGACATAAGTAATAAATCCACCGCTGATTAAAATTAAGGAGCTGGTTAAAAAATTGAAAACAAATCCAAACTTTATAAATGAAAAAGCAGAAATTCCAACTAATATTGAAAAGCTGGCACTCACAATCATTAGCGAGTACATCAAAGGAACCCGGACTATTGAGTAACAGACCATAATCGCAATCAGTGCGCACAAAAGAAAAATCATACGATCAAAACCTAGGCTACTGGTGATGTATCGTTCAGATAAAATTTGATCTAAGGTTTGTAGGTGCAATAGCGCGCCAGGAATAGAGTCTTCATTAATTGTTGCATGTCGATCTCCAAGTGCGAGAGCGTTCACTCCGAAGATTGCTAAGTGATTATCCAAACCTGCAACTGGTCCATCCAAGAATCGGGAAGCAGAAATTTGCCTAAATCGTTGAGTGCTACCATGATGGTATAGCAATTGACCTTTGAGATTAGCTTGTACGATGAAGTCACCAACCTTGATTAGGAGTCCGTGACCACTATCAGTTAGCTTAACGACATAATTTCGAGCACCCTGTGCGACACGAAGCATTTCCATGCTCAAAGAGGGAATCAACTGTCCCTGGTGATTTGCAATAATTAAATTTTCACGGATTAGGCCATCCTGCTCGTTAGCGTTTACGAATCCAAATCCAGGGGCACTTTTGATCGTTTTTTGAGGAAGAATTAGGCTAGAGCTTGATAAGAGTTGTTCACTAACATCATTAGAGCTTACAAATAAATTTTGAAGACGAGAATGTTCAATTAATGCTGCAGATTTTTGGTTCTTGCCTAATGAAAAAGCAATAACCGCTGGGGATTGAGACAACACCTCATCTAATTTAATATCCCCACTTTCAAAACCTAAATTCTGCAATATATTGATGGGGATATGTAAGTTACGAGCAAGCTGATGAGGAGAGTATCGATCCTCTTCTAAAAAAAGTACATCAACTCCAATTGCCGCAACACCACTCTTCTTCACATTATTAATAATTTTGGCAATCACCTGTCTTGGCCATGGCCATTGCCCTAATTGATTTAGAGCATCATCATCTATGGCAATAAGAATTAATCCAGCGGAGTTGTCGCGATAATATTGATCGTATGGAAATGTTTGAGATAAGAAATCTAATGATTTTTTACTGCCAAAATCATTAAATTCAAAAATATCAAAGAAACTGAGAGTAAATAGAAAAATCGTAGCAATAAGACCTACTTTCAAAGGGCTTACTTGCCTAATATTCATTTTAGGGGAAAAACGGATTTTCATAGCTCAAGTAGATGGTAAACATAGGTCTAATAATTAAAAACTAACTACAATCTAAAAAATATTTCAACCAAAAAAGGCATACGAAAGAGATGATTCTCGTAGAATGCTAAAAATACTTTCTCACGCTATTTGTGCAACCATTTTACCCACTAAATCTGAAGAATCCGTGAATCCTGTGATGTTAAATAAGCCATTTAGTAGCCTTCTGAGCGACCTTATTATTGGCATTATTCAACGCTATGCCAAAGATAGAGACATTGTTTTAGCTCTTAACTGGGCTCTTCCTATTATTCTGGAATCCATACAAGCTCAGGCACTATCCTTATTTTTAGCCAATCATGATCAATCTAAACTTCAATGCGAGATCTGCCTTGGACCAGTAGACATCAAAGGAATATCGATTCCATCAAACACAGGTTTAGTTGGCAAGTCGTTTACTACCCAAACAGGACTTCTAACTCAAGACGCCAAGACTGATGCAAATCATTATTCTGCGGTAGATAAAAAAACCGGGTTTGAGACTCACTCAATATTGACAGTACCAATCATGTCTGGCAAGCGCAGTTATGGTTGTCTACAAGCGATCAATCGGATGGATAATGGTCGCATTACTCATTTTGACCAATCCCACCTTGAGTCTTTTGAACACCTTGCTCTAATTTTGGGAGTAGCTTTTGAAAATCTCTCCCTCACAGAGCAAATGATTAAAGATGCCTTAATTAAAAAAGATTTGTTAACTGCTGAGGAAACCCAAAAAAATCTATTTGCTTCCCTGGAAAATATTGATGTCATTCATGGTTTGGTTATCCCAGCACGCAATCTTTCGGGTGATTTTTTAGACTACCTTAGGATTGACAATTCAATCTTTTTTTGTGAGGGTGACGTATCAGGAAAGGGCATCCCTGCCGCCTTAACAGTGGCAAGGTGCCTAGCCCTATTTCGGTATATGGCAAACCAGGGCCAATCGTCTGCTGAAATCGCCATGTACTTGAATCATGAAATGTACCAGATGTCCGAACGCTTTGAAGGCTCAGCGGGATTTGTAACACTGTTTATCGGTCAATATGATCTTACGACCAAAAAGGTGGAATACCTT
The DNA here is from genome assembly GCF_018687695.1 of Polynucleobacter sp. MG-6-Vaara-E2. Lineage (NCBI taxonomy): Bacteria > Pseudomonadati > Pseudomonadota > Betaproteobacteria > Burkholderiales > Burkholderiaceae > Polynucleobacter > Polynucleobacter sp. MG-6-Vaara-E2. The sequence continues at coordinate 1,327,060 of NZ_CP061303.1, forward strand.
AACTGTGGTCATGGCAATATTGTGATCTGTGATGCGAACCAAGAAATTGATACTCGGGCTTCTGCCCTCCCCCCTATTGGGGTTGTTCCCTCCGAGGAATTAAATTGGCAGTGTGAGCAGCTTGAATTAGACGCTAAGAAAATGTTTATTTTTACAGACGGCATCTTAGAGGCAAAGATTACAGGAACAAACGATGAAATCGGGCTAGAAGGCGTTATTTCGCTTATTAAATTGATCGCTTGTTTATCGCCCCAAAAAGGCGCTGGGAAAATTCAAAGCTTGTTTATTGGAAACAGATTAGAAACCTGTGATGACGCAACTATGCTGATTCTAGGTAGTTTCAATACAACTCTATCTTAACGCTCCCAATAATTAACCTGTTTGGTACTGTTGCTAGCACGCAATATTCCAACTAGTAATTTCATATTTGAGAGTGTTGGCGTAACTGGTTGGCCACTATAAACTAAAGCCTTTAAATCCTTTTCTTCGATACGAATATTTCCGTTGCGAATAAAAGAGAGTAGATTGCGAGTAACCACTTCTGCCAAGCCTTTTTGGCTTTCAATAGCAGATTGAAATACCTGGGTTGGCAAAAACATCATCTCTGCATCTTCAGTAATAACTACCGTCGCAGATCGTGGTAAACCATCAATAAGTCCAAATTCACCTACATATTCACCTGGATGAACCGACTTTATTTCATTAAATGTATTGGTACTGATATTGGCAAGCCTAATGGTGCATTGCCCTTTTAATAAAATAAAAAGGCCATTAGGCTCATCACCCTCGCAGAAAAGAAACTGCCCTCTTTTTCCCTCGACATTTGAAACTAAGCCCATAAGGTAAATGAGGTCAGTGCCGCTTAATCCCATAAAAAATGGGATATCCTCAATATTAATCTCAGCGGTTGGCTTATGCTCAGCTTTAGTCCCTACAGGATTTGTGCCACGGGTTGCAGTAGAAGGAATTGGCGGGACGTAAGACGGGGAGGTTTTTTTCAACTCTTGGAGCTTGGCAATTTTTTCTTTTGCCTGGGTATGCCCCATTTTTAACGCCAACTGATAAGTCGCAAGCGCCTTATCGTAATCAACAATTCCTGCTCGACCAGTTTGGTAGTAATGCGCAAGACTAAGAATGGCTTTTAAATGCCCTAACTTTGCCGCCTTGTAGAAATTCTGAAAGGCATTGCTTGGGCTCATTGCACAACCCCAACCAATATCTTGATACTCACCCAACTTATAGATTGCCTCTGGGTCGTTTTGCCTTGCAGCTCTTGAGTAATAGGAGTAGCTGGTAGACAAGCTAGCCTGCACGTTTCGACCCGAGAAATACTCTTGGGCAAGCTCGATTTGAGCTTTTACATCGCCTTTGTCGGCTTTACTCTTCAAACGCTCAATTTTGCTAAAGTCAAACATGAAATAAGCCTAAGGTTGTTTTATTAACATTCTAATTTAAGTAATCTACGCCATCGAGTGATCTTGAACTAGAAGATGGATAGATTGGGGGGTACTCGGAAGTTAAATATACTCTAAGTAATTGAATTTAATCAACTTTTATCAGACTAAATATTTACATTCAATCATCACTAGCAAAAAAATATTAAAAAAATAGCGGGCAATCCGCAAAATCTAATCACTTTTCTAAGAGCGATATTGCGCTTTCTATTCTTTCCCTCTTCTTAAAAACTTTGGGATAAAGCTAAATTCTTTACTCGGAGAGGCCTGACTCTTTGGTTGAGTTTGATTGACTCTAGTGCTAACTAAAGTTTTAGGTTGCTCAATAATTTTGCTTGCGGTTCTATTTATTGGATGCTTAGTCAGCAAATTTGGAGTAATTTTTTTTATGGGAACAAAAAGAGTGCTCAAAGACTCTAACTTTTCATAAATAAAATTTCCTAAATTGAGAAAATTTTCTGCAATTACAGGATCAGCAGATGTGCATAAAAAACCTTCCTCATAATATCGGTCTATCCCAGGAATTCTATATATAGGCGGCGATACTGAGCAGTTTGTTAAAAAATCCAAACCACTAAATTTAGGAATCTCGCTTTGACTTGGATCAATTCGACTTGGAACAACTACTACGGCTTGATTAATCAATCTCAATTTGTCCATATTTTTTTGAATATATTCCAATACAAATATTTCTGTACTGGCAACCTCCAAGGAGGTATCAGAAGAAGGGACGATGATCAAATCAAAGTCTAGTAAAAAATCATATGGCAGACCAAAGGTCCATGTTAAATCGGCAATTACAATGTCGACACCAACAGAGTATGTATTAAGTGCTTGCCTTGCCTCCATAAGACTCCAATTTGAGCCTTGTTTAAAAAAAAGTTCTTTTTTGTAAACCCCTATATTGGGGTCATGAATTTTTTTTATTAGAGTTGCACCACTTGCTTGTCTATCAAAATCGATAAAAGAGATTTTCTTATGATGATGAGCAGAAAAATAACCAGCTAAATTCGAAGCAATTGTGCTCTTACCAACCCCACCTTTTTGATTGGTAATAATGATTTTTACTTGTTTCATACCTTTATTTCAAAGCTTGATTTTTTATTAAAAAATGTCTTATTTTAGTAATCACTAACACCCTAATTTTCTTATTCTTAACTAATATACATTAATGAGATTAATTATCTTCATTAAAGAAAAAACTGTCCTATGGTCAAGACTTATGGGGTTTAAAAAATAGCAAGTCAAGGCAAAAGAGATTTTTGGACCACAATTTAGGTTTACAGCACCGCTCTAATTGCTCTAGTCACTACATCTTCCAACCAAGCAAAATCTATCTGTTCGTGAGCCTCACAGATAAACCAGGGCTCCCTAGAATCTGGCTCCAACATGACACCATACTCTATTAGCTTCCAGGCAAAATTCTTATACAAGGAGTTATTCACTTTTCTCCACTGTCGATAATTTTGAGGAACTTCGCTAGAGAAGTGGATACCAAGCATTGCAGGAGGACCTGCAAAGGAGTGCTCAATTCCTGCCCCAGTAAATACGCGACCTAATAACGACCGAATTTTCTCTCCACTCTCGTCAATCGTTTTTAGGGCATTGGTATTGGCAAGTATCTCGAGTGTTGCATGCGCCGCACTCAAAGCAATCAGGTTGGCGGTATAGGTTCCACCATGGACAACACCACCTTCGTGAGAACCAACTACATCCATGATGTTGGCTTTACCCCCAAAGGCAGCGACAGGATATCCATTTCCCATAGCCTTGGCATAAGTGGTGAGATCGCCATATATTCCATAGAGAGATTGCGCCCCACCCTTTGCCACTCGAAAACCTGTCTTGACCTCATCAACTATTAGAATCGTACCGTTTTGGGTGCAAAGCTCGCGCAATCGCTGTAACCAACAATGACACGCTGCAATACTGCCCGCATTCCCAATAATGGGTTCCAATAAAACACATGCAAGAGAATCTTTTCGAGTAGCAAAAAGTTGTTCAAGAGATTCAAAATCATTGAGTTCAATAAAATCAACAAGCGCTCTAGTATTTTGCGGAATACCTGCCCCAAAAGGAATGATTTTAGGAGGGCAAGTATCGCCAGCATTCCAATGCTCAATATCTGATTTCCACATCATCTCGTCGACTAAGCCATGAAAGCTACCTTCGACAATTGCAATTCGATCTCGCCCAGTAAATCCGCGCGCCGTTCTGACTGCCCCCATCACTGCTTCGGTACCGGAATTGGCAAAGCGTAATTTTTCAATTTGTGGGCACAGCTCTTTAATTTTCTTTACAACCTTAGTATCCAGTGATGTAGAAAAGCCTGATAAAGTTCCACCCTCACTAATTTGACGGATAACAGCTTGATCCACCCTATCGTCGCGATAACCCAAAATAATAGGCCCATAGCCTAATCGAAAATCAATATATTGCTTACCATCACAATCGGTTAATTTAGCGCCTTTCGCAGAGTCAACAAATACAGTCTGATCATCGCCCCAGTAGCGATAATTTTCAGCGACTCCCTGAGGCATATGCAAGTGAGCCTCTTGCATTAACTTTGACTGGTTCTTCAATATCATAATAGGGACTATAAATAATAGAAATGCTATGAGAGTGAGCTTATTTGATCGGGGCGTAGATACATCCCTACCCTGTCCTCTAATAATTTGACTACATGTAATTCAGCAGCTGAGTCCCCGTATATTGCTTTGGCCTCTTCAAAAATTTTCTGCACAAATTGACCCATCGTCAAGTCAAATCCTTGAGATTGCGCAATTTGATTCACCAGGGCCAAATCCTTGCAACACAAAGCTAAAGAGAAGCTTGGGTCGTAATGACCAGCGAAGATAGAGGGAATATCATGCTGAGCTACCCAACTATTACCAGCAGAAGACTGAATTGCTTGGGCGACAATTTCTAGAGGAATATTTGCTTTAGCGCCAAGCATTAGGGCTTCGCCAATCACTGCTGCGTGTGTAAACCATAATAAATTTGTTAGTAACTTTATCGTGGCACCATTACCTGGCTTACCGACATAAAATATTTTTTCGCCAAGTACTTCAAAGATGGGTTTATGCCGTTCAAAATTTGAGAGGTCGCCGGCAACAAATATCGATAATTTACCCAGTGCTGCAAAATCAACCGCATTGGTAACTGGTGCCTCTAAAAAACCAACATTTTTATTAGCCAATTCCTGTGATAATTCTTGTGCAAGTTCTACAGAGCTTGTAGAGGTATCAATGATTGTTGATTCTGGTTGTATTGAATCAATGAGGCCATTGGGGTCAAACATCACCTCCTTCACTTGGTTTGGTCCTGGCAAAGAGCAAATTACCACTTGAGAGTGTTTGCCTAACTCAGTAATACTTTTTGCAAAACTAGCCCCTAGAAGTAATAAGTTATCAGCCTTATGGGTATCGCGATCAAAAACACTAACTCGATATCCGGCTCTGATTAAATTGGCAGCCATGGGATTACCCATATTTCCAATCCCAATAAAGCCAATGGATGGCTTATCTGATAATTTAGACATTTCTATACACGCTTAAACTCCAGAAAGTGACAATGCGTCTTAGCCCTGCTTTCATATACAAATCCATAGTTTGCTAATAATTGCTTAGCATCGGCAAAACTATAAGTACGATAGTGAATGGTTTGAGCCATAACGCGGTCGTCTTTATCATCTAAGTAATAGTGCTTTGTAAATCCAAGTTCTAATGGTTCAATTTTTTGCGAATAAATCATTCCATTAGTTATAGGCTTCTCATAATCGTGATGGGGCCCTTGAATTCCAAGCAGCAACTTTCCACCGATCTGGACAAATTTACTCAAATTCTCTAGCCCAAGATGATTTAACTGCTCATCATAAATATGGCTTACCAAAAGTGGCTCTTTATCACCATCAATCACAAAATACCAAACGCCGCCATAAGAAAAAGCCAAACGATATTGCTGCTCCAAATCTAACTCTGTAATATTTTGTCGGCTGAGTTTGATATTTGGAAATGATTCCAGTCTCTTTTGCGCAATATTAAGCATTGATTGGGTTAAATCAATCCCTCGAATATTCGCATGCGGTTGACGCTTGGCAATTTCTTCCAATATTAAACCAGTGCCGCAGCCGATTTCTAAGACATTTTCAAAAGGTTGGTGGTTAAGCAAACCATCCACAATGGCTGGATAGTCGTAATAACCAGAAGTCATAATCATGTCGTAATAATTCGACATCTTGGTGTAATCACCCATTTATTCTTAATCTCTCATTAATAATTTTGTATTTTTTAATTAAACTGCTTTTTACTATACTCAAATACTCCAATTAACTCATTTGTGGGTCTGTATAGTTATAGCCTGGAAGAACAATATTTTTAATATTTATCATTCCTTAAGGGGCACATGGGATTGCCGATTTTCTAAAAGGAGTAACACTATTTTTCTTTGTAAACCCGAAACATTATCAGGGTCATCAAAGTATTTAGAAAGCTTTTGAATATCTGAAGCACTTATAATTTGCTGTAACTTTGAAATCGTAATTTTTAATTCCTCAGCCGCAATCTCGGGATGGGAAATTAAATACTCAAGCCCATGCCCACTTGAATTTCCGCCATCATTTTTATAACCGACAGTTTGCTCTAGGCCCATTTGTACTTTAGCTTTTTCAAGCAAGCGATTAAGCTCATCTTGCGATAAATGCAGACGCTTGGCTTCTGCCTCTATTAACTCTTGCTCCTCCTCAGAGATCACCCCATCCTCTAGCATTTTATAAAGATCATCCATCATTGATTCACGATCAATACGAAGTTGATCACTTAGGGCCGATGAAAGAATAGCAGCTGGAATAGCAAATATACCGATACCCAGTAGTGCCAAAATAATCGTTATTGCCCGACCGACTGGCGTTATAGGGGTTATATCACCGTAGCCAACACTTGCAAGGGTGATCACGGACCAATAAATCGCTTGGGGGATATTTTCAAACTTATCAGGTTGCGCTTCATGCTCAAATAAATAGCCCAAGCAGGCAGCCAGCATGACCAGAAGCAACATAATGAAGATAGAAGCTTTCATTACCGGCCACTCACGGCGAATGACAATAAAGAGTGACTCAGTTGCCCCAGAATAACGAGCCAACTTAAGTAAGCGCATCAGCCTAAAAACCCGTAAGAATCGTAAATCAAACAGATGATGTAAAAAGCTTTCTAAGTAAAAAGGTAAGACGGAAAGCAAATCAATGATGCTAGTTGGTTTAGCAGCATTTTTTAGTCGCCCCATGAACCAAGTTTTGTAAGCGGGATCTTCTGGGGCACTATAAATACGCATTAAATACTCTGTAGAGAAGATACCTACCGCAATTGCATCTAGAATGATAAATTCTGAATGTAGATAGTAATTAATGCTTTGTACTGATTCGAGAATGACGGCCAAGACAGAGATGATTACCCATACGACAATAAATAGATCGAAGATATGATGTAATTCGCCACTTGTTGGAGTTTCATTTACTAATGCATAAACCTTATATCGAAATGATTTTCCTTGATTTTTTTTCAGAAAATCACTTACTGCAGGTATTAGAGCTCTAAATAATTTGAATAAACGTAATAGACGCAATGCTCTGAGGATCCTCAAATCAGCATTGAAAAATGCCCCAAGATAAAACGGCAATATCGAAATTAAGTCAATCAGCGCAAATGGGCTCTTAAAAAAAGCGAATCGTGGTAGCTTTGTATTCTTAAATGATGGGTCCTCTGGAGCAACGTAAAGTCTCAAGACATATTCAATTGAGAAAATTGCTAAAGAAAAAATATCAAAGAGATGGAAAATATTTTGACGCGAGTCATAAATAATGGGAATATGCTCTAAAACCAAACCGGCCATATTTAGTAAAATCATATAAGTAATGAAATGCTCAAACTGACTGTGGTAGTTCTTTTTTATTTGATGATTAAAAAATAAATCATAAATATGTCTTCGCAATCGAATATTTAATTGTGAAGGTAAGTTGGCACTAAAGTTCATAACTTAAACTCTCCGATTTTTACAAGGTAATACCCCGTATCACAAAGACTTAAACGAACATGCATATCACCGATGAGTTTTTGATCACCTTCCATCTGCGATGTCTGAGGGGGGCCTGCGGGATTTAAAGTCAATAACTCAAAGATAAAGGCACCGCTAGTTCCTAAATCGTGCTTATTGCATTGCCCTGCGTATATAGGCGACTCAGGCATAAGTAGGTTGGTATAACCATGAAACGGGCCATGGCTTGAAAAGATAGAATCAAGGCATTCTCTCCAAGTATTAGCTTTGCCCACATTGCTGGTCTGACCCTCTTTTAAGGCGCTACAAAAATTTTTGTCAGATAAATTTTCAGAATGTGGATCATTTGGAATAGCATTAAACCAAGCAAGGATACTTTCGCCATTTTTTAGAGATTCCCCAACTTTTGAGGCCCTATGATAATTACCTATCCCAAGGTAGACAACGACCGAAATATTTGCCAATAGAACCAAAACAAATAGAAAATCAGAAAAACGCATTCCGTGAAATAGTTCTTGAGTTTTTTTAAGCAAAAGAGTCTCCAAAAACCATCGGGTGATTTAAACAGTTAGACCACTAATTACAACTAGCGTATAGTGAATAATCGTAGAGAAGACCATTTATCAACACCATCTATGTTATTGCAAACCATACTTCAAAATTTCTTAAGAAGAACTAAAAAGGTCAAAACAACCTCTGATGTCTCTTTGTCCCCTGCCGCTAGTAGCATAATGCAAAAATTAGCGGAATATGAACAAAATCAGATAATTGATAAAGATGTAGAAAAAGGTTCTGATCCTAAAAACAAAAAGGGTTGAGCGCTTGGGCCTCCAATTTTCGACCAAATAACTGTCATGTGACCGAAATAGCCCTTAAGCACCCTTTTATTGATCAGTCATAGCGAATTTCTTAATTTTTTCCAAAATTGCCAAACTGGCTAAAATTTGGTTTGCAATACGACAATCAATATTCCCTTTAGACAGCTCATAGAGCACAAGATCAGGTCTTTGATCTTGAGGGGCTAAAAGCAGAGCCTTTAAAACCTGAGCTTCAGTCATTTTGGAATGGATTTCTAGTGGGGTTAAGTTGACCTTAACTGCTCCCCCTTTCATTCCAAAGCGAACCTGAGCCATCTCTAGCAGTTCACTAAGTTGCTTTTCTTGCAAATCTTCAAGCGTTGGCAAACGAAACAAATCGTTAGCGGAAGGTGACATCGTAGCGCTATTTTGAGGTTTTTTATAAACAAGGTCATCCATACAGATTCTTCTCTCCAAAGTTTTAACTAGGTCTTTAGACTCTGTTAAGAGGCAAATCAGATGAAATTTAGGGCTCTGACACCATCTGCGCTTCAGCAAATTTCATCTCTAAGGCCAGTCTTTTAAATCCATGCAGATCTGGATAGGTTTTTGATAGGTAATAAATCAGCTCCCGATCGGTCTTACCGTATTGGTGATCTTTGAGCATTAACCTTAATGCCCAAATTAACTGCAATGAAGCGCGGTCATCCCGCAAAATTTTTGCTCTTTCCTCTGCATTTTGGTCCAAAGCCTCTAGATCAATTTCTTTTGCAAAGGTGAGTAACTTTTCAGGCATATTCCACTGGATACCATTGTGAGCCCAAAATAAAAATCGCTTAAAGTCAACGCGCATATTCTGCGCAGAGAAATTTTGCATCCAAGCATGCTCTGTCAGTAAATCAAGTTTCGTCTTAAATTCAGAATATATTCCTTCAAAATTATCCTGCTCAAAATGAAGCTCGCCAGCCGGGTCTCTTCTAGGAAATTTAATTTGTCGAGGATTAATATCCAGAACCAAAGCAGCCGCTTGCCAGGTATAGACGTATTGCTTGGCAACCCAATAATCCCACTCTTGATCAGTCATACAATAGGCTTATCTCAAATCAATAAAAGCATAGCTTACTATGACCTAGGCTTGCTTTGCCTGTTAATTTGATGACTATTAGATAGACTAACAAACTGATTCCACGGGATCAGAATTTTTAAACCGCCAGGCGTAACTAATTTTTGACATCCTTAATTGAGCGCGCCTCAGAAGCGTATTGCTCTGCTATGACTGAGAAGTACTTCAAAGCATCGGGGTCAATTGTAATTTCCTCCGTTTTTTTGTAGTCAAGTACTGTCCTTGCCTCCAAAAAGAGATAAAAGCAAATAAATAGCATTAGGAGGGCAAAAACAAAGGGTGCAATGTAGACCTTCATTAGAGACCCTTCGCTTAAGCTATTTTCACAATCTTCGATTTAATGGGATGAATCACACTGGGCAAAATAGTGTTGGAATTCATCATTTTTTCAAGCCGCCCCTGCCAAACTAGGCGGTCTCGCACTAAATCCTCTATCGCCAGCTGAGTAAAGCTTGATGCTCCAATAGTCGCATTGCTGTTGTCTTGAGATGGGTTCATTAACATGCCTCCTATTAAGATACGCTGACGTGTTAAGACCATCCTAGACGCTCTTGCGATCTTAATAAAGCTTTTATCATCAACAAAAGCTCTTTTCTCGCTTAGTGAAATTCAAATTGAAGTTATTGATTTGTATAGACTTTATTTTCAGGAACCGGCACGATTTTCCTAGAGGTGTGCCACCTTCACAGAATTACTGCATAAATTCATTCATTTAAGGATTTATTCAAAAGAAAATCTGAAGTAAACGCTTAAACCGACTGATTAGACTAGACTTTTTATTAATTGAGCCTTTTGATATAAGTAAAAGTCACTACAAAAAGCTAACTTATACCCAAACTGTCTGAAGGCTGTATCCGCAATTGTTAACCGATTAATCGGCTCGGATCATTTCCCAGTTACCCTTTAACTTTGCATGAAAAGCATCGTGAAATCGATAAAACTCAATTTCACTAAATCGTCCATCTGCATTTAATAATCTATTAAATAAAGCAGAGATATTCCAAGGCACCCAATCAAAGCCAGGTTTCTCAGTCCACACTCTAGTACCCCTCTCTTGTTTCATGAACTGACTCATAAAACCAATCACTGTGGCAACATCATCCCCATAAGTGACGATTGCACGAAGATATTTAGGCTCATCTAAAAACTTCATCTGAATCACTAAATAGGGGAGCGCAAAAGCTAAGGATTTATGCCTTCGCGTATTGCGAAAGTAAACTTGCTTGGTCACAGACCAAGGCTCGTCAGAAGCACTTAAAGAGAAATCAAATTCCCACGCAGTATTATAAAAAAAGATGCATTGTCGCCCGGCTATCTCATCTATCACCTTTTGTAATGGCGTGGTTTCACGCAATAAACGCAGGTGCTCTAGGGGGTGGAGTTTGCCTTCAAGTTTGGAAGTCGGATCAGTCTTCTCGCTCACTCTTGCCTTTTAAATTGCTCAATCATGAATGACGTCTTATCGCCCATATCCCTACTGATTCGATATACATAATTTTGGTCATAAATAAAAAAATATTTTCTTAAAAAGGGGTCAGCAATGACAATCTTTTTGAAATTATCCTGCCCAAGGTTATTGACCAATGCGGTCATCTTTTGAAAATCAATCGCCGAGTTTGCTGGCAGGGCCTGTTGGGTCTGAATTCTTGTCAGTAGCTCAGCCTTGTTAGTTGACCCCTCATAAAACGCTGGGCAGCACTTGACAACACCCTTGGGCCTTGTGCCAACCCATGTAAATTCATCGGGGCCATACTTCACAGCAGAAGCAGTAATGGATAATTTTTGGGAGTTGCCCTCTGCACCCCACACCCCTAGCCATCGTTCGTTAATGGGGATTGGCTTTGCAGCAAGATCTGCACTTACGGGCTCTGCAACACTGGAAGACCCTGGGTTAGCGCTAGAATTATTGGCAACAGGCTCTGTCACTGTTGGCGCAGGAACATCTTCGGGCGAAGCAACGGTAGTGACAGTGGCAACTGACTTGGTACTGACAGTATTGTGAGAGTTGGCGTAAAACAATCCACCTAGGACAACGGAGTAGAGCAACAGTCCGAATAAAACGGTAACGCGCATGGTGCTTTTGTTCTGAGATGTTGTGGCAACCAAGGTGTTGCCAGAGGGCAAAGAGAAATCGCTTTTGGGACTGACCACAGAGTTCTGTGAGCTAATTTGCTCAGCTGATTTTGAGGGCACGTTTTTAAGCGCAATATCATGGGCTCGATTTTGACCTTCTAGTTCATGGGCAAACGTAAGGGCGCTCTCTAAACTAGCAAATACTGTATTGCGACAAACAAGTTGATTAAGGACTGCATTTCTCTCGATGCCGTACTTGGTCACCAAATATAATTTATAGGCATCATTTTGCAAATCCCTCGGCCCCAAAAATCTTGCGCGAAAAAACCTTGGTGCTGGCAATAAGATTCCCAGCATAAAAAAACAAATTCCAACCATTAGTTTTACTTGGGCAGGATTTTGGAGTTGCGCCATGATCAATACGAGGGTTGCCTCAATATCTGATCCACTGGCTTGGTATTGGGTCTGAGCAGACCCCAAGAGCAACAAAAGACCGCAAAGTATCGCCACCATTTTTAGCGAAATTTTTAAGTAGTGAGCGTACACTGGGTTTTCTAACATCAAAATTCCTTCATCCATTTAGGCTCGAGCACCATAAGACTTAGTCGCAAATAATAAGACTGACCCTAAGTTGCACATTATATTTGGGGACCGAGCATATTGCCGGCCGCAAAATCTCCTATAAGCCCTAGGACATGCGCTTAGGTGGAGTTTGACCCTGCCGATGATCATCGCCCCCATTAGCATTGGCCTCGTCTGCAGGCTTAGCAGGCGCTTCTTCTTTTGGAGCCTCTTTATCTGCTTTTTTGGGAGCTTCTACAACTTCATCAACCCTTACAAAGGTATCGGTTGAGCCAAAATTATCAACCCAATGAAAGACTTCCATAAACTGCTCTTTGGGCATAAATCGCAACGATGAATCGAAGAAACTTTTGTATTCAACATAACTTACCCCCATGGCATTGGGGGTATAGAGACGCTTAACAGCGACGCGATGACCACTTTCATCTTCAAAAATGTCGTTTCTGTAAGGATCTTTGATGTCGGTCATGAGCTTAGCTGGCATCTTTTTTCAAGAAAGAGGGCAAAAAGCCCGCCTTCTTGGTTGGTTCCTCTGTTGCAATAGGCTCACTTAATCCTGCCACAGGCAAGTTATTGGCGATTCCACCATAAAAACCTAAGCTACGTGATCTTTCGCGATAGTTATCAAGGACGCTGACTTTTTTCACAATAGCTCGATTTAAGGAGCTACCATTAATCGACAGGGATGCTCTGACCACACTGCGCTCACTAATTTTTTTAGAGATGTATTTACCAAAAATAGAAAAGTTCTCGGCAACCTTCTGATCTGCACAGACACATAAAAAATCTTCGTAGACATAACTATCAATTTCGGGTGTTCGGTAGACCGGCGGTGTGATGTGACAATTCATCAAAAAGTCTAGGTTGGTAAAAGCTGCATGAGAAGAGTATCCCTCTTCCACCTTGCTTGGAACGACTAAGATAAATTGCTTATTTACCGCCAACTTGGACATGCACTGTTGCGCATACTGCAAGATAAAAATTTCAGTGCTAGCCATTTCAAATTTAGAGCTTGAACTTGGTACTAGCACAATATCAAAATCTAAAATAAATTGTTCTGACATTGCCGGGGTCCAAGTCAAATCACAAATACAAACCTCAACGCCAGCGGAATATTTACGAACACCTGCACGCGCGCTCAGGAGCGCTGCCCCACTACTTTCATAATTGACATTTAAACAGTGAACTTGTACGCCAATGTTAGGTGCTTTTTTGGCCCAGCGGGAAGACGAAGCCTGAGGATCCATATCGATCAACGAGACTTTCATATTTTCTTGCATCGCCAAATAGGCGGCAAGGTTCACCGCAACTGTACTCTTTCCAACCCCACCTTTTTGGTTGGTCACTAAAATTTTGATAGTGCCATTGGAATACATATCAATAATCCTGTAATGACGTAAATACTTGGCTAAGTGCTGTTTGATTACTCATCTGATTCGATAATTTTGGACAGCTGCCCACTCAGACGCGCTCCATGTTCGATGCCAATTTGAGCATAGACAATATCTCCGTGAACATCTGCACCACTGTGCAATTCGACCCTCTCGGTTGCAAGTACATTACCTTCTACACGGCCTGCTACCAACACCCTTACCCCTGAGATATTGCCCTGAACCAATGCTGTTTTGCCTAAGGCAATACAGACGTCTGCACCAGGCTTTGTTTCTATATCTCCTACTACCGTACCATCAATCCTAAGCGACTTTGTTGCCAATAATCTGCCAAAGATTTCTAAATCCGAACCAATAATTGAACCAAAGGTTTCTTTGGACGGATCTAATAGGCGAATTACATGACTCTGTTTCAAAGCAATGTTAGAAGCAGATTAGTTTTTATTAAATGTTCCACTAACCTTGCCGCCTCGTTGAATATGAATATATTTGTAATTGATGTTGCCACTTACATGAGCTAAGGGACCAACATTTAAATCATCACAGTTCACATCACCCTTCACATCACCTTTGATCACCAGACTTTCGGTATTAAGCTCGCCATCAACCTGACCGGTTGAGTCAATCAAAACCGATTTGGCAGTAATGGTGCCACGCACCACTCCAGCAATATTAAGCACACCATCTGAAGTGATGGTGCCTTCAAAAGTAAAACCTTCGCTGATGATGGATGGTTTAGTACTAACTCCCATCCGAGGCAACGCTTCATTACGATTATTTTGCTCTATTGCCTCAGGAATCGTTTCTTCAGAAATATTCGATTCTGAGAAGTTATCGGACTGCTCTTCCATATTTTGCTCTTGGTTATTTTGTGACGAGGGATTTTTTGAGAAGATAGACATCGCTGTGAGTTCTATATGAAAAATTTAATTGATTAAATGTGGGGATTAAGATTGTGCAGCTCACCATGCAGATGACCGCCCTTTTCAATCTCAATCTCAGAATAGTTAATAGAACCACTCACCTTACCGGTGGAGCGAATAATCAAACTACGAGTCGATGAAACATATTCATTAACTTCACCACGAATATCAATTGACTCGCCCGATAACTTGCCGCGTACTACGCCCGTTGACTCAATGAGTACTTGTTTAGCGGTAATTTCGCCCTCAACTGTTCCGGAAATGGAAGCAATATCGGGAACCTCAAAATTTCCCTTCAGGACAACGCCTTCACCTACAAATAGACAACCTTGTTGATTTACTTCAGCCATGCTAAACACTCCTTGGGCGCGTTACTTCTGTTATTAATGGTATTTTTTAACAATTCTATCAGCCAAAATTCGCTTTTCGGGCTTAAATGCACTATATAGGAACAATTAAAATATTTCACGCCCATAATTTACCCTGCACCTATGACAAAACAATGGATTTATATTGGCTTTACGGCTTTTTTATTAAACGCCCTTAGCCCAGCACATGCCAAGTGGGTCTTGATCTCTCAAGATACGGTAGGCAATAGCTACTATTACGAAGACACCAAGATTGTCAAAGACCCCCTAGAGGAGCAAGTAAGCACCTGGCTATTAACGAGTTACACGCAAGCCCTCTTGGCGCCCAATGGCGAGCCGACCCTTTCGGTCATTCAAGATTTATCCTACTATTGCCGCACCGGTTATGAAAGCTACAAACAGTTTTATATTGGCTATTACGCCGGTCCTGGCGGATCTGGCACGAGCCTTGGCGGTGAAAATACGGAGAATTCAGCCTGGGAGCGGGTCATTCCAGAGACCATGAGCTACCTCTTATTTGAGTTTTTTTGTAGGCCTAGCGTTCAAAGTAGTTCACAAGGCGCCAACCCCTAAAGAACCCCGCAGAAGAACCCTACACAAATCCCTAGGGTTTTGCTTCTGGTGTGGCGTTTGGTTTGTTCTCAGGAGGTGCCGAACTTGACCCTGACCCCGACCCTGTCCCTGCCCCAGCCCCTGACGCAGCAGACTCTGAGGCCAATGATCCTGTTGGCTTTGAAAAGTAACTCATCGGATAGGTAGACTCCGCCCCAAAAGGCCCTCGAATCCAAATTTGGTCGTTGTATTTCACATAACAACTGCGGCTCACGCTACCAGCGGCGTTCACGCTGTAGGAAAAATACCAATTGGGCTCAATTCTTCCTGACTCTGAGGTACAAGGATCGGCCGTAATGTACAAAATATCACCGTGCGCTGGCATTTGACCAATCACAGCCGCTTGCGCTAGCCGACTGCCCAATAGCACCCCAAGGCAAAGACTTACTAACAGAATGTGGAGTAAGGGACGTAATAGATTCATGGAATGTTCTTTACATGCAAAAGTAGGATCACTTAAATGAGGTCGCCAAGCGAGGATTTTGTTGGTATTATAGACCACGTTGTGCGCTAAAACCCTTATTTTATTCAAACAAATCAATTACTTATAGAATGTAAATGCAATTATTTTGGGTTTCAGGATCGACTGGCGCGATCAAACAAATCAATATCACCAAAGAAAGTCTTGTGCGCTTAGGAGCCATTGTCAGCTTAACATTTTGCGCTTTGGGGATCTTGATTTTTTACACTGGCATTTCGATTGCATTTGAAGTCAATCCAGAGTTTGCCAAAGAGGTCACTGGCGTAGTGACCCCTGAAGAGCGCCAAAGACTTGACAAGATTTACCGCCAAGAGATTGAGTCCTATCAAGAGCAACTGCAGCAAGCCAGTATCACCTTTAATGAACTCAAAGCTGCCAAAGATCGTTTCTTGGCAATCTCAACTCCGAGCACCGTAAAAGAAAAACTCTCAGACCCCCCGCTTGGTGGCCCCCTTAAACCCGTCAATTTTCAGTTAGATCCCAATAAAACCTTGGCTGATAACTTAGAAGATCTAGCCAACAAATCGACTGAAATTTTAAGCATCGCAACCCAACTTGAGCCTGAATGGCAAAAGCAATACAGCTGGCTGCGAGCGCTACCCATTGGCCCTCCGATTGATGCTAGATTAGGGATGACTAGTAACTTTGGGGTGCGCATTGATCCAATTACCCAGCAACTCGCTCAGCATTCTGGGGTGGACTTTATTACCCCTACAGGGACACCGATTGTGGCCTCAGGTGATGGCACCGTGATTAAAGCCAGCTTTGATCCAGCGTACGGTAACTTTATCGAAATTGCCCACAATGAAGGCTTTGTCTCTAAGTATGCTCACAATAGCAAGCTCTTGGTGAAAGCGGGACAGCAAGTCAAGCGGGGTCAAGTGATTTCAGAATCAGGCTCTACTGGCAGATCTACTGGTCCGCACCTGCACTATGAGATCCATCAAAACAATGCGTATCTAAATCCTGCCAAAGTATTGGTCTACGCGCCACCCTCAAAGTACTGGTAAGCACTTTTAGCACCTAGCTAAAGTAGGCGTGAATTGCCTGGCCCAAGACTTACCTTCATCTTTTAATCATTTATTGAGAATGAAGCTAATGAACAAAAACCTAATACGCGCTGCTGTAATATTTTTGATTTTTTTAGGTTTGGCACTATTGATTGATCAAGGGATCTGCAATAAATGGGTCTACCATGATTATGCCGCTGGCATGGATCGTAAACTTTCCTGTTTTTGGAAATCTTAAGCTCTGACTCAGTTACCACTAAATGATTTGCTGAAATAAAAATGCTCATCTCTGAGATAACTTAGCCACTAAAAGAGCAAGCACACATGACTGTGAAAAATGCCGCTGCAATCTTGGCGCACCTTCAACAAACCCAAGTGGATCTGGGGGTAAAACATGTGCAAAGCCATGATGCCCAAATTGCGCAGGCCATCTTAGATCATCTTTTTAGCTTTGAAGACTTGGTATTTTTAACTGCGCTTGATATGCAAACACTACTGCAAAAGATTTCAGATAAAAGCTTGGTGATGTGTTTAAAAAAAGTAAGTAAACCTTTGGGCATCAAAATTCTTGGTGCCATGACCAAGACTAGGGCTAGAACGATCGGAGAGGATTTACAAAATAGTGAAAAGATTTTAAGTTCTGAGGTCGATAAAGTTCAGTTAGAGGTTTTGAAAGTAGCCTACGCGCTACACCAAACACAAAAAATTACTCTACGCAAATCAGCGATAGAAGAAAAATATCTCTAAATGTGAACAGGCGTTAAAGCACTTTTAAAAACATGTACATCGATTGCGCAACAATCCCAAATCAGAAATACTCGTTTTAGGCGTGCTTCCCGATACCCGCTTCTTCCATCGCCTTCTGATGGGCTTTACGCTGCGCAATTTTTTCAGTCATTTTATCGATCTCATGATTGTGCAATAACACCTCATGCAAACTGCGATAGAGAAACTCTAGACCAATAGCAATAACTAGCAGCACAATAAAAGTAAGCCATTTGTCATGCACTAGACAAATATCAGCCACCGTTAAGGCCACTAAGGCTTTAACGCGGATAAACGTTGTCTCAGGAAAGTGAGGTAAATGCATGCTCATGATTTCTAAATTAAAGCTATTGCCAGGAAGGAAAAAATAACAGAAAACGTTGACGATTTAAAGTCGCGGCGCACAAAAACAGGGCCTTCTAGAGAAACACCCTATTTTTTAGCACCAATACGGTTTACGGCTTTAATTACAGTAGCCATTAGCGTTATTGGCAATGAGGGCTAATATTGATAATCCTTAATATTAGTAGGGTTTTTTAGAGCGCCAAATGTAGTCCAGATGTGCCATCGATTAGACCTATTTCAGTCCAAACGCGCCCACACCCGTAAATACCAATTCTTAGCAGTCTGGCTTCGGACTACTCACTTGTGACAGCTAATTACAAATCGCTATCTTGCAGTACTTTGCTGCCCTGAAGATCAATTAACCTGACTAATCCAGGCTGCAATAAGCCACTTAAATCAAAGGGCAGCCCCCTTTGTGCGCTGATCTGCTGCGCATAATCAGTAATGCTATCTAAGCTTGCCCTTTTAAAGGCTGGTAAGGCAATCACCACTTTATTGCCAGCCCTAGGAACTCGTAAGGTATAGACCTCATGAAAGACTTCCTGATACGTGCGTAGCATGAGTTTATATAGGGGATTGGCACTTGCAGTACTCCACATATTGGTGATGATAGCTCCTGAAGGTTTGAGCGCTCTTTTCATTGCCAACAAAAATTCTTGGGTAGCCAAGTGCTTTGGTATTCCTGCTTCAGTAAAAGCATCTAAAAAAATCAGGTCGTATGGCTTTTGATTCTTTTCAATAAAGGCCCTGCCATCTTGGGCGAAGGTGCGCAAAAATGCATTCTCGGTAAAATTAAAATATTGCTTAGCTAAAGCAATAATTTGTGGATCAATATCTACTACATCGATGTGCGCCCTTGGATAGTGTTTATGTAAAAACATGGGTATCGAGCCACCGCCTAACCCAATTATCAACACGCGATCGACATGCTGGGTAAACGCCAAACCGATCATGGCTGACCTAGCATAGGGTAAGCCTAACTCATTCAGATCACCGGGTTTAACAATGCTTTGCCGTGGTCCATTTTCTCCAAAGCGCAGTGTCCGAACACCATCTCGATCTTGCGTAACTTGCGTGAAGCCGCCCAGAGTTTGACCTTCGTATAACAGACTTTCTTTTGCTATGACGGGCTCTAAGCCAACTGCAATGAACTTAGAAAAGGCAGTCTTGATTTTGGTGAGCATCGCTAAGCGGAGATTACTCTAGTGTCTAAATGCATTTTTAAATATCGGATCTTAAGAATATAAAATCACTAGCAATACAGTTGAAACATTCGACAATCTATTGAATGTTAGGTGGTTTTTAGGCGTATAAGGTATTAAATCGAGTTTTCACAAAATCGGTTGATACATCTGGTAGTGCCGCTATTTGGTAAGCAGACAACATTCTTGCTCTAGTTGAACCAAGACCATTCACTTGGCCAAGAGTCATTCCTGCTATTGCACTGGTTGTAATCGCAGCAAACTCTTCATTAGTGAATGTATTAACATCTGCACTGGGAAGGCTAGCAAGCTGCGTTGCACTGAGCATCGCAATTTGCTCTCGATTAAGCGCTCCTGCATTGGCAGTAGAGAGAGCGCCGAGTTGCGTGGTCGTTAAACCGGAAATAGCCGTTGTCGCAATCGCACCCATCGCCTCAGGTGTAAGTCCATTTAATGCATCGTTGTTTAGAGCGCCAATTTGGGACGAGCTAAGCTTGGCAACCTGTTCAGGAGTCAATGCTGTCGCATTTGCAGCAGAGAGAGCTCCGAGTTGTCCAGTAGTTAAACCAGAAATAGCAAATGGATCAATCGCGGTCATTGCCTCTGTAGTTAGTAGATTTAGGGCAGTGGTGGTTAACTGGGCAATTTGGCTAGCTGACATTGCACTGACACTACGAGCTTCTATGTTCGGAGCTTGTGTATCTGTCACACCATGCATTGCAGCTGCTGTAATGGCTGACCCTGACTCTTGTATCAAAGTATTTAAGGCTGTGGAGCTTAGTTGGCCAATTTGAGTAGCGCTAAGCTGGGCAACTTGGCTATCCGTTAAGGCCTCAGTATGGGTAGTCAACAATGTTCCAAGTTGCGTACCCGTTAATCCCGTAATAGCCGAACTGGAAATCGCAGCCACCGCATCTGGATTTAAGGAAGATAAATTGGTTAATTGAGCAATTTGACTTGAAGTCAGAGATCCTACTTGCGCACTAGTTAGTTCAACTGTATTGGTAGTAGAGAGCGCATTAAGTTGTGCAGTCGTTAAACCGGTAATAGCCGAGGTTGAAATCGACGGTAGAGCCGTTGGGCTCAGGGCATTTAGGGCTGTAGTCGATAAGCCACCTACTTGGGTGGAGTTCAGCGTAGCTACCTGCTCAGGAGTCAATGCTGTGGCATTAGCAGAAGAGAGGACTCCCAGTTGTCCAGTCGTTAAACCCGAAATAGCCGAGGTGGAGATCGCTGCCATTGCATTGGGAGCAAGTCCATTTAATGCAGTGGTAGAGAAGGCGCCAATTTGAGTTGAGTTTAGTGCAGCTATTTGAGTGCCGACCAAGGCCCCAGCTTTACCTGAAGTCAGGTTGGTTGCTTGAGTAGTGGTAAGGCCCGTGATAGCGCTGGGGGTAATCGCTGCGATTGCTCCATCAGATAGACTATTTAATGTGCCATAGGGCAGAGCGCCAATTTGGGTGTAGTTCAGCGCCCCCACTTGATTTGCAGTCAAAGCTCCTGCATTAGTCGTAGATAGACCAGCCAACTGCGTAGTGCTCAATCCTCTCATGGCGTCTACCGGAATACTCGCAATCGCGTTAGTACTCATCGCATTGAGATCGGCGAAAGGTAATTTACTAATTTGCACATAGTTTAATTTAGCCGCTTGATTGACAGTAAAGACTGTCGCTTTAGCGGTTGTTAAATTGGTGAGCTGGCTAGTATTTAAGCCTTGGATTGCATTTGGATCAATCGCAGCAAAGGCGGTGGTGGTTAAGGCATTGACATCTGCGCTATTCATAGCATTAATTTGCTGATATGAGAGTGCGGCAACATTGGCGTCAGATAATCCGGTTGCCTGTGCGGTAGTCAAATGACCCATGGCACTTAAGGAAATGGCCGCGATATCTGAAGGACTAAAGGAATTTAATCCAGTAGGAGTGAGGGCGGCAATTTGGGTCGAGTTAAGCTGAGCTACTTGAGCGCTCACAAGAGCGCCAGCATTGGTATCGGATAAGGCCGCCATTTGACCGGTAGTCAAACCACGAACAGCCGTTGTTGAAATCGCTGCCATGGCTGCGGTACTCAACGCATTTAAAGCATCAGTGTTCAAAGCACCAATTTGGGTGGAGTTTAGCTGGGCCACTTGATTGGCAGTAAAGACCGTAGCTTTAGCGGTTGTTAAGCCAGTCATCTGCGCGGTATTTAAACCTTGGATTGCGCTTGGCTCAATCGCAGCGAAGGCGGTGGTAGTTAACGCATTCAGATTAGTGCTAGTAAAGGCATTGAGTTGCCGAGCAGACAGTGAGGCGGCATTTGCGGCAGACATACTGGTTGCTTGTGTAGAACTCATGCCAGCGATTGCATTTAAGGAAATGGCGGCTATCGCATCATCTCCTAGTGAACTTATATTGACCAAGGCAGCCACTTGAGCTGAGCTGAGCTGAGCTACTTGGGGGCCTGTTAAGGCAGCGGCATTGGCAGTCGATAATGCAGTTAGCTGGTCTGTACTTAAGCCGCGGATAGCATTTGTCGAAATTGCTGATATTGCTGCTGGAGTCAGGCCGTTTAAGGCCGTGGTCGATAAGCCGCCAATTTGAACTGCGTTGAGCTGGGCAAGTTGGTCAGCAGTTAAGGCTCCTGCATTGGTAGCGGACAAACTACCCAATTGCGTGGTGGTCAATCCCTTGATTGCTCCCGTCGGAATGCTCGCAATCGCATTTGTTGTCATCGCATTCAGATCACCGACAGACAATTGACTTACTTGCGTGGCGTTTAATTTAGCAGCTTGCGCTGTTGTAAGGGCCGTAGCATTCGTCGTCACTAAACTATTGAGATGAGTGGCATTAAAACCCTGTACTGCGTTTGGATTAATTCCCGCAAAAGCAGTGGCTGTTAAGCCGTTAATACCGGCGCTGGTCATGGCATTAATTTGTCGATAAGATAGCGCTGCCATATTGGTAGAAGATATTCCAGCTGCTTGTGTACCTGTAATACCTGCCATCGCTTTTGTTTGAATCGCTGCAAAGTCAGCAGCATTAAAAGCGTTTAATGCGGTGGGAGTCAAGGCTCCAATTTGCGCGGAGTTTAACTGAGCCACTTGAGCGCTGGTTAAGGCGCCGGCATTGGTATCGGATAAAGCAGTCATTTGCGCGGTCGTTAAACCACGAATAGCGGTAGTTGAAATGGCAGCGATTGCCGTGGGAGTTAACCCATTTAAAGCAGCGGTAGATAGGGAGCCAATTTGAACTGCGTTGAGCTGGGCGACTTGTGAGGCCGTCATTGCACCAGCATTAGTAGCCAATAAACCGGCTAATTGAGTAGTGGTAAATCCTCTAGCAGCAGTTTTAGTAATGGCCGCCATTGCGCCGGTGCTCAGGGCATTAATATCGGCTGCTGATAATTTCCCAATTTGCGCAGAGTTTAATTTTGAAATTTGGGTGGTTGTAAAAGCACCTGCATTAGCGGTCGATAAACCTGTCAGTTGACTGGTAGTCATGCCCGTTACTGAAAAAGGATCAATCCCAGCAAAAGCATCTGTGGCTAAGGCATTCATGCTCGCGCTAGTAAAGGCGTGAATTTGGATCGCCTTGAAAGGGGCGATCTGAGCCGAGCTGATCTGAGCAGCCTGGTCGGTAGTTAGCTGCGCAATCTCCAACGTACTGCGCTTGGAGACGTGACTGCTATCCCATAAGTTAACTCCGTTAGAAGTTATTGATAAAGTCACTGTATGCCTAAAAATATAGTTCTATTGAACTTATAACGGCTAAATCAAGGGTTTTATTTACCCCCTCAATGACTAAAAAGCTGCAAATTTGATACAAAAAACGTGATTTGAGCCATATGATGACCAAAAGACATGGATGGGGAGTCACGCCCCAAATTACCCTAACCCAAGCCTCATAAAAACACCTTTGATCGGGGATAAAAGCAGGTCTTTTGGCTAAATGCCAGACTAAAAAGTAGTTTAGAGCCAAATCCCCTAAATCAATTGAGTCAGATCCATCCTATAGATTTGCCAGTGAAAGCAAAACGCCATTAAAGAAAAATTCAGATGCTTTTTTAGGCTGCCATGATGAATGGGGTAATAGCCCACTAATTACCAAGAATATTCATTTTTTGCTTAAAAATTACCCAGCAATAGTGAATGATTTGACCTTTGTATTTTGCGTTGCGCCAGCTCCGGCAAAGTAAGTCTTAATATTTGCCCAGGAATCGGACACATTGATTGAGGTTACTTTATCTTTACTATTTAGCGCTGAAATATCACCAATGAGTACACCGTTTGCAGTAATTTGATGTAGTTTTGTATTGTTCATAATAGTGTCGCTAATTCCATTGATATTCGTTAGAGAGTCGGCTACATCAATTGATGTAATCTTACTGTTAGTAAGATAGTTATTGGTGCCAGTCAAAGATGTTGTACTAACCGCTGTTAAAGAAAACCCGGTTATTTTTGTATAGGCAACCAACGATGCATTGGCTGTTAATTTGAAATTCGCTTCAGTATCTGACACAGTAATACCACTTACCTTAGGATTAGATTTGAGTGTTAAAACATTGGCAATACTAGCCCCTGTTGCATAGATATTCTTAATCAGATTATTACTTCTCAGGCTGGGTAATGTCGAAGCATTTCCTAATAAGTTTGCTGACGTATCTGTCACGGTCACAGAATTTAACTTACTTCGGATAGAAGGAGCTAATGCAGCATATTGGGCGCTAATGGTACTCACATCGGCAACCGCTGTATTAGTGATCTTCACGCCCAATAAACTAGCATTAATTAGCATGGTCGGCAGATCAGCTGATGCTAAATTTTCATAAGTATCCTGAACGCTAAATTTCAGAACAGCAGGGTCAATTCTGACAGTACCGTAGTCAGCATAGGCAACTCCACTCAAAATAAAAGTATTTTGCCCAGTTAGTTTTGTTTTTAACGCTGTGTATTGTGCGCTAGACATATTTAAAGCTGCTTTTTTCAGCGCTGTACCATCAGTAACTGCAACAGTTAATAAATTTCCGATGTTCGATCCAATCACTGAGCTTGCAGATGCAAGGTCTTTATTCAGATTAGCTGCAGTATCTGAGAGAGAAACAGAAATACTATTGCCAGTTACGGTAGATAAGACCGTTGTGAGAGATGCCGATGTTGGTATGGTAGAAATCTTGACCCCTGAAATCTTACCAGCTGTCCAAGAGGTGATTGCATCACCTAAAGCGGTGTGATTGGTTGTGGTTACCTGCGCTAAGTTAGCGCCGATATCTGTAATTCCGATTGCTGTGAATTTATTTTTTAAGGAGCTGAGTGTAGACAAATTCGCAATTGATGCATCCGTCCCTACAATCGACGAGACCTTGCTACCCAATGCAGTAATGTTGGCAGAATTTCTAATAAGGTCTGCAGCACTACCAGTAATACTAATACTGAGATTGGATTTAAATCCATCCGGTAGAGAATTAATCACCGCCAGATTTCCAGGGCTCACATCTGTAGCAGACATAGATACTGGAATTGAAACCGAAGAGCTACCGGTGATATTAAAAGTTACTTTTGATTTAATCGCATCTGGTAGGGCAAAAATAGTTTGCAGATTCGCAGAAGTGACATCTGCGGCCGCGATGGATATGACAACGGAAGCTACCTTAGATGCCAAGGTTGTACCAATCAGAGTTTTTGCGGCAGTGGCATTAATATTTGCCAACGTATCAGAAACCGTAATCGAGCTTGAGGCAACTCTAGTGTTGCTGTTTATTGCCGCTACATTTGCAGATAAATTCGCAATGTTATCGCTTATGCTGATACCTACTTTAGATTTAATTGCATCTGGTAACGCATTAATCGTCGCCATGTTTTCAGTAGTTAAATCACCTGCACCCATAGATATTGCCACCGAGGAAACCTTTGTTGCAAGCGTTGTTCCAACGAGAGTTTTTGCAGCAGCATCATTAATATTTGCTAAGGTATCAGAAACGGTAATGGAGTTTGAGGCAATTTTGCTACTGCCATTTATTGCTGTTGCGTTTGTAGTCAGGTTTGCAATACTATCTTTTAAAGAAATTGACTTAACGTCTGCATCGCTTATTAATACACCGAGTGCACTAGCATTTCCTGAGAAATTAGTCACTGCAATGCCCTTGTTGCCAGTACCGCGAATTAAAGTCTCTATTGCTTGCTCATGAGCATTGGCGCTATAAACACGATATGCCACTGACACAGGTCCAGCATCACTGACTGTAATTGCATTAATCTTTGAATAAACCGCATCCAGAGTTGAAAAATTATTGCCGCTTAGTCCTGCAGCAGTGTCTGTTACGTCTAATTTGGCAGCACTTAGCTTAAGAATGACATCTTTGTAAGAGGATAGCTTAGAGCCTGTTAAGGATAAATTATCAGTGCCTGAGATTGTTATAGAAGCTATTCTTGCACTATTGGCCTCAAGATCAGCCAAGGCGGCATCAGACAGGTCAGCTGCAGTGCCCGTTACAGTCACGGCCCCTTGATTGGCAAGTGCAGTTGCTAGGGAGCTATAGCCAGTGCCCCCTACTGTATATATTGCAGTCATTCAATTATCCTAATGACACCTAAGAAGCGCCCTCTTTATTCTAACGGCTAAAAGTGAGTAAATCTTAAAAGAACACCCATTTAAAAGATCTAAAAAAACTAATTGGAATAAAATCAAACGAAGCTGCAAAGCCAGTTCAATAATCAGCAAGACAAATCTGCCAATGATTCCAGATATTAGCTAAGCTGTTAATTTATATAGATTTTTTCTAGCTTGAGAAGTTAGCAAGTACTAATAAAGTTCAGCGTAAAGTTACCTAAGATTATTTTGTATCTTTAATTCAAGAATCAATATGGCTGCTATCAATACCTCAATCTCTTACCAATCTCAATTTGCCCCCTCCAACAGATCTATAAATGAGACGCGTACTAAGAGTGGTGCGCAATCTCAAATGGAAGAGATGAAAGGTGTGAGCCTAAAGCCAACAAGCACTCAATTTAAAATCCAGACTGTAGTCCCGATGGGTGATGTTGGAATGCATGTAAATTTGAAAGCTTAAATATTTCACCTGTTATCTAAGATTTCACAAGCACATACACTCAATTCCATGGTCCTACCCCTGTCTCTAAGGCCATTCAGCATTCAGCTACTTAATAACTAAACTGAGGGCAGTAATCGATTAGCTATTTATCTATATAAACTCAGGTACAAAAAAAAATCGTGATCCATAAATAGATCACGATTTTTTTAAATAAAATTACTTGACTTAAGCAGTAATTATCTTCATCTTAGCTCTATCAACTGGACTACCAATTGAATTCACTACACTTAGAATGTCAGCTTTCTGGCTTGCAGAAAGAGCTGCCGTTGTTATTGACTTCATTTTAGACTGGCCTAGTACCTTAACAATATTTAAAGGTGTGTTTACAGGGTCCATAGTCGAGTAAGATGCACCAGTAATTGAGTATCCTGAAACGTTAACATCTTGCTGATATGTGTCAGGAGTTGCTGCATTAAATGCAACACCCGAAACGTTGAATGAGTAATTCTTATTCTGAGGTGTGCTTAAACCATTGGCTGTAGCAAGATTATCAACTCCATTCGCAAATACTGTTTTCAGAGCTGTGTAGACAGCCTCAGTCACTGAGAAACCTTTTTTACTGTTAGCTGTGCCATCAGAGACTACAATTTCAGTCAATTTTTTAACCGTTGGATCTGTTGAATGTACATTGTCATAAAGTGCCTGCAAGTTATTCTGAATATTCACTGCCTTAGCAGAATACGTTACATCGGCATTAGCATTGGCCCTTAAAACCTTCGCTGCAATACTACCAAGCGTAGTAGAACTTTCTGTTCCGTCGCCCAATAAAGTCACTCTAGTAACGTTACCTGCACCGTTATTAAGTCTTCCAATTGCACTCATCGCCTTATCTAAAGAACTGGCACTAAATGAATGTGTACTGGCATTAGAAGCAGTGTTAATGGATGCGGTAGCTGTAACACCTACCTGGATGTAACTATTAGTATCTGCGTATGCGGACGCTTGAGAGTTTAAATGTGCTGCAAGTGCCTTAGCTTTGGTATCGTAAAGTACAAAATTATTTGCATCTAACTTACCAACAAAATATGTAGTACCGGTAGTAAGACCAGCATAAGCTGTTCCACCAATGTTCACATTGTAGGTAATTGCATCACCAGTTTTAAATCCATGAGCCGTCGACGTATGAATTTTCCCAGTAGTAGCGTCATCCGTTAAAGCTGTAGTTGTTGTACCAGCTTTAATCACATCATTAGTAACATCATTTAAATTGCTTGCAGTATCAGCTATTTGTATAGATCTAACAAGATCTGGCATGAGTCTATTGCGATTAACACCTGGTGAAATTACAGTTGTGCTGACTGCCCCTAATTCACCCAAACGCGCTGCTTGAGCTAAGGTTGCTTTAGTCACATCAATTTTATCTAGTGTCGAGGAGCTTGTTGGGGCATTACCTGCCTGACTTACCAAAGTTCCGGCCTGAGCTGCACTAGTATTTACAAGTCCAGCTGTGCTGGAGAGATCAATTGCATGAGCAAAAGTATCGTAGAGAGCAAAATTCGTACTATCAAGTTTTCTTGCATAAACAGTTTGACCAGAAGTAAGTGCTCCTTTGCCGCCAGCTGAAGCTACACCAATACCAGAATAAGTGAGTGCATCACCGGTATTTATAGAAAATCCACCAGTAGGAGTAATGATTCCAGTTCCAACGCCACCATCAGCGGCAGTGATAGTAGTCGTAGATATCTGTGTTGCTGTGTTGATATTGCTATTGTTGAGCTTGCTAATTAAAGCTAGGCTAGCAGTCGTTAGAATATTATCGGCATTATCTTTTAATGTAACACTGGATCCAGCACCCTTTACTAACTTATCTCCAAGAATTGCAAGTTGACTTGCAGTTAGTTTAAGCTCTGTCGCCCCAGTTATTGATATGGAGCCAACACTGCTAATGTTTTTTAGCAAAGCATCCATATGATTTTGAATGTCTGCTCCGCTCCCGCTTACATTAAATACATTTCCGGATAACTTTTCAAGACCTGCAAGGTTAACAACACCATCTAATTTAGCAACTGCAATGGTTGGTTGAGTAATACCGCCACCGTCCGGTGTAATTGTTAACGACTTAATTTTTGAATAGACTGCATCTAGATTATTGAAGTTCGAGCTGGTGCCACTACCAGCCTCAATATCAGTATGGGCAGTTGTGCTGTCTAAAACTATGCTTTTTGTACCAAGCTTTACAAGTGCTGCCTTGTAAGTGGTGACTTGAGTTGCTGTCAAATTAAGATCATTAGTCGCTTTAATTGACCCAATATTTGCCGCAATAGCATCAGTAATACGACCAGAAGTAAGTTCGGCTCTAATTTCATCACCAGTTCCAGTGATCGAAAGCTTTTGAGTGCCCCTCATTGCATTAGCCAAAGCTACGTTATCGTAAACCTGTGCACCTGCGCCGATTTTGATTGCTATAGTCATAACTTACTCCTATTAATTAATTTCTTATCTACTTAAACGGATAAACACTCTGAACTGATTAGTAAAAATATATAAAATATATATGTATATATTTTATATATTTTCTTGGGTCTATATTCTTCAAACTTCTATTGAGAATATTTAACTCCTACGTCTCTTAAGGACATGAGTTTTGATATCTACTCCTTAGGTCCTAAACTAACCTTCTTAATTATGTTTCGGCTATTTTTCTAATTTTGTTTAGCTTTATCCATCCATCTTGGATTGCTGGCGTGCTTACTATAATTTTTTATATCTATAAATTAGATATACAATCTTGTTTTATGCACTCTGTTTCCCTCCTATGAAACATGTCTTCTCAAACCCTTATTTAGTGCCCGCAGAGTCTCTTTGGGAGTTTTTCCCAGAAAAAGAGCTCCAGGGTCAATACTCGAATATCCCCCTAGGGATTGTGATGATTGTTTTGGATAAGCAAAAGCTAGGTCAAGAGCTATCTTTAAAGGGGCTATATAGCTATTTTTCTTGTAGCCACCTTACAGTGAAGAAGTTTGTCGATGCCTTATGTGACGCCGGCTACCTTCAAACCCTTAAATCGTCTTCGGATTCTAGGGTAAAGTACCTTTTAATGACGGACAAATGCAATAATTTATGTCAATCTTTAATACAAAAGCCCCTCAATAACCCGCTTTCTGACTTTCAATAACTGAGTTAGCCATCTTTGAACTTACTTTTTTTGTTAACTACTTAAGACTGTGAAATAACTGTGATCAGGATTCAGGCTCTTTCCGCCTTGGCACTATGCGCCACTCTCTTTGCTTGCGGCAATAATGATTCCGCCCCTAAAGCGGAGGTTTGGCTGCCCGATACTGCAGTAGCCAAACTGCCAATGGAAGAATATGCCGGCATTCCGTTTAATACCAGCGGGCAAGATGCAGTTGATAAATTTAAGTGCACCCAATACGACCTCACTTATAGCTGTAAGATCAAAAACGGGGATAAAGAAGAAGATCTTTGGCTAATCTATAACGAGGTAGGCCGCATGGTATTGATGAAAAAAGAGCTGGGCTACTATAACAAGGAGGTGGCGGACACCATTATTGAGCGCCTGACTATTAAATATGGTATCGATTTCAGCCCTACTGAGGCTCAAGAAAGCGCCTTTGCTACTGGAGTTCGAAAGACTAAAAGCTATGTTTTCGGGGGCGGGCAAGTTGCCTTTCAGATTGGTAGAAGCCTGAATAACCGCAATGAATTGATGCTGGTGTACTTTTTCCCAGAAGATGTCGGGGCAACCTTTGCCAAAAGTGTCATGAACTAAGTAGTGCCCCAGGAAATAGAGCGCTTTGGTTTAAGTTAATTAAAGCAGGGGTTTGCCAGGTTTGAGCTGGGTAGGAACGAAATCTACCTGAGGGGCATCCCCTGCCAAACCTGATTCTTTGGTGTCGTAAGCCCAGGCCAAGATTTGAGCAATTGCCTCAAATAAGGGCAAAGGTATGGTTTCCCCAATTTCAAGCTGACTATATAAATAGCGAGCTAATGGAGGAATTTGGGCAATAGGCACATTAAAGTCTTTGGCTACCTCTTGAATGCGTAAAGCAATCTGGTCTGCCCCTTTAGCCACGACAATCGGCGCCGCCATCTTTTCCATGTCATAACGCAGCGCAACAGAATAGTGCTCTGGGTTGGCTAAGACCACGTCTGCCCGCTCAATGGCCGCCATCATCCGTGATGCAGAGATTTGTCGTTGCATTTGCCGCAAGCGCTGCTTGATCTCTGGCGAGCCATCAGACTCTTTCATCTCCTGCTTCATTTCTTCGGGACTCATCCGAATTTGCTTGCGAAAGTTAAACCATTGCAACCAAGAGTCCCCAACGGCAATTAATAGCAATGGCATCATCAGGAGCATAAAACCATCAAGAATAAGAGACGAGGTTTGCACTAGGGCTGCATCAAAGCCCTGATTCACAATCATCCGAATGTACACAAACAAGCCCGATAAATAAGCTATACCCACACCTAACATCAGGGTCGTTTTTAATAAGTTCTTTAATAGCTCGCTTAAGGCATTAATCGAAAACATGCGCCCTAACCCAGCAATGATGTCTAGCCTGCCCAAATTAAACTGAGGGGCAAAATAAGCCCGAAAGCTCACTAGGGATAAAGGTGCTAGGACCCCAATAATCCACAACGGTATGAAGATCAACGCTAAGAGTATCAGTACAACTAAAAGTGATCCTCCGACCCACTCTTGCATGTGATCCATTAGCTTGGCAGGTTCTGAAAACTGAAAAATGGCCTGGGTCATTAAGACCATTTGCTTAAGTAGCGAGGGGCCAACAGCAGATAAAAAAATCACTACAATTACCAGGGTAGCAAAAGTTGCTAGATCGCGGGATTGCGGTAATTGACCCTGTTCGCGGGCACGCAGAATACGCCGCTCACTCGGTTCTAGTTCCCGTTCTTGGGAGTTATCTCCACCTTCAGCCACTCTCTAGTACCTCATTCAAAATCAAACTATGACTCAAGCTTACACCCTGCGCACCTATTCTTACCCGAAAAGGATTAGGGCTAGAGCTGAAGCAAAGATTTAGGGGTTAAGCTGGATCTTAGGTTGAGATTTTACTGGGGCAAGGTCTTTTTGATAGCAGCGACTTTTTCTTCAGCAGCAACAAGCTCTTGGCTACTTAAATCTGCTTTTAGCTTAGCCAGCTCTGAAATGGCCAACGGATTACCGGTGGCATCTGATATGGCCATCCAGATATACGCTTTTGGAAGATCTATCGCAATTTGCCCACCATCCATATACATATGGGCCAAGTTATATTGACCCACTGCACTTCCTGCCATCGCTGCTTTTTCAAACCAATGAAGTGCTAGTTGCGGAGCATTGTCTAAAGTGTCGATCTTTTGGTACAGGACCCCCAATTCGAGCATTGCCTCAATATTGCCCTTCTCCGCTGCACGCTTTAGCCAGACCAAGCCTTGCTCAATATTTTTTTGAGTACCGATGCCTTGGATGTACATCAACGATAAATCGTACTGAGCCTTGGTATCACCTGACTCTGCTAGAGCTTGAAATAATTGATAGGCTTTGGTGTAGTCACCTGCGGCATAAGCAGATCTTGCATTTTGATAGTCTGAACAAGCCATCAACATACTAGTCAGCGCCACCAAAATAGACATGTGCAGGCAGGTGCGCCAATGAAGTTGGGTCATGGCTATTGAGAATCAACCCCCCAGTCAATATTCATACGAGCTGGGGCGTTTATTTTTTATCAGTTTTGGGTTTACTTTTTATTCGGTGGTGCTGGCTTTTTCTCTTCAACTTCCTCGGCGTCCTCATCGGGTGGCGCATCGGAAGCTTTAGGCACAGCTACTGGTGGGGGTGGTGCCACGTAATAGCTTGCTCCTAGATCTCCACCGATCATCCTGGCAAAACCTCCAAAATAACGGCGCGTGAGATCTGGGTAGTGAGGAGCATTTGACAAATAGCCCTTGGAGCGAATGCAAGCATTGTTATTCATGCTACCTTCGCAACTTGCAATCGCTGCGAGTCGACCAACCTCAAATTGCTCACCTAAGATAAAAGCAAAAATCACTAGGACTAGCGGCAAAATAAACAACAGCAAGAGCTTTTTTGCCAATCGTATTAAGGGTTCAATTTTCTCATTCATAAAAGTCAATTTCCAATCAATAGCGTATCAATGTTGCTCAGACTTCTTTGGCGCACCTTGAACCAAATCACTGGGTAACTTTCGCCAAGTTGCAATAGGTTCCTTATTATGCAACTTTGCATACATCTGAATAATTCTAGGGTCTGCAAGGTCTATATTATCCTTCATCGCGTTGTACATTCGCGCCGCAGCAATTTGATTGCCCTGCTCAATATAGGCGTTTGCGGCTTTGTAAAAGTACAAGCCTGCCTTTTCTTTTTGTGGGCTACTAACGATAGAAATTAGATAAAGATTGCCCAAGTACTCGCAGGCACTGGGGTTATTAATCTTAGCTGGAACAGAAAAGTACTTTACTGCTAATAAATATTGCTGTTTTGCATAGCGCCGAAAAACAGTATTGGTCAAGATAAAGTCGGGATGCGTCACGATTTCAGCTTGCTGATCGTAGTACTTCATGCGCTCAAAGGCAATTAAGCCCCGATAGTAGTTTGCCTGTACATCACCTTCTGCTGCCAAAGTATCTAGTTTTTCCAATATCCTTAAGGCATCCTTGCTGTAACGCAATACCTCATCTTCTGGATCAATGCATTTTGGGTCTTTGACACAGGCGACCGCGACGATCGTTTTATCATAAGCGCGTTTATATCGTCTATACAGTTTTTTTGCTTCACTTGCTGGCCCCACAAAAGGCTCATTCGAGGCTGAAGCATCAGAAGTACGCTCTTTGTGTGAACCACCATCATGCGCTTTTGGGTCTGAGGCGTTTCCCAATGCCGGCACAACCATGAATAAAACGAGAAAGATTCTAAAGAGCGGTAACAAGGCCTTACCTCTCAGGCTTGCCTGTAGCTGGTTTGTCTGGTTTAGAGATGTCCATTGCTGGTGCTACCGGTTTGTCTTTGGATAAAAATTGTGCAGGCGCTCTTAAATTAGAGGGTATATCTTGCGCCCCTTTTGGAATGACTTCGGCCTCTCTCTCGATTGGCCTTTGGATTGGCTTTTCTTCCTTCTTCGGCTTTTTATTTAAGAGCGTAATGGAAATACGACGATTTAAGGGGTCGTTCAAATCGGTTGGATTTAAAGGAATCGTATCTGCAAACCCGATCACTTGCGCCACATTGGAAGGCGCTAAGCCTCCAGCAATCATTTCTCGGCGAGCCACATTAGCACGCTCACTTGAAAGCTCCCAATTGGTATAACCCGCTTCACCATTGGCATATTTTGAAGTATCGGTATGACCCTCAATTCGGATCTTGCCAGTGTTGTCATTTAATGACTTACCAATCACGCGCAATAAACGACGCGCTGCCACGCTTGGTACCACGCCACCGCTATTAAATAAGGGCTTGCCTTTTTCATCAACCACCTGAATCCGCAGACCCTCTGAGGTAATATCCATGAAGAGCTGCCCTTTAATATTTTTTAATTCAGCATCAGCCTCAACATTTTTCTC
Source organism: Polynucleobacter sp. MG-6-Vaara-E2 (assembly GCF_018687695.1). Lineage (NCBI taxonomy): Bacteria > Pseudomonadati > Pseudomonadota > Betaproteobacteria > Burkholderiales > Burkholderiaceae > Polynucleobacter > Polynucleobacter sp. MG-6-Vaara-E2. The sequence goes on from NZ_CP061303.1 coordinate 1,360,862, forward strand.
AATCTCACTTTTTACAGCTTCGTTTTTGGTTCTGTCTTTACGGGCATTTTCAACATCAGTTACCGACGAGTCGCTCACTCGGCGCTGCTCAGTATCGGCATCTGCTTTGGCTTCAACCCCAGAAACTTTTGAGATATTGTCTCCACCCCCCTTTATAATCCGGGTAGTCTCGCCGGACCCTTGGCCGCCGCTCATCGAAACGCGCATCGGATTTTGAAAGTAGGAGGATATACCAGCCAAGTCACCCGCTGTGGTGGATCCTAAAACCCACATGAGCAGGAAGAAGGCCATCATCGCCGTTACGAAGTCGGCGTATGCAATTTTCCATGCACCGCCATGATGACCGTGACCGCCTTTTTTAACGCGCTTTACAACAATAATGGGCGCGTCGGACTTAGCCATCGTGCTTACTTCCCTTTAGCGGCTTTAGTACCTTCATCAAGCTCAGTAAAGGTTGGACGTTGATAGGTAAAGAGTACTTTGCGTCCAAACTCTACGGCTGCTGCAGGTGGGAAATTATTTAGACTCGCGAGCAATATGGCTTTAATTGCCATGAAAGCCCTGGTTTCAGATTCTGCTTGCTGCTCCAATACTTTAGCTACTGGTTGCACAAAAGCATAGGCCAATAAAATACCCAAGAAGGTACCCACGAGCGCAGCACCAATGAGCTTACCTAACTCTGCTGGGGGCAAACCAATGGAGCCCATGGTATGAACCACACCCATCACCGCCGCCACAATACCAAAAGCGGGTAGACCATCACCCACCATCGTCACCGATGCCACAGGGATATGACTTTCTTGATGATGAACATCTAACTCTTGTTCCATTAAGCTTTCAATTTGGATGAGATCCAATGAGCCACCCAGCATCATCCGCAAGTAGTCGGTAATAAAGTCAACTAAGTGGTGGTCCTTCAAAATATCAGGGTAGTTTTCAAACAGCGGACTGGCTTCAGGCTCTTCGATATCCCCTTCTAGAGACATCAAACCATCCCGCTTTACTTTTTGTAAAATCTCAAACATCAAACACAGTAAATCTAGGTGTTTTTTCTTCTGATCGCCGGCCCCCTTAAAAGCACCTCCCAAGGCACCAAGCGTTTTCTTCAGATTAATGATGGTATTAGATGCAATCATCGTTCCGACAGCGGCTCCGACAATGGTCAAAACCTCCGTTGGCTGCCATAGAACCGCGATATGGCCACCATGCAAGGCATAGCCGCCTAGGGCGCAACCCATCGCAATGATCCAGCCTAATGGAATATTCATACTTCTATTTACTCAATTTAAAGTTTGGAAAACAAGTTACTTTGCTGAAGTTTAGCAAACATCGCCTGAGCTGCGTTTAATAAGGTCTGGGCTTTAGTGTAAGCCGCTGTTGCTGCAGCCATATCGGTGTCCAAAATGTCCGAGGAAGCAGCCTTGATTTGTGTACCCATGGCAGTTGTCACTCTTTTCGAAACATCTAACTGGCTAGAAATAGCCCCACTCGTTTGCTGAGCTGTCATTAATTGGTCATAAGATGCGTTTAAGTTCGTCGATATTGTCGCTGCATCGCCTGCAATGGCTTGCGCGCCATTAGCACGACCATCTAAGTAACTCACAAAACTGTCGATACTACTGTAAAGCGATGAGGATTGAGGGTCGCTAGAAGAGCCGCCAATGCCGAAGGCTAAATTAAATTGCACCCCCGAGTCGACCATCACATTAGGCTCTATTTGAACTTGATTGACTACGTCGGAAAAAATGGCGTGACCACTAGCGTCTTTGGCTGCCATTTGACTAACAATAGTGTCACGGATTGACTCAGCTTGAATTTTTAAGGCCCCATAATTGGAGGGACTTAAGGCGGTATTTTGTGACTGTACGAATAATTGCTTTAGGGTAGTAAATTGGTTCAAAATACTATCCATCTGGGTTTGAGCATTATTATGGATGCTCGTAACGATATCTTGATTGCTCTTGAACATCTGCAAACGAGAGGTATCAAAATCTAGCTCTACACCCCTTGATACAGCATAGATACTATCTGAGGCCTTACTGTAATTTTTGCCAGTATTAATTTTTTGTTGCCATTCAGTAGCGCTGACCAAACTATTATTCATAGAATCGACGCCGGCGTCTAACACTTGATTGGTGCTAATTCGAATACTCATAATCTACTCTCAATTCATGATCGATAGAAGCGCATTGAACATTTGATTGCCAGTCTGCAATACCTTAGTTGATGCCGTATATAACTGCTGATACTTCAATAGATTTGCAGCTTCCTCATCAAGGTTGACTCCTGAAACTGAATCTTTTTGACTTTTCAGGTTGGCCATCACTGCAGTATCTGCTTTTTGAGTACTTTTCCAAGTTGCCACTTGAACACCAACATCACTTACTAAACTTGCGCTACTACCAATAAATATCGAGCTTTGCTTTTGTAAAGTATTAGCTGCATCAGATGTAATAAGGGAATTGCCCATCACATCAAAATAGGCAGCAGTATCGGTTGGAGCCAGAGAAATAAAATTAGCGGCCTTAAAACCAGAAGCGGTTAGGCTGTTGCTTGAGTCTGCTAAATAGTTATAAAGTCGATCGATATTTTCTTGTGAATTAATCCCCGATACCAACTGTCCATATGAATCTGCCACACTATTAATATCGGCAGTGATATCCCCTTCTAGACTAGGAAGTTTTTGAGCGCCCACCTGAAAACCAAAAATAGCGAGCAAGGGATTAGTCTGAGTGAAAACATTGTTTGCTGTTTGACTAGCTGTATTGGCAGCAGACACTAGACCCAGTGCAATCGTATCTAATCGCTGGTCAATTTTAGGTACAAAGGTATTAACCAATTCTAATAATGCGCCTGCTTGACCGCCCTCTAAGTGTTGAACACTAGTAAGCGTTGTATTGTCTGACCCACTCTTTAATGAATAGACTGCTGTATGCATGTCTTGTCCACCATTCATCACCAGCTTATTGGCTACTGTACGATCAACCAAGGGCATGCCTGCAATTAAATGTGTGGCTGTACCATCGGCATTAATGAGCGATTGTCCACCTACCAACTTTTGTAGCTGAGATAATAAGCGGTCTCGCTCATCCAACAAATCTGCTGATGGATAAGAATTGCCAGAACTAGTGCCTTTAATAATTTGAGCATTGATTTGTGCCAACTCAGGCAACAGGGTATTTACCTGCGCAGCGGTATCGGCCAAACCTTTTTTAGCGTCACTCGTGATTTGTGAGGTTAAGCTGCTCATCCCCACAATGCGTCTTGCTACCTCATTAGCTGAGGCAGTAATCGCTGCGGCTTGCGGTTTACTAGTAGGATCGGCTGCATAGGTACCAACAGCATTAAAGAAATTGCTAATCGCAGTATTTAATCCGGTTGACTGGTCAGCCACCAAGGTATCGATTCCTTGAGTGTATTGCACTAAGGTGTCTGAATAACTCGATTTAGCCTGCTGAGACAAAACCTGAGAATTCAGCAATGAAGAGTATTGACGTGTAAAACCCTCTACAGCAAAACTCGTACCATTGAGCATCAAAGAATTGGGTGCTAGGGCATTAATTGTGGCATCTGCAGTGCGACGCGTGAAACCATCTACTGAAGCACCAGCAACGTTTTGTGAGGTTGTCAGAATGCCTGCCTGCGCTATATTTAAGGCAGACATTGCAGAATCGGTAATGGAGTAGACGCCCATTTATTTACCTTAATTAAGGATTGCTCACAAATCCATTCGGTCTTTGCAATGATTGCGAAGTTTCAGCCGAAAGAGGTGCCGAGCGAGGAGTGTTTAATGGTTTTACGGCTACTTCTTGAATTCCACTTAGTTTTGCTCGGTTAGATTGCGCAATTAGCTGTTCAGCCATTTGTTTTCCAAATCCAACGCCTTGCCCCTGGGAAAGCAAATCAGCCACATGATCGTCCATGATCTCAAGATACGACTTGGAAGTACTACTTTGCTCATCCATGCCGTTTAAATTTGTATTGCGGGCTGAACTGAGCATCTGCCTCAATAAGGTACGCTCAAATCCCTGTGCAGCCTGCTTTAATTTAGCGTCATTAGTAGAGGTAGATGGTGATGTTTTAACAACAGCGGCGCCCTGCAACATTCTTGCGCTATTAGGATCGATAGAAGGTGTCAGATGATTAACATCCATTAAATCACCTCTAATTCTGCACGCAATGCACCAGCAGCCCTTAGAGATTGCAAAATAGAAATAAGGTCTTGTGGGGTAGCGCCCATCATATTAAGGGCCTTAACCACTTGGTCTAAAGAGGCTCCTCCTGGGACAGCAATCAGACTATTTTCCTTACCACTATCACTAATCGTTGCAGTATCTTCAGTGGCGGTAGTGGTCTGTCCGCGACTAAATGGTAATGGCTGGCTTACTGTGGGCGACTGCTGGATTTTGATCGTTAAGTTACCGTGCGCTACAGCGGACGGTGAAAGCTTGACCGCTTGATTCATGACCACAGAGCCTGTACGTGAATTTAATATTACCCGCGCTGGTTGACTACCCATCGGTACATCTAAATCTTGCAAAGCTGCCATAAATGCAGTTCTTTTTAATGGCTCTGTGGGAACGCGTACATTTAGGGATCTAGCATCAATAGGTAATGCCGTTCCAACACCAAAACGACGACCAATCGTCTCTGCCGTTCTTTGCATCAATGAAAAATCCGCCTGACGTAGATCAAGTTGCACAAACTCATCAACTAAGAGCGCTGGGACCGCCCTTTCGACAATACCGCCAGAAGGAATTCGCCCAGCTGATAAATGGTTCACAGAAGTTGCAGCGCCACCCGTTGCAGCACGTGAACCTCCAATAACAATATTTCCTTGAGCCTGAGCATACACTTGACCGTCAGCAGCCTTAAGCGGTGTCATCACTAATGTGCCACCTTTTAGGCTGGTTGAATTTCCCAAAGAGGAAACTGTCACATCGATTTGTTGACCAGGTCTTGAAAGCGCCGGGAATTCTGCAGTGACCATCACCGCCGCTGTATTACGCAGCTGAGTTTGATTACCCGTTGATGGCAAAGTAACGCCTAACACCCCGATCATTTGCAAGACACTTTGTAGTGTAAATGGTGTCTGAGTTGTTTGATCACCCGTGCCATCTAAACCAACCACTAGGCCATAACCCACAAGTTGATTTGATCTTTGACCTGCGGTGTCTGCAATATCCTTAATGCGATCGGCAAAGCAGATGTTATTAAAGCAACTAATACTTACTAAGATGAGTAAGCCTTTTGTGCACCAAGAGAAGAAATCGTTGATCTTCATCAGAAAGGCGCCAACTTTAGCATTAGGCGCGTAAACCAGCCGGTACTTTGAGTATCATCAGTAGCGCCGCGGCCACGATACTCAATGCGAGCATCTGCAACTTGCTGTGATGAAACTTGATTAAATACGAGTGTATTTGGATTAACAATACCGCCAAAGCGAATAATTTCTTCTTCGTTACTAACAGCAACCTGTTTTTCACCAGCAACAACTAAATTTCCGTTAGATAGAATTTCTACAACGGTAACTGTAATCGTTCCAGCAAAGGTATTACTGGCAGCGCTCGAGCCAGAACCTTCACTCTTGATGTCTCCTGTGCCTGCAAAATTGGCTGCATTAGCAAGGCTAAACATTGCCCCATTAAATGTTGGGCTATTATTACCAAACGTTGAAGTACCATTTGCTTTACGTGCTGCCGCCATACCGGAATTTTTCGCCGCACTGGTTGTTTCATTCAGCAGCACTGTTAGCGTATCGCCAACGTTTCTAGCGCGTCGATCTTCAAATAGCGGTCTATGGCTGACTGCATTAATATAGGGTCCTCCAGAATTGGCTGGATACAGACTGCCCATATTTGCAGACGTTTCCTGGATAGGGCGTGGTCTTGCAGTCGTTGGTGTAGACAATAAAGAAGGTCGGTCGGCACTAGCGCAAGCGGCCAACAAAATGGCACTCACAGCGCTTACTAAGCCATAACGAAAAAGTCTACCTAGATGAATCATTATTGCCCCAAATTGCTAACGCGTTGCAAAATTTGATCAGAAGCAGTTACTGCTCTAGTGTTAATTTCATAGGCGCGCTGCGCTGCAATTAGATTAACCAATTCTTCAGCAACGTTCACATTGGACTGCTCAATGTAGTACTGATTCATCGTACCCATACCATTGAGCCCAGGTAGACCGTTTGTTGCATTACCAGAGGCTGGTGAAGCGATATAGTTACCACCACCAAGAGCAACCAATCCTGCTGGGTTAATAAAGTTGGCCATCGACAGTTGACCGACTTGCGTTACATTTCCAGCCTGATCAGTGGCTTGCACTTGACCAGTCAAGCTAATCGTAAGAGAAGTTGCACTAATCGGAACTGTCAATCCAGGGGAAACGACATTTCCTGATGAGGTCACAATTTGGCCAGTAGCGCTTTTACTAAATTGACCATTGCGGGTGTAAGCAGTAGTTCCATCAGCTAATGCAATTTGAAAGAAACCATTTCCATTAATTGCAATATCTAATTGATTACCTGTTTGATACAAGGTGCCTTGCAGATTGTTTCTTTCAGTAGAGGTAATCGCTGAACCTGATCCCACCTGAAGACCGGTAGGCAATAGGTTTTGTGCGTTAGCTGCAGAGCCAGAGGCACGGATAGTCGTGTAGAGTAAATCCTGAAATAAAGGCTGGACTCGCTTAAATGCTGTAGTAGACGCGTTAGCCAAATTATTAGATATCGTATCTAAATTCATCTGCTGGGCATCCATACCCGTTTTAGCAATCCATAGTGAACGTAACATTGTTTATCTTTCTTTCATTTAGCTACGTGATAGGGATAATAGCGTCGTGGCTGATCTAGAATTTTGATCAGCTAAGGTGATTGATCGAGTATTTAAATCGAATAGTCGATTTTGAGTAATCATCTGCACCATTGCCATCGTAGGGTTTACATTGCTCAACTCATAAGCGCCCTGCACAACTTTAACGCGTTGATCGGCTGCCGCTTGCTCACCTGGCAGATCAAATAAACCATCATCACCGCGAACCAAATTATTGGTGTTGGGATTGACCAGCTTTAATTTGCCGACTTGGTTCAGGTACTGTGTTCCAGGTATCTGAGTATAGACAGAGCCATCCTCTGCTATGTTCATAGTTGAACCAGTTGGGATAGTGATACTACCGCCCTCACCTACTACTGGTATTTCCTTGCCAACGCTTAATATTCCTTGGTCATTGACCATGAATTTGCCAGCGCGGGTATAGGCCTCTTTTCCATCTGGTCGTCGTACTGCAAAAAAACCATCACCCTTGATAGCCACATCTAAGGGATTAGAGGTAGTTTGTATTTGTCCGCCAGTAAAGTTACTTCCTGGCGTACTCTCAACTGCAAATACTCTTGTATCTGCGCCATTACCGGTAAAGGGCTCACCATCACCCTTTAACGGTACAGCCCGGAAAGCGCTGATGACTTCTCTAAAGCCTGGCGTTAAACCATTCGCCAGATTATTAGAGGTAACAGCCAACTGCTGCGTGGCAGCTGTTGCCCCTGTCATCGAAGTATAAGCGTATCGGTTAATCATAAATTAGCACTTACTGCTTATCGGCTCATATTGATTGCATCATCGACAATGGTTGCTGCTTGCAGTTTTAATGCTTGCGAAGTAGCGGAGTATTGTCTTTGTAGAACCATCAATTGAACCAACTCTGCAGTTAGGTCTACGTTTGAGGCTTCTAATGATTTGGAACGGATTTGACCCAATAGGCCAGTTCCTGGCGCACTTAAAATCGGATCACCTGATGCAGCAGTGGCTGCAAAAGTATTGCTACCATTTGGCATTAAACCATCTAGGTTATTAAATTGCGCCAAAATGAGCTGACCCTTAACTGCCTGCACTCCATTGTCATAGGTTGCTGTTAACTTACCAGAGCTATCAATTGAATAGGCTGATAGATTCGATACGGTATGACCATCTTGAGAATTTGCGTAAGTTTGGGTCGGTGCAGTTAACGCTGTAGTGATATCGCTTGCAACTGTGAATTGCATAATACCGTTCTGGTTTGTTCGGCCATATGCAGCTACTGGAGAAGCACTTAATGCGTTGAGTTTAAAGCTTGTTGTTGCAAAATTCGCAGGCTTTCCATCAGCTCCTGTTGCTAGAGTATCAATATTGATACCGCCTAAAAATGCCATAGTACCGATTGACATTTGCTGTGTATTTAGCGAACCATCGCTCACCTTTCTAAAACTCATATCGCCATCCATGCCAGTGTCTGGATTGTGACCTACTTTATTACCGTCAATCGTCGCATAGACTTCAAATCGATCAGTTGTTGCTGTAAATTGAGCTAGCACTTCTGGATTACCACCTGAAGCTGCGGCATAAGCTACAGTTTGCTTGATTGGAATATGAGTGCCATCTGCTAACCTTAAATCATAGGTTGAGCCTACTGCATTCAAAGCACCGCCAGTTAGAGTTTTTTGCGCTCCCACAACACTCACTAATTCCGTATTAGCGGGATTGTTTACTGAGTCAATAATTTCTTTCTTACCAGCAGTCACCTTGTATTTGGCATCTTCACCTTTATAGGTGCTAGCAATAAAACTTGACTGCTCATTTAATGGCCTATGATCGGTGTCATATTGCAATGGATGGGCTACTTCATCAGCATTAGCCGGAATAGGCTGCGTTGGATTGTAGGAATAAGCACCCGTGCCCTGCAGAGTTAATGTCAAAGGCTGCGAAGAAATCCGCTTATAGTACATGCTAAAAATATGGCCATTACCATTTTGGTCATAAATGGTTTGTGATGTTGCTTGACTGTAAGTAGTGCTATTGGTTGGATCAAAACGAATATCCATAGGAGGATTTCTTGTATCTAGGTTTAAATCTATTTTTGAATTGATCGTTGGTTGTGATGGAAGCGGCTCTGGGCTCAATACCATTGTAGATTTTGCGCCAGAAATAATATTTCCAGCGGTATCTGCTGGGTAACCCACCACCAATAAACCACTTTGATTGACCATCCGGTTTTGGCTATCAGTGCCAAATTGACCGTTACGGGTGTATTCAAACTTACTTGGACTCTCAGTAGGAACAGTTCCCACCACATTTTTGGCCAGCATAAACATACCTGGTCCAGTAATTGCTAAGTCCAGTGGATTTTGCGTAGTTTGCAGCGTTCCATAGGACTGGTCTCTTCTAATAGCCTGCTGCTGGGATCCCATACCAATTCGATCTTTTGCTTGCGCATCATTTGCCTTAAAGTACATATCTGCAAATACAAACTGCGCAGATTTAAATCCAACGGTTTGTGCGTTCGCGATGTCATTACTGACTACGTCAATAGCTTGTGATGTTGAGTCTAAGCCTGCTAATCCGATTCCATATCCCATTTTTTGCTCCTTAGCTTAATTTCTTAATTAAATTAATTGATCCACTGCTGGATTGTTGATGCATTAATCTGTCTACCATCGACCAATGTGAGTAGTGAGTCACCATTAGTCCCCTTACTTACAGCCGCTACAGGTGATGCTACATATACAGTTGGCGACTCTGAGTTACCGGCTGTATTCTTGCCACTAATACTGATGCTGTAGTTGCCTGCAGCCACCTTATTACCACTTGAATCTATGCCATCCCACGCAAAATTTTTCATTCCAGCAACTAAGGTCCCTAAATCAGCAGTGTTGATAACATTTCCACTGCTATCGGTAATAGTTGCAACAACAGAGCTTAGAGGATTAGCTGCATTGGCACCAAGAACTACTGAATTAGTCCCGTCAAAAGAAATACTATTACCCGCTACCTCAGGGCTATGGCCAATCAGCGCAGCCTGATTCATAAAATTTACGCTCTGCATTTGATTGAGCATGGCCGTCATTGAGGTATTCATATTGCTCATACTCGTTACCATATTGAGCTGAGACATTTGGGATGTCATCGTCGATGCATCCATTGGTGCCATCGGATCCTGATTTTGGATCTGCGCTATCAATAGCTTTAAAAAGTTCTGAGTTTGATCTGATGCTGAAGTTCCACTCGATGAACTCGTAGCAGAGCTTGCCGCTACAGTTGGATCGTAGACAGGAATATTGCTCATTGGTCCGGTTGTTGTCATTTTCTTAGCTCTTTATCTATTGATCTATTTCAAAAAAATTCTAGCGACCTAAATCCAAAGTCTTTAACATCAGTTGACGTGTCACATTCATTGCTTCAACATTCATTTGATACGAACGAGACGCTGAAATCATGTTGACCATCTCTTCAACTGGATTGACATTGGGCATTTCTACATAGCCTGCAGCATTGGCTTTTGGATGTCCCGGGCGATATTCCATCCGCAGTGGGGCGTCACTTTCAACAATTTTGCTCACAGCCACGCCGGCGCCAGGTGAATTGGGGGTGGTTATTGCACTAAATTCAACCTGCCGTGCGCGGTATGGACGTCCATCTGGACCAGACATACTTTCTGCGTTGGCAATATTGGAGGCGGTAGTATTGAGACGCATTGCTTGTGCTGTCAATGCAGAGGATCCAATATTAAAGGCGGCTAATAAACTCATGATGCCTGTCCTGTAATCGCAGACATTCGCGCGCGCAATGTACTACTCAACAAACCTAGTGCTGACTCAGTAAGTACTGAGTTCTTGGTAAATTCGCTAAGCTCAACGTCACCGTCGACTGTGTTGTCATCTTTAGATGGCTGATTTGGCACTCGATACAGTAAACGTGGATCTTCTTTAGTAATCTTTCCTTCAATATGTCCAGCATGGGTTGTCACCATCGAAACATCCATTGACGGCTGAGTACCTTCCATCTGGGCCTTCAATACGTCAGCAAAGCGAATATCCCTAGCCTTAAAACCAGGGGTATCAGAGTTTGCCAAGTTATTACCCAAGATTTGTTGGCGAAAGGTACGCAACTTTAGCGCGGCTTCGCCAAAACTTAATGGGTCGTATTGCGGCACTACATTCATATTTACTCCTCCCTAATTGGGAATGACATACCTGAGGGGGAAAATCCTCATGTGTAGATATGCAAAGAGCGTGCCAGTTTTAAACTAATGCCAGAAATTTCAGATAAGCCCTATTGATTAATCTCTGGATCTATCAAAAAGGGCTATTTTTTGGGTCAAAAATAGATAATCACGTTCAAAAAGGGCAAAATTTGCCGTTTTTGAACGAAAGCAGATGGTAATACCTGCCCTTTTCATTTACCACTAAGTAATTTTAGGGTTTTTAGCGCCCGCTAAATGAATGACGAGCTGAGAAATTGTAAACAGCCACTCACCTTAAGGCCAATAAATCTTCTCGAACTCTCGTAAAGACAGTGAACCAATCGCCAGGAACTGGTTGTCGATACAACTTGACCGTTGGGTACCAAGGACTATCCTCCCGGTTAAGTAACCAGCGCCAATCCGGATCATTGGGTAGCAATATCCAAGTTTTTCTACCCAAGGCTGCAGCTAGGTGTGCCACACTAGTGTCTACAGTAACCACACAATCTAATAGCTCAGTCAAAGCTGCTGTGTCACTAAAGTCGTGCAGCTCATCGGCAAAGTTCAAAACTTGGGGATTGGCCTTCAATGTTCTACCATCATCGAAAGTAGCGCCTTTTTGCAAACTAATATATTGGCAATTATCAGGCAAATATAACAATAACTGTTTTAAAGAGATGCTGCGATTATGGTCATTTTTATGACTGCGGTTACCACTCCAAGCAATTCCTACACGCGGCTTGATTCTTGGTCCCAACTTGGCTTCCCAAAGTGCCACTTTGGCGATGTCACCAAAAAGATAGGGATTGCGAGTGGGAATCGTATCAATAGTAGTTTTAAATGCAAATGGCAAGCTCATCAGGGGGCACTGGAAATCAAAATCAGGAAGCTTTTCGCCTTTGTAAGTAGCTAATGCAATACCGTCCAAATTTGCCAGCAAAGCAATCAAGGGCTTTTGCACTTCTACAATTACCTTTGCGCCTAAATCAGACACCAACTTTGCATAACGAATAAACTGAATCGTATCTCCAAAGCCTTGTTCTCCATACAATAAGATTGACTTATTTAATAAAGAGGGTGTGCCAAGCCATAAAGGCTGAGGGAAATCTCTCTTGAGCGGTACAAATACATCTCTTTGCCAACGCCATTCGTAAAATTTCCAGCCATTTATATAATCACCACCGAGCAATAACGCTAAACTTTTATTCCAATAGGCTTCGGCAAAATTAGGATTGATTTCAATGGCTTTGTCATAACTTGCGATAGCGCCACTTAATTGCTGTAATTCTTTTAAGCCATTACCCCGATTATTAAATGCCTCAAAACAATCAGGCTTTAAATCAATAGCTCGACTATAACTTTGAATTGCTTTATCGATTTGCCTTTGCTCTTTTAAGGCATTACCAAGATTGTTATAGGCCTCAGCATAGTCTGGCTTAATTTGTATAGCCGTGGTGTAGCTTCCAATCGCCTCATCAAATTTCTTGAGATCTTTTAAAGCATTGCCAAGATTGTTATAGGCTTCGGCATATTCAGGCTTGATTTGAATAGCCGCAATATAGCTTGCAATCGCTTGATCAAATTTCTTGAGATCTTTTAAAGCGTTGCCACGGTTGTTATAGGCCTCCGCAAAATCGGCAGAAATTGCAATCGCTTGATCAAAACTGGCTACCGCATCTTCTAGCTTCTTCTGAATATGCAAGGTGTTACCACGGTTGTAATACGTATAGGTAGAGTTTGGTGTTAACTGAATTGCGCTATCGTAGCTAACAATAGCAGCATCGTATTTTTGCTTTGCTTTTAAGACATTCCCTAAATTCGAATGGTAAGAAGAATTATTGGGATTAAGTGCGATTGCCCCTTGCATCAAATGTTCTGCAAGATCAAAATTAGCCGTTTCATAAGCAATTAACCCCATTAAATGCATTGCATCAACGTGATCGGGTTGTGCTAATAATGTTTGCTCATATAAATTTTTAGCCTCTTTGAGCTTACCTGTGCGATGGCAAACGATGCCTTGCTCAAATAAATCTTGGGTCTGATCTATTTGCTCGTTAGCCTGAGTGTGGCCAGAAACCAAGCTTAAGTTGCCCCCCGCTTTTCCAGATTTTTGATTGTTAGGGCGCATTGATGGGCTCTTTATATGATTGGCTATCAGTACGTAGCTAGATCAACGATCTTTAGTTTCTTTAACCAAACGATCGCCCTTAGGTTGTAATGGTCGCGCATTCATGGGGTAGATACGATCAAAATTCTTAACTTGTGCCTCACTTACATAAATAGGATTTTTAAGAACAAGCCAAAGCACGTTTTCACTGCACGGTGGTGTTGTCAAAGATCCCATGTAAGTGAAATAGCTTTTATCTGCTGGCAATATTTGATTGATGTCAATCATGACCCCAGGGGTCTCGGTCTTGCCTTTGACTAATGGCACCTTATTCCAAAGAGTATTAATTAAAGGATTCTCTTGGGTAGACTCATCACCCCACCAATATTTTTTGAGTGCTGCTGGCTTTACAGTACTCATCAAGACAGCAACAACCGCTAAGCTACCGTCGTAATGTTGATGTACTAAATGCGCCACCATGTCAGTGCGCTCACCGTTGATCGCTTCTTCACTGGGCTTATGAAAGTGGAACTGAATCAACCGATATTGCCTACCATCGACCATCAGATTGCTACCCTCACCATAACTAACCATGATGGTGTGTCCATTATCGACAATAGATAAAGGCGATGCTCTATACATAAACTCGAGAGGACTTAACTCCGCTTTGACTGCTCGATCAATATTGATATTGATCGGAGATTGAGTCTTACCCTTCAGGCAGGCTAAGTTCTCTTTGCTTAAATTACCCCAGTCATCAGGACCACCAGGTCCATCAATATAAGACCAATGAGGAGCATGTGCCTCTTTCTCAGCAGGCTTAGCTGGCGCTTTAACTACAGCTTTAGCTTTAACTTCTGCAGTAAGCGGCGCATTACCAGCAACCGACAGATCACTGCTGCGAATCACAATATCACCAGATCCCTTGCTAATTTTATTAGTCAGGGCCTTGCTCATCTCATCATCACTAGATGGGCCAGGAGATACTGTTACCTTAGCTTTTTCCACCACCTTATCAACTGGCTTTTCTGCCGGCGAAACTACCTGGGCAGCATCAGACGCGATTACTGGTTGACCAAGCAATAGGAAGTATATGGCAAGTGTTGCCACAGAGAGGGGGCTGAGGATTTTATTCATCATGAGTCCGCTTACGGAAATATTTGTTATTTCGTTTAACAATAGCGAATCAATATATCTTCAGCTACCCTTTGGATAGCCCATATTCAATCTTAAAAGACTCAATATGGCACTTTATTAGCTATTTACGGTCCAGAAGTCACTAAAAAGGCCATTAGCCTTTATCCAATAGGGGCAGAGATTACTTCTTTGAGGGTTTTTTGGTCAGAGCTTTTGGGGCAGGATTTGACTCAACACTATTATTGTTAGAGTTCGGTAAAGGGTCCACCTGAGGGATACGACTAATATTAAACATCCACTCACACTTCATTAAACCAGCACTATCTTGACGACTATCTAGCGGTGTTGACTGCTTTAATGCCACCTCAAGCGCCGCATCCGTTGGTGGCGGAGTTAAATCATTGCTGGTGTACCACTTTAAAAAGCGTTGATACCATCCTAGCTTGGGAAGCTTACCAGGATCAGCATAATAGTTTGAGCTGCAAATTTGCAGTCTTCTTTCGATTTCACTGGCTGGCAAGTAATAGCCCTCAATCAACAAATTAGCCACCTTACTATTACAACGGGCCCAAGCCGCTAGCTCAATTTTGGCGCCAGTGGTATTGGAAGTTGGTCTTTCTTCTAACAACGAATCCACCTCACATTGCATGCGCTGACCACGAACTTTGAGTTTTTTACAGATATCAGCACCCTTGTCACTATATGGGTCGCTCTTCTCTGCAGTCACTGGAAATGGAAACCTCTTATCACAATCGTCTAAAAGATCGAGGGGTTGATTCAATGAATTCTGCTGTATGACAACTTGCTCCTTTCGGCTCAGTCCCTCCTCAACTGAACCCGTTTGCAAAGCGTTTACATCAGATCGATCAGTACTTTGACAGGAAGCCGAAAAACTCGCAATGATAAATAAAAGGCCGCCTAGATATTTAATGAGAAATTTTATATTGAACTTATTTTGCATTTGGTCTTTCCACACCTTGTCGAATAAGCTGCAAAGGGTCTTCAAGCGAGCGCTCTAAGATAATCTGTAGGTCAGGCAAGATCATAAAGATAACCAAAAAGGCTAAGGGTATGCTAACAGCAAAACCGATTGAAAATAAATTCATCTGTGGACTAGTTCTTCCCAAAAAAGCTTGCGTTAAATTAAACATCGTGTAAACCAATAGCACCGGCATTGATAGTACCAAGCCCAAACGAAATGAAGCAGAAAATAAATCTACCAACCCTTTTGAGGTCCAAGATTGAGGCCACACACCTAATGGCACCGTTTTAAAACTGGTCAGCACTAGATCAATTAGGACTAGATGAATATTGAGAGCAAATACTAGCGCTAATACAGTTAAAGCAATAAATTGCGATACCAATCCAGAATCTAAAGTAGGATCCCGAAAGCTAGAAGAAGCAAAACTAAAGCCTGATAAAAAGGACAGAACTTCTGCTGCAATGTCAAAAACCATAAATGCAATGCGCACTACAAACCCAATAAAGGCGCCAATGGCTAACTCAATTGCAGAAGCAAAAAACGTAATCTCTCCTGGATAAGGAATTTTTTCGGTCCCCAGTACCGGCATCAGATAAATACCAAACGCCAAAGAAATAAATAAACGAAATTGCATCGGCACCGTTCGCATTGCAAACATCGGAGCAGTAAGAAATAATCCAAAAACGCGAAGCGAGGCAAACATAAAGATTGCCATGTATTGCTCAATTTGTAGACCGGTAATGGTCAACATAAGTTAATTCACTAAACCGGGTATGCGGGCAAACAGCTCTTTGATGTAGTCTGTGAATAAGGACAAACTAACAGGCCCGATAATGACAATGACAGCAGCAAATACAATCAGCTTTGGGACAAATGCAACGGTCGACTCATTGACAGAAGTTGCCGCCTGCAAAATACCGATGACCAATCCAACTACTAGTAAAGCCATGAGTACCGGCCCTGCTAAAACTGCTGCCATCCTTAAAGCCTGATACACCAAATCAAGAATGACTCCGCTCTCCATGACAATTAATTAATGTAGCTTTGAACTAATGAGGTCGAGAGCAAGGCCCATCCATCCGCCAAGGTAAACACAATCAATTTGATCGGCAAGGAAAACATCATTGGTGAGACCATCACCATACCAAGCGAGGTTAAGATGCTAGCTACTGCAAAATCAATCACTAAAAATGGGAGGAAGATCACAAAGCCAATTAGGAACCCTGTCTTAATTTCTGAAATCGCAAACGCTGGAATTAAGACGGTAAACGGAACATCTTCGCGCGCTTGAATTTCTTTGCCATACATCTTTACGAATAGGTTCAAATCATCTTTACGAGTTTGCTTTAACATAAACTCTTTTAAGGGCTTTGCACCAACTTCAACCGCTTGCGGAAATCCCATCTTTCCAATGGAGTATGGTTGATAGGCATTCTTATAAATTGAATCAAAGACCGGATTCATAATGAATAAAGTCAAAAACAATGAAAGTCCAATTAAGACAATATTAGGTGGCATCGTTGTTAAACCAAGAGCCTGACGTAATAGAGAAAATACAATCAAAATCCTGGTAAAGCTTGTCATTAAAACCAAGGCTGCCGGTAAAAAACTCAGCGCGGTGATTGCTAGGAGCGTCTCAACTGGAACAGAATATAGTGTTCCACCACCAGCCTGCTTAGCAGTCACTAGCGGTAGCGTCTGACTCCATGCTATTAATGGGAAAAATCCGAGTAACCCTATTGCCCCAGTAATGAAGAAGGTATTTTTATTTTTCAACCGCGATTCCTCTTGACCAAGCGTCTTAATTGATTTGCAAAATCAACATTACTAGGCTGCGGTTTTAAATGGGCAACATCTTCTGGGTCTAGTTCGGTTAACAAATTGACTTGGGTAGGAGTATGGCCAATCACCAAGATTCGATTGAGAACATTCACAATAATCACCCGCTCTCTAGGGCCTAAAGCCTGCTGAGCCAAAATCATGACGTGGGGATTACTTGCGCGTACTGCAGAGTCCCGCTTAACTAAATAAGCAACAACCCAAATCAATGCGGCAGCTAGCGCCAGCCAGATGAACGAAAAAAGCAACATGCCTCCAACTGAGGTGCCCATTGAGAATTAACGGTTTATTTTACGCAGACGCTCTGCGGGTGTCACGATATCGGTTAAGCGAATACCATAGCGATCATTCACAATCACCACTTCGCCCTGAGCCACTAGGCAACCATTTACCACCACTTCCAATGGTTCACCAGCTAATATATCTAACTCAATCACTGATCCATACGTCAGATTCAATAGATTGCGAATTTGCATCTTGGCACGTCCAAGTTCAACTGTGACTTGAACCGGTACATCCATCACTAGATCAATATCGTTAAAGTCCGCACCAGCTTTAGCGCCATCTTCTAGATTATTAAATGTCGCCTTGCGAAGGGACCCAGAAACATCAGCGCTCGTCAGTGTTTTTGCTAAATCATTATCGTTTTCAGCCATCTTGGTCCTCTTTTATTCTTGTGCTGAGCCAGTTTGATCCACGGAATCATTGGGCTCAAAAGCGTTCGCAAGTGGATCCATTGTATCGCCTGAGACATCTCTTTGAGCAGGTTCAGAGGCTCGTATTGGGGCGGGCACTTGAGTGTTTTCTGCAAGTTGCTCATAAAGCTCACCTTTTTCAGCACTTCGCATCATGCTAGGCCCAAGACGCGCCTTCTCTAGAGGGCTCTTGAGGAATTCTGCGGGGTGCTGAATCGTACTGACCTTAACTGAATATCGCCCTTCTTTCACGCCATATTGCCCCTTAATTACCGGCAAGCCATCCACATAAACGGTCACGGGGTCATTAATTTCAATGGGGATGATATCTCCCACAGATAAGGAGGTCACTTCACGCAAAAGCATCTGCTTACGAGCCAATACAGCAACTGCAGTAACCGGAGCTTCATGAACCTGATCGTTTAATAAGTTCGTCCAATGTTCATCTGGCTCACTTGCGAAGCCTTGCATGTTGTTATACAAAATTGCCTTGATAGGCTCCATTACCCAAAATGGAATACAGAGGTCAACATCACCTGGTCTGCCGTTAATCTCAATAGTAAATTTAGAATGCAAAACCATCTCCCCAGGAGAGGTAATCTTGGCAAATCCGAAATTAGTCTCTTGACGCATGAAATCAAACTTAATTTCATACACTGCTTTCCAAGCTTTCTCATAGTCATTGAGTAGAGCATCGACTAGGCGACGAATAATGCGCAACTCCGTTGGCGTGTATTCGCGCAATGCAAGCCTTGGCGCCAAGCGACCTTCACCGCCAAACATATTATCAATCGCGATATAAACTACACCTGGATCAACAATCCAGCACCCAACGCCTCGCAGTGGACGAATACCGACGATATTAATATTGGTACGTTCAGGAAATTCAGATACGAATTGCTCGTAGCTTTTGACGCTAGGCATATGCATCTGCACCTCAATCGGCGCACGAATCATATTGAACAAGGATAGACGAACCGCCCGACAGAAGCGTTCGTGAATAAGCTCCAATGTCGGCATGCGCCGACGAGCAATAATCTTCGATTTGTCGAACATTGATTGCTGATCTTCAGCTGCAATGTTCATCTCGACATTGATTGCTCCTGTCGCCATATCTTCCTAAGTGGACTGTCCAGCTTCTATTTTACTGCATTACAAATGAGCTAAATAATACTGCTTGGACAGGTAAGTCCATCTCTGTGACATTCCAAAACTCTGCCGCTGCCTTAGCTGCTTCGCCAGAAATCTTCTGACCTGTAGAAGTTTCTTTTGGTACAGCACCGATTCTCTCCAGATTTTGAATATCAGCAGTGGTGGGCTGTTGTTGCAGTATGTAAATTGCAGTCAGTTGCGGCGCAATAATCGAGTTAATCACCAAAGCAATCTCGCGGGCCAGCATAGTTTTGCCCTCAACAGTTGCTAACTCTTGCATTTGGCGGGAGGATAAAACAGTAATAATCTTATCCCTGATGATGGGATTGAATGTCTTGATCTTATCTTCAGTAGAACTATCGTTCGTTCTAAGAACAATCTTAGCCTGCAAGTAGTGCTCACCACCCCTGCCAGGTAAGTTAACGATCATTTCATCTAGAGCAATATAAATTGGGGCTGCATTTTCTTTACGCTCCATCAACTGGCGCTTGAGAATATTTTCTGGTCGTTTTTCTTCGGCTTCTTGCTCCCTTTTGAGTTCAGCCTTGTGTTGCATATAAAAATATCCACCAACCGCTCCGGCCAGAACTACAACCAATCCAATGATGATGAATAAACCTTTTTTACTCTTAGGTTTTACCTCTTCTGCTTCCGGCTCATGAGGTATGGCTTGGGGCGGAGGCGCGTCCGCATCTAAGGTAGGCTCTATGCGTTCTTCATCTGCCATGCTAAATCCTTTTTTTTATTACGATTTTAAGCGAACAGATGAACTGTACCGCTTTCGCTCTTATTATTACCCGAACTTACAAAACCAGTACTTATCATGGTTTTAGAGGCGGAATCTACAATCTGCTGCTTAGCATAATAATCCTGGCGGGCATTGGCAAAGGATTGACCTGAAGCCTGTTGTGACTGATTTCCCTGCCTAAGATCTAGCGAGAGATTTAAACCCATTTGAGCAAATTCTTGCTTGAGATTTTGACCGCCTTGGTCTAGGCGAGATTTTGTGGCATCACTAGCACCCTCGACGATTAGGTGAGCCTGACCACTTTGATTAATCCGTAAATCGATCCGGATAGTGCCTTGCTCTGGTGGTGTTACCTCAAACATAATGCGGCCACCACCCGACTTGGCAGCGCTCATAATCTCGCTATGTAAGGGACCACTCACTAGGGAGGTCTCTGATTGCTTGATTTGGAACTTCTGAACGGCTTCCGGCGTGTGATTATCTAAGCGAGCCAGACCGCTATTTGCAGCGGTTAGGTTGTTGGGATCTTGGGCACTTAAATCAGTCACTTTTTCTTGCCCCTTGATTTGATGATCAGGGTCAGTTACGGTACGTGTGAAATTATCAACCCCTAAATTATCTTTAGTTACTTGACCTGCAAATAAAGGTGTGACCGAGTTGTCAGAATTTTTAGAGCTTTGAAGGTTTTTGGTTAAGCCAGAATTACTATCTACCCCAATTACTTTATCTGAGAGCATGTGCGTGGCTGGCCTTGCAGATGCTAACGGGCTTGGGGAGGCAACTGTAATAGCAGGGTTTAGGTCTGATGCAGATTCTTTTGGCACTTCCTGAGCTGCGTTAACCGGTTTAGCTTGCTGCTGTAACTCCCGAATCGCACTAGCGATCTCTGGGGTTAGCGTGATCGTTGGCGCCTGGTTAGAAGCTGCTTGGGCTGCTTGAGCAGCTTGGTTTACTAGGCTAGCCAATTGGGGTGCTAGCGGTGTATTACTTTGCTGCGCAAGATCGCGAATGGCATTGATCTGGTCTTGGGTCAGCACGATGGTAGGTGCTTGGTTAGGGGTAGCTTGAGCTACTTGGGCCACCAGACCTTTTAACTGCTCTAAGGCGCTGGCCTGAGCTGCGTTAACCGGTTTAGCTTGCTGCTGTAACTCCCGAATCGCACTAGCGATCTCTGGGGTTAGCGTGATCGTTGGCGCCTGGTTAGAAGCTGCTTGGGCTGCTTGAGCAGCTTGGTTTACT